>JBMLQR010000310.1:18829-31756 GCA_049241465.1 Saprospiraceae bacterium | reverse complement strand
GAAAATTCCGTGCAAGATATGAATTTTATTACAAAAAATCAAAATGACAAATGTCATTTTTTTATAATTGAATATACCCTTCTAAAACTCTCCTTTGTCCTTTATCAGAAATTAAGTAAATTTGTACTTATAGTGAATATTCTCTGGTTAAGAGACAATAATTGTAAAGTATGGAAAAGCCAAAAATAGGTATAAGTGTCGGTGATATCAATGGTATTGGACTTGAGGTCATTATCAAAACCATTTCAGATCCCCGCATTCTAAACTTATGTACTCCCGTAGTATATGGGTCTGCAAAAGTTTTGTCTTACCATAAAAACATCACAGAACTTGAATTTCCCTTTCAACAAGTGCGTAATGGTGAAAAATTTCAACCGAACGTAGTTAATGTTGTCAATTGTTGGCAGGAAAGTGTAAATATTAATTTAGGCCAAATTACGGAAGAGGGAGGCGTATATGCAATTAAATCACTGGCAGGTGCAGTTAAAGAATTAAAAGATGGTCAAATTGATGGGTTAATTACAGCCCCCATAAACAAGGAAACCATGGAATTAGCCAAATTTGGTTTTCCGGGACATACAGAATATCTCACCCATGCTTTTGGTCAATCTGAAAGTCTTATGTTCATGGTACAAGATAATTTACGGGTAGGACTAGTCACAAATCACCTACCAGTAAACAAAGTGGCAAGTGCCATAACAAAGAGTCAAATTATCAAAAAAATCCATTTAATGGAGACCTCACTCCAGCAAGATTTTGGAATAGACAAACCTACTATAGCCATCCTGGGTTTAAATCCGCATGCGGGCGACGGAGGTGCCATAGGAAATGAAGAAAATGAAATCATCAGACCTGCTATCATTGAGTGTAAGAAAAATGGTACCTTGGTATTTGGCCCCTTTCCAGCTGACGGTTTTTTTGGCTCTGGTAATTATGCAAAATATGACGCCATATTAGCCATGTACCACGATCAGGGTTTAATTCCTTTTAAACTGCTATCTTTTGGCGGGGGGACTAACTTCACTGCTGGCCTTCCTTTTGTGAGAACTTCGCCTGACCACGGTACGGCCTTTGAGATAGCGGGAAAGAATGTGGCAGATCCCAGTTCATTTAGAACAGCTCTTTTTACTTGTATCGATTTAGTTCGTTCACGTCAACAGTTTAAATTAGATCATGCAAATCCTTTGGTGCGAAGACATAAAGCAAGTATCCAGAATCCGGCAAGTAATGAAGAGGAAGAAATCATCGAAGATTTAGATTAATGCAAGAGCAAACGGTTCATAAACGATTCATAATGGTTGCTTCCATTGTGATGTTCATTTTATTACTAGATCAGGGACTTAAGATTTGGGTAAAAACCCATCTTACTTATGGTGAAGAATTTCCATTGTTTGGATGGTCATGGATTTCCATACATTTCGTTGAAAACAACGGCATGGCTTTTGGATTTGCCCTTCAGGGAGTATATGGGAAACTCTTGCTGAGTACCTTTAGAATCATCGCTGTATCGTTCTTACTATTTTTTGTCCACCGGCTCATCGTGGAGAAAGCAAAAATATTAGTACTTATTAGTTTTAGCCTCATATTATCAGGAGCCCTTGGAAATATTTTAGACAGTGCGTTTTATGGAATTATTTTTTCTGAATCATATTATCACGGGGACGTAGCAGAAGCATTCCCTGAAAATGGTGGATACTCTGGATTTTTACGTGGGAAAGTAGTAGATATGCTACATATCCCCTATTTCAAACCCGTATTTAATATTGCTGATGTTGCCATTACATTAGGTGTAATATTCATTATTTTTAGTTACAAACAATTTTTCCGGCTGGAAGAAAACCAGGACGACGAACCCAAAGAAGTAAGAGGCAATTTTGAAGGTTAACCTACAAAATCGCCCCTATGCTTTGATGTTTTTAATTCTCCGATTGCAGAAACGACTTAATCGCCTGTACTGCTCTATCTATCTTTGTATAGTCGATGCTATATTGCACAAACTTACCCTCCCTGTTCGTGTGTACCACATCAGCATTCCTTAGAACGCTTAAGTGTTGAGAGGTGATAGATTGCTCTAAGTCGAGCGTGTTGTAAATTTTGTTTACATTTATTTCATCATTTTGATCAATAAACGACAAAATTTTGATGCGTAACGGATGGGCGAGTGCCCTCAAGATGTCGGTAGAGTTATCTAACCGCTCCTGGTTGAAGTTGATTTTTTCTTTTACTTTTCTCATAGTTCTAAAAATTTAAAATAGAAGTGTGTGCATTTCACTTTTTTTTAAGATTTGGGAAAATGCCGCAACTGAGGGTTTTTGCAGGCATTTTCCCAGAGGGGGGTAACTTGAGACATACCAAATTAACTTTGAAAAATGTGGGTCTTACCCAGCTAACTCATCCACTAAACGTGCAATCTGCTCTAAACGATTTTTGTCAAGGGAGTAATGAATAAACTTACCTTGTCTGGTAGTTTCAACAACACCTACGCGACGTAAAATAGCTAAGTGTTGTGATGCTACTGATTGTTCTAAGCGCAATTTAACATAGAGATCAGTCACTGTCATTTTACCATGCTCATCCAGCTGATCAATTACACGCTGCCTTAACTTGTGGTTGATCGCACGTAAAACCAAAACGGCTTTGCGCAACTCTGCATAATCTAATGGAATGTCCGATTGTCCTTTTTTAAGGATGATAGTCTCGTTTTTTTGCTTTCTCATTTAGTCTTTTTTAAAAATAAGTAAAATAACACAGCCACAAAAAATCAAATACCGTACCAATTTTCCTGAATGGACAGACTAAGTGATTTTTATATATTAAGAATTACTGCCAGAAGAATTGACGCTTGCGTCCCTGTGGTTCAAATGCCTCCATTAGACGCTCATTTTGAATGGCTTCCAATTGCACCAGTGATTGTATATGATACAACTTCTCCACATTCAAAAAATAAAATATATATTTTCCCCGCCGTTCCGTTTGTACAACACCGGATTGCCTTAAAACAGCCAAATGTTGAGAAACAGCAGATTGGTCAAGATTAATTTCGTTACATATATCTGTAACAACTATTTTCTTCCCTTGTCCAATGATTTCAATGATACGTTGGCGAACTTTATGATTTACCGAACGCAATAAAATTAAAGTTTTTCGAATACCAGCGTAATCCAGGGGGAAATTTAGCTGTCCTTCTTTTTCTAAAATTTTGTTTTTCATCGTTTTAATTTAACCTGTGATGGAATGAAATGGTTTCGCAATTATCATATTACAAATACTGTACCTTTTTAATGTTTGGGGGTAAAAATGTACAACAACAAGTAATATTATTTAAAGTCCAAATATATAAATTTATTATATATAATGACTTTATTATATTTATTTCAATGGTTTATTTTCGCCGTGGTAATGTTAGGTGGCTTAAGATAAATAGGCTCACCATGCACCAAATCGGAAAAATCACCCTTTTTATATTTTTCGTCACCGAGCTTAGCAAATACTGACCAGTCCATATTTGCTGAGGTCCAGACTAAGTTTTTCTTTTCCTCATACATACTTTTTGCTTTTGATATACCGTCGCCGGCAAAAACCAACATCTGATTATTATATGCATCAAACGAATTAGTATTTAAAATCAACGCATGATTCGCACCTATTTCATCACCCTCTTGATTATAAATACCAATATAAACCTCCATTCTCCTCGCGTCAGTCATACCTATATATAATGCATCATTTATTTGGTTATATTTTAATGCACTTAAGGCTAATATTTTTAAGGTAGGAATAGCTATAACCGGAATATTCTGAGCAAAAGCTATACCTTTAGCCGTACTGACCCCTACTCTTAAAGAGGTATAAGAGCCCGGTCCCATACTGATGAATATACCTTCTAAATCCTTTATATTTAAAGACACCTTTTCCAGGCAGCTTTCTATCATTCTGGTAAGTACTGCAGCATGTGAAAAAGCCTCTGTGTGCTGAACGATGGATTTAACCTCTCCATTTTCACACAACAAAACAGTACAATATTCAGATGATGATTCAATACCAAGTAAAAGAGCCATGCTGTTAGTATTTTTTATATAAGCAAAACAAAGATATAAAGAAAAATGTAATTTATACTGTAAGCGGTATATTTTTTTTAGGAAACGGTCATTTTTTGTTATTTATCGGTAAATAGATTCAAAAAATAAATACAAATAGCGTTTTACCATGGAAAATCGTACTTTTGCGTTTTGAATGTAACACCAGATTATTAAGTTGGATATCGCTTTATGATTGATAAATTAACCGCCATTTATAGCAGGTATGAGCAATTAGAGGAACAATTAGGAAATCCTGATTTAGTCTCCGACCTTTCCCGATATAAAAAAGTAAACAAAGAATATAAAGATCTTAAACCTTTAATTGAATGCTATTTAATATATGCCGATATTATTGGCAATATCAATACATCTCAGGAAATGTTAAAAGATAATGATTTTGATATGCGCCAAATGGCCCATGAGGAATTATCGGTTCTTCTACCTCAAAAGTTAGCACTAGAGGAGCAAATTAAAATGCTGCTTATTCCAAAAGATCCTGCAGACAGCAAAAATGTTATTCTCGAAATTCGCTCGGGTACAGGTGGTGACGAAGCGGCTATTTTTGCTTCTGATCTCTTTCGCATGTACTCAAGATATATGGAAAACAAAGGTTGGAAAACAGAAGTTCTCGATGTTACTGAAGGAGTTTTAGGAGGCTATTCCAAGATAGTTCTCGAAATACAGGGAGATGAAGTGTATGGCCATCTGAAATTTGAATCCGGAGCACATAGAGTTCAGCGGGTTCCCAAAACAGAGTCTCAGGGACGCGTTCATACCTCAGCGGCAACCGTAGCCATTATTCCTGTTTGGGAAGACGAAGAAATTAATATAAATCGTGCAGATCTGAAAATTGACACTTTTCGTGCCAGTGGTGCGGGTGGTCAGCATGTTAATAAAACAGAATCGGCTATTAGAATTACTCACCTCCCAACAGGTATAGTTTCTGAAAGTCAAGATGGTCGTTCCCAACATCAAAACAAGGAAATTGCCATGCAAAAACTGTATCAGCGTATTCTGGATCAACAAACTGCGGCAAAACAGTCTGAACTTGCCGCCCAAAGGAAAAGTCTGGTAGGTAGCGGCGATCGCTCTGAAAAAATCAGAACCTACAATTACCCACAGAATCGTTGCACAGATCATCGTATTAATTTAACGCTTTACAATCTGGACCAGATTATGGACGGACAAATTGACGGCATCATTGAGGCCCTTCAAGTGGCTGAAAATGCACGAATATTAGAAGGTTCTGAGAACGGATAATGCGCCTTTCTGTCCAATATTATTTATTCTCATTGCACTATTTAGGACTATCTTTGAACATTGGTTTCAAAATAGTTCTATATGTCTAATATACGCATTATACTTTTATTTATTTTTTGCAACAGTTGTGATGTAGGAAAGGATATCAATTTCTCAGACCCTTCTCCCGAATTGGCTTTTCCTCTTGGAAATGCTATTTTTGAGCCAGCTTCCTTTTTATTAAACCTTTCATTACCAGCTACTTTTACCACCGATGCGAGTGGATTTATTAATTTCTCCTATTCAACGGTTTTACAGGAAGTAAACGCACTACAATTTACAGGCGAAATAGATGCCTTATTCCCCTCTATTATTCCAATAAATCAAAATAATTTATTCCTCCCTATTTCATTACCTAATGGCATAGATCCTGTCTCCGTTCAATTTGGAGGAGGTGATTTACAATGGTTTTTTGAAAATTCTTTCAATGAACCTATAGACATTACCCTTAAACTACCTTTTGCAGATTCTTTAAATAACCAGCTTTTCCAAACTATACCTTTACCCGCATATAGTGGCACTGGACTAAAACCTTCCTCTACCAATGCGCTACATTCACTTCCCCTGTCAGGTAAATTTCTACTTATAAAAGATAAAAGAATCAGTCTTTCCTACGAAGCAAAAGGAAAATCAGGAAAATTATACACCTTAAGCAATGCCGCGATTAGGCTATCAAAACCTACATGGAAGGTCATAAAAGCCTCTTTCAATAAATATGAATTAGATTTTGGGAAAATAGAAAAATCCCTCGATTTTCTAAAACCATTCTATGACAGTGATTTAAACTTTGACCGCCCCGAAGTTCAGCTATTCTTTGAACATAATTTTCTCATCCCCATTCAATTTTCTATTCCAACTACTATTATAAGTCTTCCCGATGGAAAAAAAGAATCGCTCATCGCTTTTAATAATAACCAAATATTCAATTTAGGAATAGCTACCTCCTCAAATCTGATAAGACGCGATTCTGCCGTGTCCATATCCTCTCCAAATCCCATTAAAACGATATTTAATAAAAAAGCAACGGCACTTAATTTTCGTCTTACCGCAGAGCTAAATACCAAAAACTTACCCAATGGACTCGGGTCAATCCACCGAAATGACCAATTAAAAATTTCTGCTAAAGTAAATATTCCTTTAGCCGGGCAATTAAGAAACTACCCATTGTCTGACACTATTCCTTTGAATTTAGGTTTGCTGGAAAGAGTGAACAGGGGAACGGTAAGAATCATTTCAACCAACTCCATCCCCATGTCTATTCATGGGCAATGCTACTTTATGGATGACAAAGGAAATAAACTAGATTCATTAATGACGGGAGGGCCTGGCATTATATCAAACGCAAAAACTTCTTCCTCCCTAAATCCTACGGCAGAAATTTTCGATTTCCCTGTTTCTGAAAGTCAAATGAAGGCTTTACGAGCGTCAAATCGCTTCATCATAAGCGCATTTCTCAGTACATTAAAAAACGAAAAAGAATTTATTGAAATAAAAAAGGGGCAGCAATTATCTATAAAACTAAGTTTACAAGCAACCTATTAAGCCTCTTTCTCATGATCAAAAAACAAAGCATACTCCTATCTTTTATCTTTTCACTCAGTTTTCACTCCGCTGTTTTTAGCCAACATTCGTTTGCTTTGAATCTGGTTCCTGAAAAATGGCAAGGAAACTTACTTAATCCAGCAAATTTTCCGACGGAGAAAAATCTGGTTTTATCCCTTCCCTACGTTCAGGGTGGTATTCAATGGTCGCCCTTTTCATTATACAAATCTTCATCTAAAGATTCCCTAAACCGTATTAACCTGGATCTTAACAGCGCCATTCAATCTATGGACACGATAAATAGGATTAATCTTGGAACACAAATAAATACTTTTTCGATTGGATTTAAGGCGGGAGAAAATCTTTGGATTGCCTTGGGGCATAGATTTGTGGGCAGAGCAATGATTCAATTTCCAAAATCATTGGCTCTTCTTGCTTATGAAGGTAACAAACCCTTTATTGGTGAGAACGTAATTTTATCCTCCCGTCTCGATGCCTTAGCTTATCAAGAGCTTTTTTTACAAATGGGTTTCAGACTGAAAACGGATCCTGCTTTTAGCTGGGGTTTTAAAATCAAAGTCCTCGACGGATTAACTGATGTAAAAACCTTAACCGATGAAGCTAGTATTTATACTCATCCAGAGGATTATTCTTTAACGGGAAAAATTAATTACTTAGTAAATACAGCCCCCATAAATACACGTCAACCTTTCGCAAATTTAGGTGCTGCCATTGATATTGGGTTTCAATATCAATCAGAAAAAGGGTCATTTTCAGGGGCCATTGTCGATATGGGAACCGTTTTTTGGAAAAATGCCCGGCAAATATCATTGAATAAATCTGTTACTTTTGAAGGTTTGCCATTATTGGATGCGGGTCAATCTATTGATGCTAATTTTGATAAATGGGTAGATTCCATTGAAACACAACTTACTCCTTTAAGTGAAAAAATTTCTTACGCCAGTCATTTGCCCGCTAAATTGTTTCTGCATGGACGATACTCTATATCCAGGAGTAGTCATTTAAACGGATATTTATTCCTTGAAAAATACACAAAGATCCTTCATGCCACCGCAGGAGTTGGTTACCTTTTGACATTGAACCCGGTATTAGATGTGGGATGTAATTTACAATATCACTTAAACGGGCAAGTACAGTTGAGTAATCATATTGGCATTAATATCGGGAATATAGAATGTTTCGCTTCCATCGAAAACTGGAATTCTTTGCTCAGTGTGGCAAAAAAAACACAAGGTATTAATGGGCAATTTGGGTTAAACTATGTTATAAAGTCGGGTAAATCGTCTGATCAACACCCAAGATCTAAAATGAACGAGAAAAAGTTTTTCAGGAAATAGTGGCTGAAGAAATATCCTGACCATTAAAAAGAGCGGCCATTAATTTTGGAAATTGTTGAGGGGTACTGGCAAAAGAAGGGATACCCATAGCTGCCAATCTACGTCCATTTTTTTTATCATAAGAAGGAATTCCTTCATTGTCAATAGAAAGCAAAGAAATAAATTTCACCCCACCCGATTGTAATTTGTCAATAATGCCAAACATATTATCTGACAAATCTCCTTCAAAAAGGTCAGAGATAAGTATTATAGTAGTTTCAGCTGGGTGGGAAATGAGAGATTCACAATATTTCAGCGCTTTGGCAATATGGGTTCCTCCGCCTAACTGGACAGAAAAAAGCAACGAAACAGGGTCCACCAACTGTTCAGTCAGGTCAATCACATCGGTATCAAAAACAACCAGATTGGTTTTAAAGGAGGGAATCCCAGCAAGCACGCAAGCAATAATACTGGCATGAACAACAGAATTTGCCATTGACCCACTTTGATCTACGGCAAGAATAAGTCTGCTTAATTTAGGGGTGTAGGCATTAAAACGGTAAAAATGTTGAGGAATAATAAGATTTTCCTTGGGTTGATAGTTTTTAAGATTTGTCAAAATGGTTCTCTTCCAATCTATTTTTCCTTTAGGAAAAGCAGATTTAGTTGAATTATTTTTAATGCGTCCCCGATATGCTTGTTCCATTGGCCGCGCCAATTCCTTTTTCAATTGTTCGATCAACTTTTGAATAACTATTTTTGCTGTATCTTTTGTTTCCTCGGGTAAAACATCTTTTAATTGAAGTAAGGTAGCAACCAAGGAGACATTCACTTCCAGAGAAGCGAGCAATTCAGGTTCTAAAATCATTTGCTTTAAATCCAATCTTTCAAAAGCATCCATCTGTAATATTCGAACCACGGGGGTTGGGAAATATTTTCTGATGTCCCCGAGCCATTTACTGATTTGTGGCGAGGAACCATTTAAAGCACCCATATTATCAGCATCATAAATGGAGGCAAGCAAAGCATCAATTTCCAACTGATTTTTATCCAGCAATGGAGACTCCTCCTGGGCTGCTTCCGCTCCTAATATTAAGCGCCAACGCTGTAAATGAGTTTCCATATAATGATTTCCCTGAAATTAAAATCTTTAAATAAATAAATGCTAAGTTAAATGCTTATTTTGGGAAAAGAAACTCACTATCATTAAAGATGCAAAAAGAGACTTTTCCTATTCCTGAAGACAAAAAAGAGGAGGCTATTTTACAGTCTATCCATCTGAACAAGATAATTATTCCTATCATTATTGGCATTTTCACCGTAGCCTATTTGGTGTGGAAACAAGTAGAATGGAAGGAACTTAAAAATATTTCATGGAATGGATTCACACTATTTTGGTTAGGCATTGCTCTGGTTTTTCTAATTGTACATCATATTTCATATTCTTTTCGATTGTATTCTCTCAGTGACAAAGAATTTAATTTTAAAAAATGTATTGAATTAATTTTTATCTGGGAATTTAGTTCTGCTGTTTCACCTACGAGCGTTGGTGGATCAGCCGTTGCCTTTTTCTTGCTTGCCAAAGAAAAACTTTCTTTTGCTAAAACGGCAACTATTGTATTATATACCATTGTACTGGATGGCTTATTCTTTTTATTTTCCATACCCATCTTGTTTTTTATTTTTGGAGGCATCATCATAAGGCCTGATATGCATGGATTCAGCGATCTAGGAGGCTGGGGCAATTATTTTATTTTCTCCTACTTGTTTATGTTTTGTTACACCCTTTTATTTTTCTATGGCTTATTCTTACGCCCTGTAAGAATGAAAGAACTATTATTAACCTTAACTCGTTTTTCCTTCACTAAAAAATGGAGAAATGATGCCGAGCGTGTTGGCAATGAAATATTACTGGCAAGCAAAGAATTAAAAATAAAACCAGCCTTATGGCATTTGCGTGCCTTAATAGCAACCATTGGCGCGTGGAGCACTCGTTTTTTGCTGCTTCTTGCGGTAATATTGGCCTTTAACCCTGAGATTTCCCGGGAAATAACAAATCTTATTCAATTGTTTGCCAGACTTGAATCGATGTTTTTAATTACTCTCTTCAGCCCTACTCCTGGTGGAGCCGGTTTTGTCGAAGTATTATTTGGAGGGTTTCTTATCGATTATATACCCAATAGTACCGTAGCCACCTTAACAGCAACCGTTTGGAGAATACTTGGCTACTATATTTATTTATTTATAGGCGCTGTAGTGGTTCCAAACTGGATTCGCAAAAAGGTGCTAAACGAAAAAATCAGTCCTAATTAAAAATCCAGACCCATGGATATATGCAAAATAGGTTTTTGAATTATTCTGGTTTCTATCCCATAACCATAATCAGCACGCACGAAATAACCAAATAATTTGGTTCTCAAGCCAACACCATAAGACGCAGCGATGGGATCCCGGAAATAGTTAACTGTTACAGTGATGGTTTCTCCCTCTTTATAGGTAGTGGTGTTTAATGGATTATCTGCGCGATAAGGATTAAAACCTGTCCAGGCCGAACCTACATCAAAGAATCCAACGATTTGAAAATTTCGTATCAATTGGGAAGATATATTCTTAAAAATGTATTTGGCAACAGGCACTCTTAATTCACTATTGATAAGTAAATAATTATTCCCATTTCTGGTATTCAACTTGAAACCACGAAGATTAGCAGCCAGTGTTTGGAAGGCAAAATCCCCTGGAGGAATAGAAATTTCATCATCTCTTTGAGGCATTAACCAATTATCAACGCCACCAAGAAAGTATAATATTTTTTCTGAACCAGCTACCGTAGCGCCAGCTATTCTGGTTGCCCAAACACTATGTTTAAGAATCGGTTGGTAAAAACGGGCATCTACGCCCAATATGCTCATTACGCCCTTACTAAAAGTTAGCGATTGCCCGCCGTTTTCGTTGGTTGAAAAGTCAAATTTCTTTACAAATTCAGCAAAAAACTTATATCTGGCACCTGACCTTAAATTAAGTCCCGTCTCCAAAGAATTATCAAACACATATTCTAATCTGGCTCCAATCCTTGGTTGTGCAGTAACTTGCCTGGTATAACTTGCTGCGTCAGTGGCTAATGGAACATTTTGGTCTCTTCTCAGAGTTACGCTTCCCCTTAAACTTCTAAAAATATCGAAAGGATATCTAAGCGTAAATTGACCCAATAAAATATTATATCTATCTCTTTGAGGAATATATGAATTAGCGTCTGACCTATTCCTTTGATCTTTCATGTAAAAGGCCCATCTTTTATCCAATCTATGTTTTCTATTATGGTAGAGGAAGAAATATTCCGCGCCATTGAATGCGGTAGGAACCCTTATTCCCCCCTCAAATTCATGATCTTCAAACAAATCTTTTAAATTCACTTTCATCAACATTCCGGCGGGTGGTACAGTAAAACCATCAGCCGTAGCTGCGAATTGATCTAAACCACCAAATAATAGAGAATTATCCATTTGCGTGACCACATAATCAGTATGAAACTGGGTTCTATACGGAATTAACTGTGTAGGCCTCAAACGATACACGGGCTTTTGAAAAGTACTATTCCCACTCAATAAGCCAGAAGGTGTCTGGTCTGTTGGAACGGGCACAGAAGATTCTATTTTCTTTGTCGGTGCACCAAAAGGTGTTTGGAACAAATACTTTTCATCAAGAGGCTCTTCCTTCGCGTTAATCTCCGATTTTTTTGCTATTTCTCGTCCAGAGGGCGTTATATTGGGTAAGGCTAACACAGGAAGGGAGGCATTTTCCATTCCTCTAACTTTAGCTGATTTTACCCAAACGGTTGGATCAACCAACTCACTAATAATCTGATATTTTTTTTCCCTGTATATTAGCGAATAAACCTGAAGACCATTCGCATCGTAGTGATCTAATACATTCCTGTCAAAATTTGAATTCAGACCGGTAAAAGCTCTCTTTTTATATACAGGTTCAAGATAAATGCTGTCAATAAGGGTTGTATCGAACCCGGTGGGAATAGAATCAGCATCAAATCGCAGATGAATACCATCTTTTAAGATAACATGTCTGGTAATATGATGAATATACGTTTCAAGAAAACCTGTTTCTCTGTTCATAATACCCGAACGGTCACTTAGAAAGGCAAAATGAGTAGTATCTAATGCTATGGGCTTTCTTTCGTTGGCAAAAGGGGTGTTAGTGACTCTAACCAGTTCATTTCCTCTGGTTTCCATATCGTAATAAAAAACATCGAAAGGCTTTAAAGGAAGTAAAGTATCCCTTCTAACCGCTCTCAAAAGACTATCTTCTCTGTTGGACACAAATAAAATACCCCGCTTATTTCCAATATTTACTGCCGACGCATCTTTGTCGTCAAAATAATCATTGGTGATTCTCTGCGTTTGGCGCGTTCTTATAGAATACAGAAAAATATCGGCCTGGCTACTCACATCAGCACTAAACAACAGTGTGAAAGGATCATAAAAATCCATACTATAAATTCGTTGATATTGTTCGGCTAAAGGTTCTTTGGTTAATTTTTTTGTTTCAATATTATAGGTTCCCAGAGATAATTTGTCCTTTTTTTCAGTCAGTATAGCCAACTCTTTTCCCGATGGCGACCAGGAAACCAGAGGATACTGGTAATCAGTGGCTTGAAA
>JBMLQR010000310.1:7158-18729 GCA_049241465.1 Saprospiraceae bacterium | reverse complement strand
TTTGGGTCTAACATTTCCTCTCTCAGTGCATTATCCACGTCCGTATTCCATGGTTCACCTAAATAGGCAACTAAACCTTGAGTAAACCAAAGAGGTAGATTTAATGAAACGGCATTTTGAATGACCTCCTGAAAATTAGCACCAAACAACATGGTATTCAAATATACTGAGGCGATTCCCTCTCTGATTTGCTTTCTCAAATGAGAATGGTCACCGTCGTAATAAACAAAAAGACTATTTCCAATAATTTTAGTTTGCCCCGCTACATTGCCAAAAACTTCCTCTTGCCCTATGTTACTCTGTTTGAAGTCTGTAAGATCAGCATATACTACTATCTGGACCTTTTCATTCATCCTATGTTCTAAACTGCGTTGCACTTCATCAAAATCATATTCTGCCAATTGAACCACCGCTTCCCCAATATTCCTGGACCTTCCGTACCAAAAAACAACAAAATTATCACTCTCATACTGAGACCATTCATCAAAATCACGATGATACTGGACTCTATTTTTCCCAAATTCGACTTGCGTTCCCTGTGATATGAGGGAAGAGGAGGAAAGTAAAAAACATACCAAACCGATAAAAAGCTGCGAATTATTCATATTGGTTGCTTTATAAAATCATTTAGAAGAAATATGAGAGTGAGGTGGTTATTCCAAATCTAATCATTTGTACATTAAATTTAACAATTATTTACCCTATGTGTTTAATCTTTGTTACTTAACAAGCTAACTTTACACATTTTAATCTATCAAACATGGCTAATGTTACCTTTTTAACTTTCAATCCGTTTCAGGAAAATACTTACATCGTATATGATGAAACGGGGGAAGGCGTTATATTTGACCCGGGTTGTTCTAACGAACAGGAAAAAAATGAATTGCTTCATACCCTGGATAAATTGAAAATAAAGCCGGTCAGACTTATAAATACCCATTGTCACATAGATCATATATTAGGAAATAAATTTGTCGCAGACCATTTTAATCTGCCCCTGGAAATACACAAAGAAGAACTTGGAATGCTCGAAAAGGGTGCCATTGTTGCCGCCCGATATGGCATTCCCTACACAGAACCATCACCCGTTGCTTCTACTTTTTTAGAGGAAGGCGATGAAGTAATCTTTGGAAACAGTGTATTAAAAACCATTTTAACGCCAGGACATTCACCCGCCAGTTTATCTTTTTACTGTGAAAAAGACCATTTCCTAATTGCCGGCGATGTGCTATTCAGGGAAAGTATCGGAAGAACCGATTTACCTGGTTGTGATCACAAATTATTAATGGAATCCATCAGGGAAAAGTTATTTAGATTACCCGAAAACACGGTTGTCTGGCCTGGACATGGAGAATTCACTACTATTGGTTATGAAAAAAAACATAATCCATTTGTTGGCTCGAACTAGTATTCATTAACCACCTTACCTGCCATTGCTTTTTTAATCGTTTTCTTTACTGGCGTGCCGTAGTAAGTGACATTTCCTCCGGTATTTGATCGAATGTCAAGCTCTGAAATAGCTTTGACCAAAATGTTTGCGCCCGTTGAAGAAACAACATAAGCCCGTTCAGCTTCCAATTTTTTACCGTCTATCATTCCACCCGTTAATGCCGTTAATTGACCAGATTCTACTTTACCACTCAACATTAGACTTGCTCCTGATGAGCAAAAAGCTTTTAAAGATTTAACATTAACATCAATAGAAATTTTTGCCCCACTCGATACGTCCAAATCCAGTTTATCTCCATTTAACGTCTCTACCTTTGTAACAACGGCACCGGCAGATGCGGAAATTTCGTATAAATCTTTATGATATATAGTTATATTTATTTCAATATTTTTGTTTTTGAATGCTTTTAATGCATTTATTTTAAGCACACCTCCTTTCACATTCACACCAATATCTTCGACTTCAATTCCCTTTGTTTCAATAATTACTTCCTCTTTATCAGCGATTTTAAGTTCAACATTCAACCGTCCTGTCAACACTATTTCCGAAAAAGATTCCACTGAAATAGCTTTTTGAGCAGCCAGGGAATTTACAAAGGACAATGTCAGGAAACAAAACAAATAAGAAAATAGGCGAGATTGTTTCATTGTATTACTGTGTTTTAATGTACTTTTGCAACGCTTTTTTAGTTTATTTTGTTTAAAACCAATCCAATGGCACAGGAAATAGTTGATTTATTTAAAAAAATCACAGGACACGCAAAGGAATATGGATTTATTTATCCTTCAAGTGAAATTTATGATGGCCTGAGTGCCGTATATGATTATGGTCCAAATGGTGTAGAACTAAAAAATAATATTAAACAATATTGGTGGGCAGCAATGGTTCAAATGCAGGAAAATATTGTAGGATTGGATTCCGCTATATTCATGCACCCGAAAATTTGGAAAGCCTCCGGACATGTTGACGCTTTTAATGACCCTCTCGTAGATAATAAGGACAGTAAAAAAAGATATCGTGCCGATGTTTTAATTGAAGATCAGATAGATAAATATATCGCAAAAGCTGATAAAGAGGTTGAAAAAGCAATAAAGCGCTTTGGTGAAAATTTTGATGAAGCGTTGTTCAGAAAAACAAACGAAAGGGTTTTAGCCAATGTGGAAAAAGCAACGAATTTAGCTACCCGGCTTGCTAATGCTATGCGCGAAGGGAATATGGCTGAATTGGGTGCTATTCTCGCCGATGAAGAAATTACCGATCCTGATAATGGTTCTAAGAACTGGACAGAGGTAAGGCAGTTTAATCTCATGTTTTATACTCAATTGGGAAACATCTCCGGCGAAGAGGGTAAATTATACCTCAGACCTGAAACGGCTCAGGGGATTTTTGTAAACTTCTTAAACGTTCAAAAAACAACCAGGCAGAAAGTTCCTTTTGGTATAGCTCAAATTGGAAAAGCCTTTAGAAATGAGATTGTCGCCAGACAATTTATTTTCCGAATGAGAGAGTTTGAACAAATGGAAATGCAATTTTTCATCCGCCCGGGTGAGGAAATGACCTGGTATGATACCTGGAAGAGATTCAGAATGCAATGGCATTTAGCGTTAGGCACACCTCAGGATAAATTGCGATTTAAAGACCACGACAATCTGGCTCATTATGCCAATGCTGCGGTCGATATTCAGTTTGAGTTTCCTTTTGGCTTCAGAGAGCTGGAAGGAATACATTCACGTACCGATTTTGACTTAAAAAGCCATCAAGAATTATCAGGTAAAAAATTACAGTATTTTGATCCTGAGCTTAATGAAAGTTATACGCCCTACGTAGTTGAAACGTCTATTGGTTGCGATCGTATGTTTCTGGCCATGTTGTCAAATGCTTATTGCGAAGAAGTTATTCCCGATGCCGATGGCAAGGAATCAACCAGGGTAGTTCTAACATTGCACCCGGCGTTAGCGCCTGTTAAAATAGCCATTTTACCTCTATTGAAAAATAAGGAAGAATTAACGACCGCCGCAAAAACGATTTACAATAAACTAAAGAAAGAATTTTCTTGTCAATATGACGAAAAGGATGCCATCGGTCGTCGCTACAGACGCCAGGATGCCATCGGTACTCCTTTTTGCCTAACCGTCGATTTTGATACCTTAGAAAATGGTACCGTTACACTTCGCGACAGGGATACCTTGAAGCAAGAGCGATTAACCGTTGCCCAGGTGGAGGATATTGTCAGATCAAAAGTTTCTTTAGCAAAACTTCTTGAGGGATTAAATTTGTGAGTAACTCCTTAACCTTGTGAGGTAATAATGAGGTCAAGGTTGGTTGCTTTCATATCAAATCTTTCACCAAGATAAGCATTACATAAATAACCGTTATAGGTATAAACCCCGTGACGTAATCCAGGATTATTGAACAACCAGGATTCGATGCCCCCTGCGGAGGCTGCATGCAATAAAATGGGTGTAAGTATGTTACTTATAGCCATGGATGCCGTTCTTGGTACTCTTGACGTAATATTTGGCACGCAATAATGAATTACACCATATTTAATGAAGGAAGGCGACTGCAAAGTGGTAACCTCTGAAGTAGCAAAACAGCCACCCTGGTCTATACTAACATCAATAATTACAGCACCAGGCTTCATTTTTTGTATCATTTCCTCACTCACAATAACAGGGGTTCGCCCCGATTTTGAGTGTATAGCTCCAATAACAACATCAGCGGAAACCAATTCTTCCTGCAAATAAATTGGATTGAGTGAAGAGGTATATAATTGCCTGCCGACCTGATTTTGAAGGCGCTTCAATTTATAGACATCGTTATCAAAAATCCTCACTTCAGCACCCAGACCTATGGCTACTCTAGAAGCATATTCAGCCACCACACCTGCACCGAGAATAACCACTTTGGCACTGGGAACCCCTGAAATACCGCCTAAAAGTACGCCATTACCCCCTGCATTCACTGAAAGTAGTTCTGCTGCGGTAAGCATAGCTTCAATACCTGCCATTTCGCTCATGATACTCACCAGGGGAAAAGTATCAGACTCATCCTTTATATATTCCATTGCCATGGCCAGCACCCTTTTTTGTCTTAATTTGTGAAAATAGGTAGCACTTAAGGTAGGCATTTGAAGGGGAGAAATAAGAATTTGATTAGCAAACATCAAATCGATTTCCTCATTAGTTGGAGGAGCTACCTTTAAAATGACAGCCGCTTTGTAAACCTGTTCTCTATTTTCTGCAATTTCTGCACCAGCCTCAGCATAATCTCTATCTGAAAAATGAGCTTTTAATCCTGCACCTCTTTCAATAATAACTTGGTGACCCTGAGCCACCAGGGTTGCTACAGAGGCGGGAACAAGAGGAACTCTGTTTTCCTGAAGCGTACTCTCCAGTGGAATACCAAAAAAAAGTTTATCGAGTTTCGCCGATTTCATTACCATTTCTTCCTGGGTATAAAATTGCTTTCCCATTAATTCTTTGGGCATCGGAATATTTGTACCTAATGGTTTTTTAATGTCATCACTCATAATATAGCTTTGTAGGGAGAAATTAAGTCCGCAATTTCACTGATAATCATCGCCGTGGCACCCCAGATTATCTTTTCCTTCATGTTAAAACAGGGAACATCATTCAACACAAAATCCTTATGGATTTGAATATCCGATAATTTCTGATATTGTGGATTTAACAAATCGAGAACAGGTATTTCTATAATTTCCTTTACTTCTGACCATTGAGGCTTAAAAATGGGCGCAAAATTCATCATACCGATAAACGGAAAAACATGAAAATTACTAACGGAAATATAAATAGGCGTTAATGATCCGAGTATTTGTATGTTGTGAGAGAAAACACCAATTTCTTCTTGCGTCTCTCTGATGGCTGTACTCGTCAAATCAGTATCGATAGCATCAAATTTTCCCCCTGGAAATGATATTTGACCCTTATGTTGATCTCTGGCATCAAATGATTGTCGTTCTATGAGAACTATTTGCCATTCACCTTCTTTTGGATAAAAAAGGGCCATGACACCAGCCAATTTTGCATTTTCCGGAGGAAACTCCAAAGAACGATGAGGGTGAATCATTTTTCTATGAGCCGTTGGTCCAGGTAAAGAGCCAATGGATAGCTTCTCAGTTAAATCCCTTACCCAGTCCGTTTTCATGGAAATAGTAATTACCCGACGACCCTATTAGATTTTTGAAGATATTGATCTAAAGCGGCCGTCATAGAAGGTGAAACATCAGACGGTGCCTGAATATTTACCACTAAACTTCTTTCCTCTACTGCCCTTCTGGTAGAATTTCCGAATACGGCAATCCTGGTATTATTTTGCTTGAAGTCTGGAAAATTATCGTAAAGAGATTCAATTCCCTGAGGACTAAAAAACACCAGAATGTCGTAGGTAACGTCGCTTAAATCAGACAAATCAGAACTCACTGTATTAAACATAACAGCTTCTTGCCAGTCTAGCTCATTTTCATCTAAATATTTACAAACATCTTTTGCCCCAAGATTAGAACAGGGGACAAGAAATTTTTCTGTTTTATTTCGTTTGATTGCTTGACTTAAATCCTCAATTCCGCGATTTCCAACAAAAACTTTCCTTTTTCGATAGACTATGAATTTTTGAAGGTAATTAGCAATAGCCTCTGTTAGACAAAAATATTTCAAGTCTAAAGATAATTTAACCCTCATTTCTTCAGCCATTCGGAAGAAATGATCTACCGAATTTTTACTGGTTAGTACCACGGCAGAGAAATCTTCTATTCGAACTTTACATTTCCTGAAATCTCTCGCCGGAACAGGTTCTACGTGAATGAAAGACCTCCAATCAATGGTAATATTATACTTTTTCTCCAATTCATAATAAGGAGATTTGTCAGCAGGTTTAGGTTGCGAAACCAAAATACACTTGACCTCCCGATAACCTTCAACAAACATTTCATTCATTGTTGGTTCCGAATTAGCATTTATTATCTGATCTGTGTTCATCCGTTTTTATAAGGAATTGAAAATCAATTTTACCATAATAAGAACTGGTGCAATTTCAACGGTGCAAATATACAATAAAAAGTGGAACTGATGCGAACCAATAAATCTTACACCCAGGGTTAGTCCTCTTAAATAATGGTATAATAAAATGAGGCCCAGAAAACCTAAGGTACCTAAAATGAATATTTGCTTCCATTCTTCATTCAAATAGGGTAAAAATATATTCATGGGGGCAATCAATAAACCCATTGAAATCCCCGTGACAACCATTAAAAACTGGTATCTATCCATTTCCTTCTTAATGGGAAATACAAATCCGATAAACGTCAGTAATAAATGTCTTAATCCTAAAAATATGAAGGGTAAAAAAAATACACCGAAATAATTTGGCTTAAAAGTAGAATGCGTGCTATCCAAAAGGACGGGCATGGCAAAATGAAAAAATATACCCAAATTAATGCTAAAGAAAATATATAACAAAAGGTAGGGTAGAATACCTCTACCAGACATTTCCCGATATAAAAAATTAAATAAATTTTCTGTACCCAATGCACCTACAGAAGCAATAGCAAAAGATCGTAAAAAGGTAAGTATAAGTGCCAGAAGCAATAAAAGCGTGATTAACAAGAAAAAATTAGTCGATTGCTCTGTCAACAATGGCTTTACCATTATTTCTTCCTTTGGCACTTCTTTTACAGGATTCAACTTATCAAATGGATTATCTGAAACCTGATTTACTGATTTTTTGAAACCATTTCTATAAGTTAGTTCAAAAGGATTTTGCTCTTGAGCAAAGGAATATACCTCTTGCGAAAACAAAAGACAGGAAAAAAGCAACATTAAAAAAATCGGTCGTATTTTGCCCAAAATCCTTTTTTTTTGCAAAATTAACAATTTTATGGTTAAAAAATAAAATCAATGCGAGACCTTCAAGTCATTAGAATTGTTTGGCTGGGTTTGATAGCTATTGTTGGCATTTTAGCCGTTCAAACCTATTGGGGAATTACTACCTGGACAGCAAACGAATCTGATGTAAATCAAAAAATTCATTTAGCTCTTCGCAGGGTAGCCGAATCATTAGCCGTTGCAAATGGAACTGTTTTGCCCACAGGTAATATTATTCGCAAGCGAAGTGCTAATTATTATCTCGTAAACATTGCTTACGAAATTGATGCCAATTTGCTTGAATTTTATCTCCGAAAAGAACTGGAAGCATTAACGGTTAACCTTGATTTTGAATACGCCATTTTTGATTGTAGCACCGATGAAATGGTGTATGGGGCTTATTGTGCTTATGAGCCGGCAAAAAAAGCTCCCGAAATAAGCAAATCAATGCCTGGATATCATGCATTTACCTATTATTTTGCTGTTAAATTTCCCGGTAGATCCAGTTTTTTATGGGGTCAATTTCAAGTCGTTCTCTTCTTTTCCGTTATTCTTTTTGTTACCATAATCTTCTTTTCTTATTCTCTTTTTGTTATTGTCAGGCAAAAATGGCTATTCGAACAACAAAAAGATTTTATAAACAACATGACCCATGAATTCAAAACACCCATTGCTTCCATTCAAATTGCCACTGACTATTTTTTAAACCACCAACGAATAAAAGAAAACGAGCGGCTCCTAAGATATTCAAAAATAATAAAAGACCAAAATTTACGTTTAAATGAGCATATTGAAAGGCTTCTTCAGTTAGCCAGATTTGAAAACAATGGTTTCAATCTAAAACTGGAAAACATCCAAATTATTCCTTTTCTGAAAGATATTGTAAGTGCAGAATCGATCAGATTTCAAAATTTGGGTGGCACCCTGGCCTTTGAACATTCTTTAGATGATATTGACATTGTTGCTGACAAATTTCATTTGACCAATACTTTAAGTAGTCTTCTTGATAATGCAGCGAAATTTTCCACAAAGGAAGTTTATGCTTTACTAAGGGTAGAAAAAACGAAACAGATGCTCATTATAAGTATCATTGATCAGGGCATTGGCATTCCAAAAGATTTTAAGGACAAAGTTTTCGACAAATTTTTTCGTGTGCCTACCCAAGCCATTTCTGAGGTAAAAGGCTTTGGTATAGGCCTTTATTACGTGAAAGAGGTTTGTAAGGCGCATAAATGGAAAATTAATATCAAAAGCCGATTTCCCTTGGACGGTACAGAAATAAATCTGTTAATCCCTTTAAAATCAAATATATGAAGCCCAAAATTTTGTATGTTGAAGACGATGAATCTCTGGGTCTATTAACCGCAGACCAACTTGAAGATGCTGGGTATGATATACGATGGTTAAAATCAGGCACAGAAGCGGGTACCTTAAAAGAGTTTAATTCTTTTGACCTGGCCATCCTGGATATTAATCTTCCTGGAATGAATGGTTTTGAGTTAGCCTCAAAAATTAGAACGCATTCCGAGTCTATCCCTATTTTATTTTTAAGTGCACGCTCCCTTTCTGAAGACAGAATACATGGATTACAAATTGGCGCCGACGATTATTTGATAAAGCCCTTTCAAATCAAAGAACTGATTTTAAAAATTCAAATTTTTTTAAAAAGGAAGGCAATACAAAAAGAAACTGACGCCTCTGAAGTCATTCAGATTGGTCACTACACGCTGGATAAAAAAAATCTTTCCCTTCTTTCTTTAGATGGAGCCAGTAAAAGAATGACAAGTAAAGAAGCTGAACTATTAAATTATTTGGCCAGACATGCTAATCAACTCATTAAACGATCTCAATTGTTAATTGACGTCTGGGGAAATGATGATTATTTTTTGGGCCGAAGTATGGACGTCTTCATTTCAAGACTAAGAAAATACCTAGCCGCCGATGCCCGTATTAAGATTGAGGCCATCCACGGGGTAGGTTTTCAATTTATTTGTCCTGAATAAATAGTTTCCTCTGATTATTTTTACAATCTTTACAAGTAAATAGGTAAAGATTTGCGAAAAAATAACAATCTGACTTTTAGATTAAGCGCAGAAACTGTATTTTTGCACGCCTTGTCCAATTTTCACAAATTTTTGGGTGAGCAATTAAATTTTTAAGACAAAAAACAATACCGATAAACATGGCATTGATTAGTAAAATCAGACAACAAGGTAGTTGGATATTAATTATCCTGATAGCTTTGGGCTTAGGTGGCTTCATTCTAATGGATATGACGTCTGGGCAAACAAGTGTATTTGGCAGTTCACAACCTGTACTGGCTAAAATTAACGGTCAAAAAATTGACGTAAATGAATTTAACAGAACGGAAAGTATTTTATACTCAGGTTCTACCAGTGATGTTTTCGCACGTAGAGAAAATATTTGGAATTATTTCGTTGAAAAAATCTTGATTTCAGAGCAAACAGACAAATTAGGACTAGGCGTAAGTCGTGCCGAATTGCTTGATTTACAATTTGGTCTTGAACCAAGTCCCGTTATCACTCAGCGTTTTGGCGACCAAACTACCGGCCAGGTTAACAGGGAGCAGTTAAATCAGGTTCGTCAGATGATTGAATCTAACACCCTTGAGCCACAAATGCGTTCTTATTGGGCTATCCAGGAAGGTGAGGTCATCAAAGAAAGACTTCAACGAAAATTAACTTCCTTAGTTGCTAATGGGTTTTACACTCCAAACTGGCAGGCTGAATTATTATTCTCCGAAGGTTCTGGATTCCTAAATTTTGCCTATGTAAAAGTACCATTTGACAATATTGATAATAGCGAAGTTTCTCTTTCTGATCAGGATTACGAAGACTATCTTGAAAAAAACAAAAAGAAATATACAAACAAAGAAGAGCGCAGAAAAATAGCTTATGCTATCTATAATGTTTTTCCTTCAAAAGCGGATACGGCCGATATTTATGGTAAAATTAGTGCTTTAGCTGATCAATTTAAAGTAGCGTCTAACGATACTAACTTTATTGAACAAAACAGAGGGGTGATGTCTCCGATTTACATAAAGAAATCGGAAATTAATCCAATGTTCGCCGATAGCATTTTCAATTTACCTGAAGGTGCCGTTTTTGGACCTTACACCGAATCCGGTGCTTATCGTGTAGTTAAAATGATTGATAAAAAAGCACTGCCTGATTCTGTTAAATCAAGACATATTCTCATTCAAGCATCTGATGCAAATAGCGCTTTTTTGGCACAAAGAACTATCGACTCTCTTAAGCAGGTTATCGAGAAAGGTGAGGCTACCTTTGAAGCTATGGCTGCTCAATTTGGTAGCGATGCAACGTCAACAAAGGGTGGTGACTTAGGTTATGCCGCTCCTGGTCAGATGGTTCCAGAATATAATGATTTAATTTTCTTTCAAGCTGAAGCAGGTAAGTTATATACTGTAACTACCCAATTCGGTGTGCACCTGGTAGAGGTAACTGGTAAGAAATTTGATAAAAATGAGATTGGCATCAGAATTGCTTCGCTCGTTTCTAACATTATTCCATCTGAAGCTACCCAAAAAGATGCTTACAATAGAGTTTCGATTATACTAAATAAAAGTAAATCGGTAGCAGACTTAAAAGCAACCCTGGCAAAAAATAAGGACATTAAACTAGAAACATCTACTCCTATGGGTAAGAACGAGTTCTTCTTAGGACCTTTAGGCGCAGGGGTACAATCACGTGATATCATTCGTTGGGCTTTCGATGCAGATTTGGAATCTGTTTCTCCACAAGTTTATGTTTACAGAGATGAGAATCTTTATTTTGACAATAAATATGTACTTATTGGCTTAGAGGATGTCGTTGAAGAAGGATTACCAGCAGTTGAAAAAATAAAGAAGGAAATTGAAGCCTTAGTAATTAATGAAAAGAAAGGTGCTTTGATTGCTTCAAAAATGAAAGGGAAATCATTAGAATCATTAGCCAGTAGCTTCGGAGAGCCAATTGATACAGCGAATGGAATTACCTTTGCCAATCCGGTTATTGCTGGTGTAGGCAGTGAGCCTAAGTTATTAGGTAAGTTATTCCGTTATAATACAGGTGATGTTACTGCCCCCGTGGTAGGAAACTCAGGTGTATATGTGGCAAAAATAATCACCAAAGCGGCGCCTTCAGCAGCTACCGAATTAGTGACCACAAAGAGAAACCTTGTTTCTACCTATCGTAGTCAGGTTAACAGCAAAATTAC
>JBMLQR010000310.1:5853-7058 GCA_049241465.1 Saprospiraceae bacterium | reverse complement strand
AATTCCGATTCTGTACCATCCTTTTTAACAGGTTCCCAAGGATCAGTCAATAATTTAAATTTCTTAACCTGATCAATGTGAGCGAACTCTTGGTTCATTTCATCAATTATTGATTGATAAAGATCAATAATTTCATTCTTTTGAACCATATCTGACAAATTGGTCCAGGACAAACCGTTATTTCCGCACCAATCTCTTAAAGCTTCCTCGGCTGGAACGATTAGCGCTGACACAAACTTTTGACTATCCCCAACGACCATCATTTGTTCAATAAGGAAAGATTCCTTAAACTTATTTTCAATAGGAGCAGGAGCTACATATTTACCCCCTGAAGTTTTCAATAGCTCTTTTTTTCTATCGGTAATTTTAAGAAACGCTCCCCCTTCAGGCCCTTCAATAAACTTACCAACATCTCCGGTACAGAACCAGGATTTTCCATCAATCACTTTAGTAACTGCAGCGGTTGCTTCTGGTTTATTATAATAGCCCATCATGATATTTGGACCTGAAGCTAATATTTCGCCTTCATTTTCTCTGTAATTACCGTCGGAGGAATCTATAAAAATCTCTACTCCTGGAATGGCTTTTCCCACAGTACCCAAAAGCGCTCCTCTCTTTTCAAACGTACTCGCTGTTAACACGGGAGAGGTTTCTGTAAGACCGTACCCCTCTCTGATGGGAACGCCGGCGGCAGAAAACACCTGAGCTATTCTTAAAGGACAAGGTGCTGCACCGGTAACAATACCTTTAACATTTCCACCTAAGGCCTCTCTCCATTTACTAAAAATAAGTTTATCAGCTATCTTTCCCTTAAATCCACCAATAGGTTTATGGTAAGCATAATCTTCTGTTAGGGAAAGAGCCCAGAAGAACAATTTTTTCTTCACTCCCGTTAGAGCCAGACCCTTATTATAAATTTTCTCATATACCTTTTCCAATAATCGGGGAACGGTGGTAAAGAAATGGGGTTGAACCGTTTTCAAATCTCCTTCATCACCCCCTAAATTATCTGTACCTGTAAAAATGATAGAAACGCCTCTAAACTGGTAATGATATGAAGCGGCTCTTTCAAAAATATGGCAAATAGGAAGGAAGCTTAACACTTTATCTCCATTTTGAACAGGAATAATAGCTGCTGCAGCCTCCACATTGGAAATAATATTGTGGTGTGAAAGCATTACCCCTTTTGGAACACCCGTTGTACC
>JBMLQR010000310.1:1953-5753 GCA_049241465.1 Saprospiraceae bacterium | reverse complement strand
GAAAGGAAATCGAACACACCTTGTTCGTTTTTGGCACCCATACATCGCTCCAATGGATAATGTGCCATTTGATAATGAATGTAATCAAATAATCTGGTTGGCTTCATCTGATATAAATTTCCGATTTTATGAATTAAGATTGTAATATTCTGTACAATCATTAAAAATAACATAAAATTCTGAAAAAATCAGTGGAATCTATTATGCATTTATTTCTTGTTCTGAAATTATATGTATCAGTTGCTCCAGACTTTGAACTCTGTGAATATTTTTACCATGTTCTATAGATTGTGCGTTAACCTGGTACCCACTTAATAAAATTTGACAATTAAATATTTCATTCGATAAATTATTAACATACTGTTGTATAGATATCGTTTCGAAGGACGAGGTTATCATGGTACAAATATAGTCTGGCTTTACTATTCCACAGGCTACTTTTAATTCAGCTATTGAAATATCATTCCCCAAATAAACAACTCTATGATTTCTGACCCTTAACATGAACTGTATAAATAACAAGCTAAGCTCTTGTTTCTCCCCCTCTGGTAAGTAAAGAATACACTTTTTACCCGTTGTATGCTCAGAGGGTTGAAGCTGGTCAATGGCCGCAATAATTTTTTGTCTTATTAAAAAACTGATAAAATTTTCTTGTACGGGGCTTATCGAACCCGTCAACCAGAGAATACTAAGTTTATCCAGGAAAGGATAAATAAGCTCGGTCATAGCACGTTCAAAACCGAGTTGTTGGATGTGCGTGTTGAAAATCTTATCAAACTTCAACTCATCCATTTCAATCATGGCAATCGTTAAAGCATCCAAATGCGCCCCATAAGAAATATCAATGGAAGAGAGCGCAGCAGCAGTTTCATTTATTTCATCAGGCTGCATTTGAGCTATTCTTGAAATTTTATGACCATTTTTATTTAAAATGGCAATATTCAACAATTGCTTTAAATCATCATCCTGGTAATATCTAATATTGGACTGCGTCCTTTTGGGTGTAATTACCCCATATCGTTGTTCCCAAATACGGATAGTGTGTGCCTTGACACCCGTAAGTTTTTCCAAATCAACAATAGAATATACAGCCAAAACCTTTCATTTCGATGCAAAACAATTTCATACTAAAAAGGTTTAAAATAAAGGTCTTTTGATTCATTAGGTGTAATTTTGATTAATGCATTATTTTTCAACGGCGATTATTGTTAAATTGCTTCATTTAAATTTTTAAAATGTTATTTTTAACATTTATACATTCGTTAAACAGGAAAGACCTTTAATTAAAAATATATGAAATTGACATCCGGCCACTTGTTTTTTCTACTGTCATTATTTTGCAACGTATGGTTAATGGGGCAAAGCACCCCCGCTTGTACCTATAAACTCGAGTGTGCTGACCTGGGTCTAGATGGTTGGAATGATGCTTCCTTAGAAATAATTGTTGGGAATAAGGTCAACCGGTTTACCCTAGAATCAGGTAGTAAAGAAACCTTTTATCTTCAAGTCTATAAAGGAGATTCAATAACTATACGCTTTAACACTGGACTTTACGATGAAGAAATTCAGTATGAACTTCGAAATGAACGTGATTCTGTGCTGTTTTCTCAAAAAGGAAAGTTACCAACTGCGGGCATCGTTTATAAAAATATTGGCTTTTGCCCTTCCTGTCCGGCACCCCCCAGGTTTTTTGTAAAGCCTGGTTTCATTGGTTCTCAAACAGCCAATCTTGGCTGGCAATCTGTATCTGGGGCAACTTCTACCTTACTTCTTTTTAAAAATTCCCCCATTCTCAGTGCAGATACTTTCCGAATCACAAAAAATGATACGCTATTAAGCAAGTTAAGCGAACATACTATTTATACCTATTCCCTTGCCAGTATCTGTCCAGCGGGAGATACCAGCCGACCCATAGGGCCTTTTAGTTTTGAAACCAGATGGAAATTAGATCTCGGAATTACTAGTCTCGTAGCTCCTTTTTCTGACTGCGGATTAGGTAATGATTCTGTGAAAGTAGCTATTTTTAACTATGGCGGCGAACCTCAGTCTTTAATTCCTTATGGCTACCTGATTAATCGAGTGGAAGTTCCCATAAATCGTCCCGTCGATGGTTTCTATACAGGCGTTGTGGGTGTTGATAGTGCCAATACAACTGCTTTCGATCAACCCTTTAACTTCTCTGCCCCTGGGGAATATAATATCGTAGCCTGGACACAAATGGATAAAGACGGTGAGGTTAAAAACGATAGCATGACTGCCAAAGTAATAAGTATCCCAACCATTAACACTTTTCCATATTTAACTACTCTGGAAGAAAAATTTACGGGTTGGACTGTTGACGCTAAAAGTCAATTTAATAGTTGGGCACTCGGTACTCCTAATGGATCTGCCCTTCGAAATGCCTTCAGCGGCATTAAAGCATGGGGAACCAACCTAAATGGCAATCATAAATCAAACGAACTTTCTTACCTGAATTCACCTTGTTTTGATTTCTCAAGAACTACCCAGGATCCCATTTTATCCTTTAGAGTCCAAATAGATATTGAACGCTGTTGTGACGGTCTTTGGATTGAATATTCAAAGGACGATGGAAAATCATGGCTTCGATTGGGCTCTCCCTCATCAGGTACTAACTGGTACAATGATACTGAAAGATGGCTTTGGAATGGAAATGGACACGCAGATGGTTGGTTCTTAGCCGCTCATGTTCTTCCCGGTGTTGCGGGTAACCCAAAAGTAAAGATTAGATTTGTTTTTAACAGTGATCTCGGTGTTCAAAGAGAAGGCGTCCTCCTTGATAACATAAATGTTTCTGCCTCTAACTTCGATTTGGTCGCTTTAAATGTTAAAAATAGCAGAAAAACAGTGTGTGAAAATATTACAGATAATGTCATTTTCCATATTGGAAATATTGGAAGGTCTAATTTGACTGGCATAAATCTTGCCTATCAAATAAATGGCGGACCTATTGTTACGGAATCAGCCTCAACATTGGCAGTAAATAGTGGTCAAAACAAACTCTTTACTTTTAAACAAGGATTTGATTCGTCAAAGCCAGGTACATATAATATAAAAGCCTGGATAGTAGGAGAATCCTCTTTAACACATAACGATACGGCCTATTTTACCTTTAAAACAAATACTACCTTCCCTTTCAAAGAAGATTTTGAGCAGGGTAAACTACCCGCAGACTGGGTTAGTACTGATCATATTGTTACTAAGGGGCATAATAATAAATCGTACGTCGTGTCAGATTTACTCACATCGTCCGATCCCCGTTTTGATCTTTTGACGGCACCCATTGGCCTTATTTCTTTAAAAGATACGCTGCGTTTTGATTACAGAGCGGTAACTTTTGAAAGTGAAGGTAAAATAGGTGCAACGTGGAATAGCTCCGATCGATTAGAAATAGCTGTTTCAACAGATTGCGGTGCTACCTTTCAAGTGATTCGAACCATAAATAACACGACACATCAGGTTAGTAATAAGTATAGAACCATTGCCGTCGATCTGTCATCTTATGTGGGTAAAAATGTGGTCGTTAAAGTAAGTGCCCTTTGGGGATCAGGCAATTACTGGGTAGATATAGATAATTTTAACCTTATACGATGCCCTTCAAATCTCTCTCTTTCTGCCAGAATAGTCAGTGGACTTTCTTCAAATTCCAGTCAACCGGCCGTAGTAACCATTTCTGCTGAAAATGGAGCGGGCCCCTACACCTACTTGTGGAGTAATGGAGCAAAAAGTAAAACAGCTGAAATATTAAATCCCGGCACCTATAAAGTTACCGTAAATGATGC
>JBMLQR010000310.1:0-1853 GCA_049241465.1 Saprospiraceae bacterium | reverse complement strand
GTTCAGGTTAATGATAAACAATTGGGGCTTCCATTGGTTATTATCGATTAAAGGCAGCATGAAAATAGGAATTGTTTGTTACCCTACTTACGGAGGAAGTGGTGTTATAGCTACGGAGCTTGGACTTGGACTGGCACGTAAAGGTCATCAAATACACTTTATTACTTATCGGCGACCAGCCAGACTTGGACATTTTCAGGAAAATGCCTTTTATCATGAAGTAGATACTTCTGATTACCCTTTGTTTGAATTTCCTCCTTACGAGACAGCCCTAGCGGGAAAAATGGTGGATGTTGCGCGTTTCGAAAAACTGGACTTACTTCATGTACATTATGCCATTCCCCATGCAGCCGTCGCTTATATGGCAAAAAAAATACTTCTGAGCGAAGGTCAATACGTTCCTGTGATCACTACACTGCACGGTACCGATATCACTCTTGTCGGTAAAAATAATGCCTTCAAACCTGTTATTGAGTTTTCCATTAATAAATCTGATGGGGTTACCGCAGTTTCAGATCATTTAAAACAACAAACCTACGATTATTTTAATATTAAAAAAGATATTAAGGTAATTCCAAATTTCATAGATTTCGACCGATTTAAACGAAGTAATAAAGAACATTTTCGAAAAGCCATAGCTTTGGATAACGAGAGGATTCTTATTCATGTAAGTAATTTCAGGAAAGTAAAAAGAGTAGAAGACGTTATTTCTGTTTTCGCTAAGGTAAATGAGCAACTAGCCTCAAAATTACTGCTTATTGGCGACGGACCAGAACGGTCAAATGCCGAATCTTATTCGCGAAGTCTTGGCCTCGGCGACCAAATCCGGTTTTTAGGAAAACAGGATGCCGTTGAAGAACTTTTGGCCGTGGCAGATCTTTTCTTGTTAACATCAGAGAAAGAGTCTTTCGGTTTAGCCGCGCTCGAAGCTATGGCCTGCGAAGTGCCCGTCATTTCCACCAATGCAGGAGGTATTCCAGAAGTGAATATTCATGGGGTAACAGGTTTTGTCAGTGAAATAGGCGATATAAACGATATGGCAAAAAATGCCCTTACTATTCTAAGTAGTGAGGAAACATTAACCACCTTTAGAACGCAAGCGCTTGCTCAGGCAAAACGGTTTGATATAGATAATATTCTTCCGATTTATGAAGAGTATTACGAAGAAATAATTAAAGCCTCAAGCCTGAAATAATCAAGTTATTCTTCTCTTCCTATCCATACTATCTTCCCCACAGAAGTATCTGGATTACTAAAACCTATCAACGAAGGATTGGAAGTACTAAAAACAAGATAAACGCCAGATTTTACGTTATTACCCTGAAAATCTTTCCCGTACCATAAAGCCTGGCCTCCAACTGCCTTCGTTTCAAATACTAATTTCCCATTTATATCCGAAATTTTAATTACCGCATCTCTTGCCAGACCTCGTATAGCTACAGGACCAGAAAAAGAGGGGGGAACAGGATTAGGATAAATTTCCATTTTTTTACCTAAATGAAAAATTTTAGCCTCCACCGCCTCACTTTGTAAAACGACCAACCCATTCTCTGTTCCAATATAAGCCTTACCTGACTTGGCATCTATAGTAATTGCCTGAACGGAATTACCCGGCAAGGGTGAGTTTAAAGTATTAAAACGACCTACCGTTTTACGTCCATCGGCTGAAAGGATAAATAATCCATTTTTCGTTCCAATCCATTTTCTATTTCCTCCATCCACAGCGATGGATAAAATTTCTTCTGTGGAAAGTAGGTAATCGAGGAAACCATCTTGTTCAACAATTCTCAATTCACCTTTACAATTATTATCAAAAATACTTCCACCACATTCAAAAATAATAATGCCTTTTG
>JBMLQR010000309.1:7053-10463 GCA_049241465.1 Saprospiraceae bacterium | reverse complement strand
ATGGATATTCAATACGCCCAATCAGGCATCTTTACCCCAACCGATTTTGCCTTTCCCGTAAATGGCGTTCGGGCCGAAGCTACCCCAAATTCAGAAATGACCGTGGTGGCAGATGTAGATTTGGAATTGTTGAAAGAATTACATGCCTTCGGTAGCGTTCAGGCACTCAATAACCGCCGAAGCGATATGTACGATATACGATTTAGAAAAATGACATAAACACCTGAAAATCAAATTTTTAATTTTTTTTTAGAAAACTTTTGAACATTTTTTTTTCAAGTAGTGTATTTTTTAAAAAATTCTTCGGAATCTTGCATTTTATTTTGAATCAATATCCTCAAAACTCCTTATGGATAATAATCCAATTTTGCGCTACAGCGATGCTGAACTTGATGAGTTTCGCGAAATTATAGAAACTAAACTGGCTCGTGCTACCAAACACTTGACCGAGCTCCAAGAGCAAATTGTTGAGATAACGGAAAATACCAGTGATGAGCACGGAGGCGACTGGGTTGACGATAGCAGTATCAACAACGACGTCGAAATGCTAAATAATATGGCCATACGTCAACGTGTCCATATTCAAGATCTCCAAAATGCTTTCGTAAGGATTAAAAATAAATCCTACGGTATTTGTATCGTTACAGGTGAACTCATTGACAAAAGAAGACTCCTTGCCGTGCCTACGACTACCAAAAGTATGGCCGCTAAAGTTTCTGAACAACAACAACCCCCGGAGAAGAAAATCAAACCTGTTCAGGAATCCTCTGAAGAAAGAAAGGATATTGAAAAAGTGATGCCACAAAAGAGGATTATCACTACGGTCATTCGCAAATCTTCCCCAAATAAAAAGAAACCTGCCATCGATCCCGATGATTTTGACGATGACCTTTTAGGTGTTTCATCAGCCAAAGATGCTTTTGGAGATGATGATTCTGCCCTTCTATATGGAGATGTTAGCGACCTGGATGATGATATTGCCGATGATTCTTCTGACATGGATGATTCTGATTCTTATGACGAAAGAGATGATTCTGGTGATGATGATGACGATTTTAATTAATCGCCCGGGTTGAAAACTTCCCAAAATCAACCTTTTTTAGTGGTTTTATCCTTCCTGGCTATTTACATTATCTGGGGTTCTACCTATTTAGTTAATTTCATAGCCATGGAGGATATTCCTCCCTTTCTGCTTTCCGGTTTGAGATTTCTTCTCGCGGGCTCCATTATGGCAGCTATTGGTTTTGTAAAAAAAGATCCCTTACCTCAATGGCAAAACGTAAAGTCTGCCGCCGTAATGGGTTTCCTTTTTTTAGTTATGGGCACGGCTATGGTGGTTTGGGCAGAACAGTTTATCGATACTGGTTTGGCCGCTCTTATGGCTGCGTTTGAACCAGTCATGGTCGTTCTTTTTGTTTGGTTATTAGATAGGAGAAAACCTGACCCAAAAACAATTCTAGGATTGCTTCTGGGCATGACGGGGATCTATGTTCTCGTCGGACAACCTGAATTTCCCTGGAATAAAGACACCTTCAAAGGTCTTTTTGCCATAAGTGCTGCCATTATAGCCTGGGCATGGGGAACAGTGGCTGTGAAAAATGCCCAACTTCCTGCGTCCAAATCCTTTTCCGCCTCTTTACAAATGATTTTCGGAGGTTTAATTCTTCTATTATTTTCTTTTATAAACAATGAGCCCGCTCATTTCATTTTCCAACAAGTATCACCGAAAAGTTGGTTGGCCTTCAGTTACCTCACCCTTGCTGGTTCTATTATTGCTTTTTCTGCCTTTCAGTATTTATTGCATCACGTAAAACCTGAAAAAGTGGCTACCTCCAATTATGTTAATCCAGTTATAGCCGTATTTTTAGGTTGGCAATTAAATAACGAAAATCTGACCGGTCATTCTCTCCTTGCCGCATTCCTCCTGTTATTAGGAGTGTTTCTCGTAAATCTAAACTTGCACAAACAAAATTAGCCATTCCTTAGGGTGCTTAATACTTTGAATGCTGCATCTAAATCTTTTGTGGAAACCACTAGGGTAAACTCATTTGAGGTAGAAATCACCTCCACCAGGTTTATACCATTCCAGGCAAATTCCCTTAGTATAAAGTAGTAAAAGCCATATAATACCCTATTTTCTGCCGGCAATAAAAAAGTAAGAACGGTTAAATCTCTCTCCCTTTCAATGCATTTCTCCTTTCGGAAAATTTGAATCAGATCGTTTTCCAACGATTCATCCACAAGTATAGTGGTCTCAGTAACCCCCTGTGAAATGGAATGAAACGATTTGGGCAGTTCCGCTGCTCTTGCAAGTAACGACGTCTGTGCATGGATTAGCGTTCCCGAGGCTACAAACGTATAATCAACAATATTTGACCTCACCCGAACGTCCCTTAATTTCGATATAAATAGCAACAGATTGGGTTCTTGCTTTTGCTCTACCTGAATAGGTAACCTATTAATAGACATTATAATAGCACTCGTTTTAACGCCCTTACCAATTATTTTTTCTACTGGTTTTTGTATTTTTCTGGCTAAGGCAGATGTATTTATTAATCCCTCTCTCAGTGATTCCATCAAAAAGGGAGAACGCTTTATTTCTTCTTCAACTATTTCAGATAATTTCTTCATTGTTAAATTTTTAACAAAAGTAAAGTATTTTGTACAAAAAAGATATATTTTTTGGTTCACCTATTCTTGACTTTTACTTTTGTAAAATAAAACGGCAACATGGAAGTTTGGAAATTTGGTGGCACATCTGTCGGTAGTCCTCAAAGAATGAGGGAAGTAGCCGAATTGATTCATTCTGGAAAGCAACGTTGGATTGTGCTATCCGCTGTTTCGGGCACAACCAATAAACTGGTCGCCTTCAACCTGGCTGTTAAATCAAACGACTTAAATAGGGGTGCCGATATCATCCACGAATTCCAAAATGAATATGATTTGTTTATCAAAGACTTACTGCCTGAACTCCCCTTTCAAGAAATGGGGTTTTCTGTCTTGAAAGATTTTATAACTCTGCTTAATCTAACGCTTACCTCTCCTTTTGCAGAACCAACAGCCAAATTAATATTAGCACAAGGTGAGATTTTATCTACCCATCTTTTCCATATTTATCTAAAATATCGCGGTTTTAATGCAGCTCTCCTATCTGCATTGGACTTTATGCAAATTCTACCTGATGGAGAACCAGATTTTGATTGGATTTCAAAGAGGCTATCCTTTATTATGGATGAATATGGTCAATATGATCTATGGATTACCCAAGGATATATTTGTAAAAATTCCAACGGAGAAATTGATAATCTGCAACGAGGAGGCAGCGATTATACAGCAACTATATTAGGTGCAGCTATCAAAGCGGAGGAGATTATTATCTGGACCGACATAGACGGCATGCATAACAATGA
>JBMLQR010000309.1:3060-6953 GCA_049241465.1 Saprospiraceae bacterium | reverse complement strand
ATCCTTTAACCCAACAAAAAACAAACATTCAGTAGGTATTTTAGGTTAGGGCAATTCTGAATGTATTTCCACGCAACCTGACCCGAATATTTTCGGTCAGGTTGTTGTTTTTTTAGGCCTACCACAGGTTTTCGCTAGATAATATTATTTCTGCAAAATATATGTGCTAAAACACTTATATTACTATCTAAAGCGTCGGAGTTACAAAAAAAACCTGATCATTCAGTTCCAAAGTTTATAAAAAAGCGTTTTCAACGCTGTTGATCATGTAATGGTAAAAGTTTGGCTACATTCGATGCTTATCAGGAGGTTTCCTTTTTTTAAATACCAACACATTAGTTGCTTATTATCTCATTCTTTTTAATTATAAAAACTATGCATCGTATTATATTAAGTTTTATTTTAATATTTCCATTATTAACTGTAGCTCAGGCTCCTGAAAAAATTAATTTTCAGTCGATAATTAGGAATAAAGAGGGGGCATTATGGAGTAATAAATTAGTATCCTTAAAAATAGGTATTTTGGAAGGGAGTACTAATGGAACGGTAAGTTACCTTGAATCGCATACCAAAACAACCGATATGTCCGGGCTAATTAGCTTACAAATAGGGACAGGAAACATTTTATCAGGATCATTTCATCAAATAAATTGGGGTAATGCTCCTCATTTTATTCGCCTGGAAGCTGATTTTGAAGGTGGAAACCAATTTTCTCTTTTGGGCACTCAACTATTATCAAGTGTTCCTTACGCTCTTTTCACCAACGTGGCAGATACCACCTTACATGAAAAAGCGGAGATTGACCCTGTTTTTAATGTAAGTATTGCAAAAGGTATTTCCCAGGCTGACACAGCTTATTGGAATAGAACAGGAAATAACCCCGGAGATATTCAAATGTGGAACGGCTCAGTTTGGGTGAATGTACCCGCTGGTCTGCCCGGACAAATTTTAACAATTTCTCCCAATGGAAATCCAGATTGGCTGTCTTCTGTAAATATCATTTTACCTACCGTATCGATGACTGGATTATCAGAAATATTTCCAAATTCTATTCATTTTAATGCACAGGTTTCCTCCGACGGCGGTGGTCATATTATCTCGAAAGGCATCGTTTACGGCACCCAAATACTGCCTACCTTACTTGACCAATCGGTCATAAACGGAACAGAGGCCGGGGCGTTCGAAGGTACCATCACAGAACTTTTACCAAATACCAGGTATTATTTTCGAGCCTTTGCCACCAATGAACAAGGTACGCGCTATAGTAATCAGTTATTGGAAAATACGACCTCTTTGGTTACTGACGTGGATGGTAATATTTATCAAAGTGTAAAAATCGGCAACCAAATATGGTTAAAGAAAAATCTAATGGTTACTAAATATCAAAATAAAGACTCTATTCATGAGGTGGTCCCCGATGGATTATGGCAAAACTTACTCATCGGTGCTTGGTCAAATATCGATAACACGTCTGATAATAACGAAACCTACGGAAAACTTTATAATTGGTTTGCCGTATCAGATGAAAGAAAATTATGTCCTCTGGGTTGGAAAATTCCATCTGATGATGACTGGAATGTCCTTACCAGCTATTTGGGTGGTCTTGATGTTGCTGGAGGAAAGCTAAAATCGACAGGTATTACCTTTTGGCAAATACCTAATGCATGGGCTAATAATGTAAGCTATTTTTCAGGTTTACCAAGTGGCTATCGCGATGAACTGGGTATATTTTTTGGCCTAGGCTATTACGGCTTATGGTGGAGTTCAACCAGCAACGGATCGGAAGCCTGGTCAAGATATGTTTACAATGAATTTAACTATGCCTCAAAAGAAACCTTAAGCAAAAACCGAGGACTATCCATAAGGTGTTTAATAGAATAAAAATGTATTCTCTATGATTCGTAACCCGAGTACTTTTATTACCCAACTTATTTATACCCGACATGCTAAAGATTTTATATTTATCTGCTGTGGAGTAATCATGGCAAGCATTGGGCTAAAAGGCTTCTTACTTCCAAATAATTTTTTAGATGGTGGAGCAATGGGTATGTCTTTGTTGCTGAAAATATTAACCAATGTCGATCTATCACTTTTAATTATTTTGGTCAATCTTCCCTTCATCATTTTAGGCGCCAGGCAAATTTCCATCTCCTTTTCCGTAAAAAGTAGTCTGGCCATTTTATTACTGGCCGTTTTAGTTCATTTTATATCTATCCCCAGCATAACAGCCGATAAATTACTCATTTCCATTTTTGGTGGCTTTTTTTTAGGAGCGGGTATCGGACTGTCTATTCGAGGTGGGGCAGTCATTGACGGAACAGAGGTTTTAGCTATTTCTGTGAGTCGAAAAAGTAGTCTGTCCGTGGGTGATTTTATCGCCTTGTTCAATATTGCCCTTTTTAGTTTTGCCATCCTTTTGACCAATATTGAAACAGCCATGTATTCTATGCTTACCTATCTGTCTGCCTCGAAAACAGTAGATTTTATAATTAACGGAGTGGAAGAATATTTAGGTGTATTAATTATCTCCACAAAAAATGAAGAAATAAAAAAACAGATTACTGTAGAACTTGGCAGAGGAGTTACTGTTTTTAAATCAGACAAAGGATTTGGTTCACGCGGTACTTTCGATAAAGAAAGTAATATCTTGTTTTGTGTAGTAACCCGTTTGGAAGTTACCAACCTCCTCCTGGAAATAGAAAAAATTGATCCGGCTGCCTTTGTGGTACAACACCCCGTAAAGGATACTAAAGGCGGTATGATAAAAAAGAGACCTCTTCACTAATTTTTAATTTTTTTTGAATGAAGCTTCATCTCTCAAACCTTATATTCATTATCCTTTTTTCTCTTTGTCTCATCAAACCCATTTGGGGACAGCAGGATAAACCATTTTCATTTGCCAGTGCTAAGGCAAGAAAAAATATCACCCAGGAACTAAAAAATGAAATTGATTCTCTGGTATCCCTTTCATTACACCCAGAAAAAGCGGAAAATCTATGGAAAAAAGCCTTTTGGGCTATGGAGCTAATGCTTTACCCTCCCCCAAAATGGGAGGAAAGGATTCCCTATTTTATTGCCCATTTATCCTCTTTTGATGCTGAATTTCAGAGAGCTTTTCTGGAAATGCTGTACACGCTTTATCCTTCTAAATTTAACGACCAGATCATTTCCGTCTGGCACACACTGGCAAATGCTAAAAATCAAGCCATGGCGCTGGAATACCTGGCTGTCGGTCATTTATTTCCAGAGATTACAGAAAATCATACCATTTACCAGACAGATTGGTATCGTGCCTATCAAAAAAGATGGCCAATCCAAAAGATTGTTTACCCAAGCATAGATTTATTTTCCAATGACAATTTTTTACCAGGCGAAGAAATATTGTGTAGTTTTCAATTTACCGACAGGAGTAAACCCGGATTTCTTATGATTAGGAAAAATAATGGTACGTGGCTAGCAGATGAAAATGGTAAACCTCTGAAATTTAAACAACTGGCACGATCTATTTCAAATCTGCCATATTACATCACAAATGGTAATACACCACAGGGTTTATACAGAGTGACCGGTTTTGACTTTTCTTCAAATGAATGGATTGGACCAACGAAAAATGTACAAATGGTCCTGCCTTATGAAAATAATTCCTCATTTTTTTATGGACAGCAAGCAACACCTATTTCCTATGAGGCCCTACTGAATCCTTTGATAAAGGACTTTCCCTCCCTTTGGGAAGCACACGATGCTGGAAAAATGGGTAGAACAGAAATTATTGCTCATGGCACAACGATTGATCCTGCATTATATAATAATGAATCCTATTTCCCTTGTACCCCCTCTTTAGGCTGCCTTTGCAGTCCTGAAATATGGAATAGAAAAGGTAAACGAATTGAAAG
>JBMLQR010000309.1:0-2960 GCA_049241465.1 Saprospiraceae bacterium | reverse complement strand
TTTTTTTGCGTTTTACCCGCAATGTAAATCTTCTTTTAACTCACTAAAAATTCTTAAACTGTACTAAATCCAAATAATCTTAATATTTTGGTCGTCGAATAAAAAATGGTTGAATGAAAGGAAAGTTACTGGCCGTAGATATTGGCAATTCAAATATTGTAACGGGTATTTGGCAGAATGATGTGTGGAGTGAAATCTGGAGATTTTCTTCTCATCCTCCTCTCGATGATAAAGATTTTTATACCCATGCCTTACAGGAAATATTGGTAGAACGGGAAATAAAAACGTCTGAAATAACAGATATTGTAGTCAGTAGCGTAGTTCCTTCTTTAATCCCGCTATGGCTAAATGCATTGAAAGCACATTTTAAGGTAGAGCCAATCCTTATTGGCAAACAGCACTTTTCAACATTAAAAATGGGCATCATTGCACAAGACGAGATAGGAACTGATATCCTTTCGAATGCTTATGCTGTTTTCAATCGTTATCCGTTTGATAGTATTGTCATTGATTTTGGAACCGCTTTAACATTTACCACCGTGAGTAAATCGTCGGGTATTTTAGGCGTATCCATTGCCCCTGGCTTAAAAACGGCTAGCTTATCTCTGTTTAAAGGCGCCGCTCAACTTCCTGAGGTTCCTCTTATTTTACCTGATTCGGTTTTGGGAAAAAACACAGTACAAGCCATACAGAGTGGCGTACTCATTGGTTATATAGGTCTAATAAAATATACCGTAGAGGCCATTAGACAAGAACTGAACCACCCATTTCCCGTTATTGCTACGGGTGGTTTATCGGCAATATTACACCCCTTGAAGGATTTTTTCTATGTAATCGACCCCAATTTAACTTTAGATGGGATGAGATTTATTTATGAAGCGGTAAAAAATAATTCAAGGGACCGCTCTTAGTTTTTCCCATTTTTTCATCTTTTCGGACCATTTTTTTATCATTTCCCGCAGGGAATCCTCTTCCTCTAATATCAAGCCTTCAAGGGAAAAATTTTCCTTCTCCAGTTTAGTTATCAACTTTCGATTACTAATCAATTTATTTCTGTAACTATCCAGTTCTTTCTCTAAAAAATGAACGTCTTTTTTTAAAATATCAAATTCATTATTATACATTAAAGGTAATTTATCAACTAAAAATTGATTGGCTAAATTCCTCCATTTCTCTAATAGCTCGTCCTCCTTTGGAAACAAAATCCAAACTAAAGAATCTTTATGGATATTTACATAAGTAAGATGTAATGTTGTGGACGTAACACCAAAAAAAGTGGGCGAATTAATTTCTTTTGAAACATAACTTACCTCCGTTTTACTTTTAGAATCAATCTTTAAGGTAGTATTTAATTTATCCTTCAGAAACAATTTCCATTGTTGTATAAAGACCTTTTGTCCAATATCCGTCCCAAAATATAAGGCTGCTTTGGGTTGTCCTTTATACATAAATGCGGTGTCTCTCGTCAGGGAGGAGCTAATTTCCTGACCTTTCAGAGAGAAAAAACAACATAAAAAAAGGACTAAACCAATATATTTCAACATCAAACAAAGAATTATTCTGGTTTAATATTTTTAATAACCTTAATGAGCATATTACCAGAAACGCGATCTGTTAGCTCCATACCATTTAAAATAGCCAATTCCTTATGCCTGGCGGCAGGCATATTAAAATCAGATAAAACTTCTGCAAACGTTCCATTTCTCCTGACGCTAACTATTTGAATGCGCTCAACCTGTCTGTTTAATTTTTCCCTATCCGTTAATCTACTAAAACCATCTACTGCATTATCCATAGCAGAATTAAAACTTTTTACTTCAGTTCCCTGGGCAATAGCAAGAAATCTAAACATATTTTTACCATCTTGAATAAGAATCAATTTTATAGTTAAAGGTTCAGTACCACTATTCGGTGTTTTTTGTTTAAGCTCAGCTTCCATGGCCTGGAAACCATTTATACGCCTATTTTTATCCTTCACCAGTTCCAATTCATTGGCATCTAAGGTTTCCTTTAAAGCTGCCTGAAAATCATTTCCTTTGGCTAAATCAAAAATGAGCAATCCTTTTCCCGATTTTTCTGTCACTGTAACTTTAGCTGGGGCATTGGTTAAAGTCCAATCTTTTGGAACAGGAAAATAAAAGGCTAACGCAGGATGATAAAACACTGATTTTTCAACAAATCCCTGTTGAGGATCTTCACCGTAAGGCAGATCGTCAATTCTCCTCAAATAGGAATCTCTATTCACCGAAAAAGACTGATTTGGCAATTTTTCCTGCCATACTTTTGTTAACTCACCTACTTTTTCAAAACGGTCAAGTGGCGCCGGATGAGTACTTAAAAAGGCAGGCATTCTGTCTTCACCTTCCCCTCCTAGTTTATCTAACGTTTTGAAAAAATCTGCCATTTGCTTACCATCGTTACCTGTTTTTGAGGCATATTCAACCCCAAGTTCATCAGATTGAGATTCATCCTCTCTACCAAATTTCATAAAAAGCAATTGCAAACCTGCTCCGGCAATGTTTGCAAAGGCTTCCAATTCTTTTGATATACTTGAACCAATGGCGAGACCAAGCTGCGCCAACATCTGTTTACTATATTGATTTGCCCCATGTCTCGCGGTAACATGACCAATTTCATGTCCTAACACCCCTGCAAATTGAGCTTCATTATTAAAATGCGCCAGGATTCCTCTCGTAAAATAAACATAACCACCAGGTAAAGCAAAAGCATTGACCACGGGTGAATCCAATATTTTGAAATGAAATGGAAGGGAAGACCGATGACTGACTTTGGCCATTTCATTTCCCTTTTCATTAATAAATGCCTGGAGTTCACGGTTTTCAAGAACACCAAATTCTGCAACAATCTCCGGGTCTGACTCTGCTCCCAATTTTATCTCATCTGCTTCTGACATTAACATCACTTCCCTTTTTCCTGTCACTGGATTTTTGGCACAAGTA
>JBMLQR010000308.1:19500-21885 GCA_049241465.1 Saprospiraceae bacterium | reverse complement strand
TCTCAATTGGATTCTCCAAAAGTTACTTTAGTAACCGACCCAAAAATTACCTGTAAGTTTCCACAGGGAAATATATCCGTTTCTGTCTCTCCATCTGCAAATTACACCTATAAATGGTTGACTTTAGACGGCACTATTGCCTCTGGCTTTGACTCTCCAAATCCAAAAGTAGCTACTGCTGGAACTTATGTTTTGCAAATTCAAAATAAGACAACGCTTTGTGAAGGTGGTATTGATGTTTTAGTGGGCTTAGATAAACTAGCGCCGGAGGCAAAAATTATTTTTAACGAAACGCAGATTACCTGTATTCGTGATTCTATAGAACTGAAGGCAGTGACGACCAATAATAATGCAGCAAGAGATTCTTACGCATGGGTCGATTCCAAAGGAGATCCTTTAAAATTAGATTCCAGTCTTATTTACAAAGTTAAAAAAGGGGGAACTTATCAACTCATTACTACCAATAATTTAACAGGTTGTAAGTCGATAGATTCAATTGTTATTACAGAAAATAAAAGTTTACCAGATGCTTTTGCTGTTTTATCGAGCCCAATAACCTGTAATAATCCTGTAGTAGAAATTAACGGTCAAAATGGTTCCTCCGTCGGATCTGATTACCAAGTGTCATGGGTTTCCTTAGACAATCAGGTGAATGCTTTGCAGTTAACAACTGATGCCTATTTGGTAAAAGTCAATAAATCTGGGAATTATTCTCTGAATATAAAGGACAAGAGAAATGGCTGTGTGGGTAGTACAAAAATTAATGTTCCGGATTCTACACAACGTCCATTAGTTAATTTAGTTACCCCTCAACCTTTGGCCTGTCCTGGCAAATTCACAGAGATAGACACGAAGGGAACAAGTAGTGGTGCTTCATTTAAGTATTTGTGGAAAACGCTGGCTGGAAATGATTCGGTGACAAATAATACACAATTAAACGGACAGGTAAAACAAGTTGGCACTTACACTTTAGATATAGTTAATTCTTTTTCAGGATGTGCCTCAAAAGATACGGTCGTCTTTATCCTCGACCCAGCTTTACCATTAGCCAATGCCGGGGTTGATACCATCAGTTGTGGGGAAAATATTAATCTAAATGCAAAATTATCTTCTTTAAACACCGGAAAATGGACCGCATCTGGTGGACCTCAGATAGAGGTTCCTGGTGATGCAGGTAGTTTTGCTTTCGGATTGAAAGTAGGTAAAAACAATTTTATCTGGACTATTTCCACGGCAAGTTGTGAGGCTTATAGTGTTGATTCTGTGACTATTACCCGTGAAACAAATCCTATTGCAGCGGACGATTTACTTTCTATTCCTACAGGGACAAGAAAAGCCGTTTTAGTGGCCATTCAAAATGATCAGGTAAGCAAATTGGGCGGATTTAAACTGTCCCTGTTGAATCAACCGCTTAAAGGTCTGATAGATTCTATCTCAGGGGGTAATATCAACTACAAAGTGAAACCAGGAGGAAGTGGAGATGATAGTTTTTCTTATAAATTATGTAATAATGCTTGTCTCATTTTGTGTGATACAGCAGCGGTACGAGTTACCATTGCATTCGATCCCGAGGCACCGCTGCCAATCATTCCTAATACAATCACCCCAAATGATGATGGTAAAAATGATGCACTTGCCTTTGAAATTTTAGATGAATTTCCAGCTGACTATCCTGATGCAGAGTTAATAGTTTTTAATAGATGGGGAGATATTGTATTTTCTCAAAGACCTTATAAAAACGAATGGAGAGGGGTGAATTCTATGAACCAACCGCTGCCTGATGGAACCTATTATTATATACTCAGATTAAATGTTCCAAATGGTAAAATTGAAAAAGGAGATGTAACGATTATTCGATAATCTGGATTTAGTCCATAAATAAAAAGGTTTCGCAAAGTAAAATTTGCGAAACCTTTTTTTATAAACCTATATTTAAAATCTCTATTACAATTTTTCGTAGATACCCGCGATACCCTGTCCTCCACCTACACAGGCAGTGACCATACCGTATTTCTTGTTTTGTCTTCCGAGTTCATTGATTAGCTGGGTAGTCAGTTTTGCACCAGTACAACCCAGTGGGTGACCCAATGCTACGGCTCCACCGTTAACATTTACAGATTCAGGATTCAGACAACCCTCCTTAATTACAGCCAGCGCCTGAGCAGCGAACGCTTCATTAAGCTCCACCAGATCTATATCGGATAGGGATAAACCAGCTGATTTAAGCGCTTTAGGAATTGCGGCGCAAGGCCCCATACCCATATAAAGTGGATCCACACCACCAACAGAACAGGAAACCATTCTGGCAATAGGCTGCCAGTTAAATAATTTCACCATTTCCTCACTGGCAACCAATACAAAGGCTGCACCGTCTGATGTCTGAGA
>JBMLQR010000308.1:7852-19400 GCA_049241465.1 Saprospiraceae bacterium | reverse complement strand
GCGGTAATGCCCATCCCTGTAAGATAATTAGGTGTTTGGTTAGCCACATCATAATTAGGGGCTAACTTATAGCCTGTCATTGGAATCTGGCTCATACTTTCTGCTCCGCCCGCAATAAAAATATGCCCCATTCCCGCGCGAATTTTTGCCACCGCCATGGAAATAGATTCCAATCCTGAGGCACAATATCTGTTAACGGTTACTCCGGGCACGGGAATACCCAGGGCTCGCAAGGAGATTTGCCTTCCAATTTGAAAACCCTGTTCTCCTTCCGGGTTGGCGCAACCAACAATAACGTCATCAACGATATGTGGATCGAGTTCAGGCACCTGAGCCATAAGATGTTCAATGACTTTTACGGCAATATCGTCAGATCTGAAATTTTTAAAACTTCCTTTTTTTGCTTTTCCTACAGCTGATCTATAGGCTTTTATGATATATGCTTCCATGAATTTTTCTTTTGTGAATGAGAAAATTAGTTTCTGAGAGGTTTGTTATTCTGAAGCATATATTGAATCCTTTCCTGTGTTTTTTGTTCCCCACACAAGGATAAGAATGCTTCTCTTTCCACATCAAGCAGATATTGTTCACTGACTTGTTGTGTACCTGAAAGATCACCTCCACATAGCACATAAGCTATTTTCTGTGCAATTTTAATGTCGTGATCAGAGGCAAAATGGCCCAATTTCAACTCATTTGCCGCTAAATATAATGGAGCAAGACCCGTTCGGCCAAGAACAGTTATATCGTCACGCAGTATAGGCTGCGTGTAATTCCTTGCTAATTGAAGTACTTTTTGCTGTGCATAAGCAATAGCTCTATCTTTATTTAGGACTACTTCGTCGCGACCTTTTATTAAACTACCATATTTGAATCCTTCGTAAGCACTGGTAGCCACAGAAGCCAGAGCAATGGCTTTAAATTTTTCTATGAGGGTAGGAATTTGAACGTCTCCCTCAAAAAATAAATCAGAAGCTCGGAGGGCATATTCTTTGGTACCTCCACCGCCGGGGATAAGACCTATTCCCGCTTCTACTAATCCTATATAGGATTCTGCACTTACAACAGAAGCATCGCAATGCATTAAAATTTCGCACCCACCGCCAAATACATAACCTTGAGTGGCTGCCACAACAGGAATAGCAGAGTACCGGCAACGCAGCGTAGTTTGTTGAAATGCGTTGACAGCCATATTTAACTGATCGAAATCTTGCTGATAGGCGAGCATACCAATCATCATCAAATTAGCTCCTACAGAAAAATTAGTAGCTTGATTTCCAATGACTAAACCTTTCCAACCACCATCTTCGGCCAGTTGAATGGATTCCTGAATACCCATCAAGACCCCTTCTCCAATGGAGTTATGAGGACTGGTGAATTCCAGACATAACACCCCTTCGCCAATATCATGAAGAATGGTTTCGGATGTTTTGTGTACCGGTGATTTACCTCTGTAATTATCAAGTATCACTAAGCTATCCTGACCAGGAATAGGTTGATAAGCTTTTAGCATCTGGTCGTAGTATAATTTTTTACCGTCTTGCTTTGAATAAAAGGAAGTGAACCCAGCGCTTATCATTTCAGTGACCCAGGAAGGCACTTTTTCACCTGATTCTGTGATTAGCTGAACTCCCTTTTCAAGACCGATAATATCCCAATATTCGAAAGGCCCTAATTCCCAGGCAAACCCGGCGCGAATGGCGTCATCAATTCTGAAGAAACTATCGGCTATTTCAGGTATTCTATTGCTGGCATAAGAAAATAGAGAAACCAATGATTCTTTTATTAAGGCAGCCCCATTATCCTTAGCATCAAAGAAATGTCTGATTCTTCTTGGAAGATCATCCATCTGTTTAGCCGCTTTTAAGCTGGGAATATCAGGACGAATACTTGGTTCGTAAGTCAGAGAATTCAGATTTAAAGCTAAAATGACAGGTTTTCCTTTTTCATCTTTCTCATTCGTCTTTTTATAAAATCCCTGACCCGATTTATTTCCCAGGAATTTATTCTCGAGTAAAAAATCAAGATAGGGGGGAACCTCAAAGGAGGAAACCTGTTCATCGTTGGCGCAATTTGCTTTTAATCCGCGAATAACATTCCCTGAAGTGTCGTGTCCAACCAAATCACCTAATCTGAAGGTACCTGTTTTAGGTCTTCCAATAACTGGCCCGGTTAGCGCATCCACCTCCTCAATGCGAAGATTATATTTTGAGGTGAGTTGGAATACTTTTGCCATAGCAAAAACGCCAATTCTATTACCTATAAAAGCTGGAGTGTCCTTACACAAAACGGTAGTTTTCCCCAGATAGTGATCACCGTAGTGCATAAAGAAATCAATAACCTCGGGAAGTGTATCCTGGGTAGGAATAACCTCTAAGAGGCGTAAATATCGCGGCGGATTAAAAAAATGGGTGCCACAAAAATGCTTTTTAAAATCTTCCGATCGACCTTCACTCATAAGATGAATAGGAATTCCTGAAGTATTGCTGGTTATCAAAGAGCCACTTTTTCTAAAAGTATCCACTTTAGCAAAAATCTCTTTTTTGATATCCAGGCGCTCAACCACAACTTCAATAACCCAGTCACAATCTGATATTTTTGAAAAATCATCTTCAAAATTACCCGTTTTGATCCTTTTTGCAAACGCTGCATCATACAAAGGAGCGGGTTTAGATTTAATAGAAGCCAGTAAGGCCTGATCTGCTATTTTATTCCTTGCCTTAGGTTGTTTCTTTTCATCATCAGACAAATTATTTGGAATAATGTCTAATAACAAGACGTCGACACCTATATTGGCCAAGTGACAGGCAATACCCGATCCCATGACCCCAGAACCAAGGACCGCCGCTTTTCTAATTCTTTTTGTCATCCCCATCGATTTAATTCATTAGGTTTATAAATTTAGCGAAATTTCGCTATGTACAAAAATACAAAGCATTTTAATATAAAAGCTATGAGATGCTAGGTATTTTTAGAAAAATATATTTTTACGAAATTAAGAAATTCTCTTTTTAAAATTACCCAGTTCAGGGAAGCAAACTGGACATCTTTGCGCAGTTCCACAGGCATGGCCTCCATTTTTATTCCTATGGTGTTAGAAGCTAGTTTTATGACTTCTAAATCGAAAAGATATCTATTCACCGTTGTTTTTAATAATATTTGACGTCCTTTTTGGCTAAATCCCTTTAAGCCTCCCTGGGTATCAGTTATTTTGACTTTTAAAAACTTGCCAATAAAAAATTTTAATAATCTGGAGATTGCCGCCCGGTACCAAGGTGTTTGTTGATAGTAATCTGCCTGTCGGATACCCACCAGGATATCAACTTCTTCATTTTGCAATTTTCTGAAGAGCCTTACAAAATCAGCTTCAATATAAGGGAAATCGATGTCAGTAAAAATGATGAATTCTGCCGTTGCCAACTTAAATCCTTCTCTTACAGCAAATCCCTTACCTTGATTTTCACTGTATTCTATCATTTGAATAGCAGGAATTCTTTCTTTGATATAATCAATATGTTTTTGTTCCACACCAGTAACACTACCATCATTGATGAGAATGGGTTCTATAGAAATGTCACAAAGTATTAACTGAAGGCTTTCTAAATGTTGACAAACTCTAATTTCCCAATCCTTTATTGGATTAAAGCAAGGTAAAATTAAATGAAGACGGGTGATTGACATACTTATTTTGACCTGTTGAAAAGCTAAAAATAATATTTTTTGAGTACCTTTTTTTTTTATCCTGTTTTTGAAGAAATTATAAGGAGAAACATACAAAGTCAGTAATCAAAAGCGTTACCTTCACATAAATATTTTATTTCAACATTTGAAAAACTAAAGGTATGTTCCTAAAAGGGTCGGCATTATTTTTACAAGCAACGCCAACGTTGGAAAACGCAGAAAGTGTAGAAACGGTAATGGTTTCACAAAGTCCTATGGATATTTTAATTTCTGGTGGACTGATAGGTATTTTTATTTATGTTGTTTTATTAATTCTATCTATTATAGCTGTTTATATATTTTTTGAAAGATATAGTGCTATCAATAGATCAGAGAAAATAGATCAGCATTTTATGAATAATATAAGGTCGAATGTTGCCGCAGGGAATATCCCGGCTGCCAGAGCATTGTGCCAAGCCACTGATTCTCCCGTCTCGAGACTGGTTGAAAAGGGATTACAACGGATTGGAAAACCTTTAAGAGATATTGATGCTGCAGTGGAAAATGCCGGAAATCTGGAGGTATTCCGATTAGAGAAAAATTTGTCTTCTTTGGCTAGTATTGCCGGAGCAGCGCCTATGGTCGGTTTCTTTGGAACGGTGACAGGTATGATTCTGGCTTTCTACAACATGGCTTCTCAACAAAGTGTGACGCCTTCTCTGCTTGCCGGTGGTATCTATCAAGCGCTGCTTACCACTGCTTTTGGACTGGCTATCGGTATTTTTGCCTTCGTTGGCTATAATCTTTTGGTTGCCAAAGTAGATAAAGTCATTTATATGATGGAAAGAACCACCACTGAATTTATGGACATGTTGCATGAATAATTTATTGGCCTAAAATATCATAACATGGCTTTAAAAAAAAGAAGTAAGATTAGTGCTGAATTTAGTATGTCCTCACTAACTGATATTATATTTCTTTTACTCATTTTCTTTATGCTCACTTCCACTCTGGTGAAAATCGAGGCAGTAGATTTACCTGAATCTGATTCGAAAACGGTTGCCCCAGTATCGGTCGCCGTTATGTTATATCCATCGGGAATCTATAAAATTGAATCAGCAGAAATTGAGGAAGTTCAGTTAGAAAACGTATTGAGATCTAAATTCCAGGAATCAGGGTCTTCAACTGATTTTACCGTGACAATAGTAGCTGAAAAAGGTACCCCTTTTGAAAGAGTGGTAAGATTAATGACGCTGGCAGAAAAAATGAAAGTTAAAGCTATTTTGGCCACCCAGCCCAGAAAAAATTAAGTGCTTAATTATGCCTATCAAGAAAAAATCGAAAATTTCCGCCGAATTTAATATGTCTTCTTTGACTGACATTATTTTCCTTTTGTTGATTTTCTTTATGCTGACGTCGTCTATCGTTGCCCCCAATGCCTTAAATCTTAAATTACCAGGCACAAGTCAGAAGAAAGTAACGCAACAAGAAGACTACGATGAGGTTTTTATATCGAAGTCAGGCGTTTTTGAGTTGAACAGCAAAGTTCAATCTTTACCAGAAATTGAAGCGTTTTTATTGGAAAAGTCAAAGGGTAATCCCAAAGATTTTAATTTTGTAATACAACCAGAAAAGGAAACACCGGTAGAATTTGTTGTATCTATCATGGATATAGCCTTGAGACTTCAAATTAATGGCGTTTTGGCTACCGCTCCCGTTGAATAAGATTTATTTTTTGCCTTTAAATAATATGTTATGCAGGTTTTGCATGTAGAAAAGGAGAAAAAGGAAAAAAGAAGAGCAATGATACTTAGTTTCTTTTTCCATGTGGGAACTATCATTCTGCTAATGCTCCCTCTTTTAGAGTATCCAGATCCTCCTCCAGGTCAAGAAGGTATCTTAATCGCTTTGGGTAATCCCGATGAAGGCACCGGGCCTATAGAACCCGGAGGTCCAGAGGAACCTACTCCCGTAGAACCCATCGAGGAGCCAAAGCCCGAACCCAAACCTGTGGAGGAAGTTAAGCCAAAAGAGAAAGTAAAAACTACAGATCCGTTAGTTTCAGAGAAGGAGTTGGAAATTAATAGAAGAAAAGCTGCAGAAAAAAAAGAAAAAGAGGAGCGGGAAATTAAAGAAAAAGAGGAAGCCGCTGAAAGAGTAAGATTAGCTAAGGAAAAACAAGAGGCAATAGATAAGGAACAGCAGGAAGCTGCTGAATTAATCAAAAATATTAAAAAGGGTTCGGGGGGTTCCTCAGGTAAATCTGGCAAGGGGGGGCAAGCTAATGGTGATGAAAATGGAAAGGTGGAAGAGGGGATTTCTACCGGAACCGGAATGGTTGGCGGTGGATTAGGTGGAAGAGGTGTCGTTTCTTCTCCCGCTTTAAAAGATGATTCTAATAATAGGGGAAGTGTAGTAGTTGCTATCTGTCTCGATAAAGATGGTAATGTTACCGAAGCAAAATTTCAATTGCAAGGCTCTACCATTACCTCGGGAAAATTAAGGGATCTTGCCGTAAGTAATGCTCGTCAATGGCGTTTTAAACCAGGTAGCGAAGACCGACAGTGCGGAAATATTACCTATTCTTTTAAAGTCCAATAATTTATTTCAAATGGCATTAACCGAAAGGTATGCAGCTACCTTGGATTTTCTATTTTCCAGGTTACCCATGTTTCAACGGGTTGGCTCCATCGCTTTTAGGGCAGACCTGACAAATATTCTTAATTTATTGGCTGGCTTGAATATGGAACTTAATAAGTTTCCTACTATTCATATAGCAGGTACTAATGGAAAAGGCTCTACTGCCCATCTTATGGCAGCTATGCTGACGGCTCAAGGATATAAAACGGGCTTGTATATTTCTCCTCATTATGTCGATTTTAGAGAAAGAATCAGAATAAATGGTCAGTTGGTTTCAAAACGTTTTGTTATCGATTTCACTGAGAGGGTAAAGCCATTACTCGATGAAATTAGTCCTTCGTTTTTTGAAATTACCTGGGTCATGGCGCTCGCCTGGTTTGAAAAGTCAAAAGTTGATGTAGCGGTCATAGAAACTGGGTTGGGAGGGAGATTAGACAGTACTAATGTGATAACTCCTGTTTTAAGTGTAATTACTAACATAGGTATGGATCATACGGCCTTTTTAGGAGACACGCTGCCTAAAATTGCCTCTGAAAAAGCCGGTATTATTAAACCTGGTGTTCCCGTTGTGATTGGTGAAAAACAAGAGGAAACAACGCCTGTCTTTAACCATTTCTCGGAAATGAATAAGGCCACTATTTTTTATGCCAATGAATGTATTGATGTGCAATGCTTCGAAGCTAATCTCCATTATGCTACATACAATGTCAGGAAAATTGGTAGTAATGATTTGTGGTTCAAAGATTTAAAAGTAAACTTAGCAGGCGGATATCAGTTGAAAAATGTAAGAACCGCTTTGTGTGCCATCGATAAACTAAAGCCATTTTTTAACGTGGAAAATGCAGCTATCATTGAAGGGTTGCTGCACCTTAAACGTTTGACCCGATTTATGGGGCGGTGGCAGAAATTGGGTGATGATCCCCTCATTATTGCCGATAGTGCCCATAATACGGAGGGTTTAACCCTGGCAATGAATCAGTTAGAAGAATTACCCGCAACGGCGCTTCATCTGGTCATTGGTGTCGTTGCCGATAAGGATATTGCGGGTATGCTCTCCCTTTTACCTAAAAACGCTACTTATTATTTTGCCAGACCAGACCTGCCGAGAGGCTTAAATGCCCTCAAGTTAAAAGAACAGGCGCTTAGCTTTGGATTATATGGTAAAGCATACTCATCGGTGAAAAATGCGCTCAAAGCTGCTAAAAGAAAAGCAACTCCTTCCGATGTAGTCTATGTCGGAGGGAGTACCTTTGTGGTGGCTGAGGTCATTCGTTTTTCATATCCTTAATATCAACTCATGAAATCAATTTTTTCCGTCGTATTTTTCCTTTTTGTTTTTTCCCTTTCAGCTCAGATAAAGACCACTTTTCCCGTTTCTTTATTACTTGTTCCTGAAAAAACAAATTTTGAAAAAACCTCTACCTACGCTGATGTTATGTCTTTTTTAAACGCAATTAAACAACTTAGTCCTTATGTTTCTTTGCATACTATAGGTAAAAGTACCCAAGGAATGGATATTCCTATGGCGGTTTTGGCAAATCCAATGATTTCAAATGCAGATCAGGCTAAAGCGTCGGGAAAACCAGTAATTTATATTCAGGCAAATATTCATGCGGGGGAAGTGGAAGGAAAAGAGGTAGCGATGATGTTGATGAGGGATATTTTATTGGGCGATAAAATGGATTTACTCCAAAACCAAATTATCATTTTTGTACCTATTTATAATGTGGACGGAAATGATAAGATGGAAAAGGGTTTGAGGGCATCACAGGAAAATAGCCCCTTAGAAACAGGTACCAGGGAAAATGGTCAAGGGCTCGATTTAAATAGAGATGGTGTTAAAATGGAAGCCCCGGAAACTAAAGCGATGATTAATAGTGTTTTAAATCTATGGGATCCTCAACTTACGGTCGATTTACATACAACCAACGGAACCTGGCATGGGTATTCACTGACCTGGGCGCCTGGTTATTTATCCTCGGGTGAATCGGGTCCTTATAATTATTTAAATGAGGTGATGCTTCCTTTGATAACAAAAAATGCAAAAGAAAAATACGATCTTAATATGGGACCCTTCGGCGATTTTAGCACCAGAGAGGGTTGGCCATTGAAAAATTTTTATACCTATAATCATCATCCAAGATATATAATTAATCAAATTGGCCTTAGAAATAGAATGTCTATTCTAAGTGAATCTTTTGCTCACGAACGTTTTTATCAGCGTATTCACAGTACTTATCACTTTGTGTATGAAATTTTAAATCATTGTAATAATCATTCGGAAGAAATTGTAAAAATCAATAAACAAGCAGAATGGTCAGCCATTGAAAAGGTTAAAAATCAAGCCGGCACCCTTAAAAAAGGCGTTCGATTTAAAATGGTACCTACCGAAAAACCTCTCCAACATTTTAGAACTTACGATTATGAAAAGTTCTTAAAAGAGGACGGCACAACAACTTTATTGAGAACAGGCAAAATAGTTTATTATGATAATATAACTTATTTTGCTGCTTTTAAAGATACTGTAAGTGCTTTATTGCCAAGAGGATACATCATTCCAGCGGGTTTAGACACTATCGTTGAAATTCTTCGAAAACAAGGGGTAAAGGTCACAACGCTTGAAAAAAATCAACGTTTTTCAGGGGAATCTTTTTTTATAGAAAAATGGAATAAATCTCCAAGAAAATTTGAAGGACATTATATGGTTTCCGTAGAAGGTACATTTAATGCCAGGGAGATATTGGCAAAAAAAGGCGATTTTATTGTTGATATGGCTCAGCCTTTAGCTAATCTAATATTTTATATGCTTGAACCTCAATCAGATGATGGGCTACTTTCATGGAATTTTTTCGACCTGATATTGAGAGGTTCCAATGTTCCTTTCTCTCCAGTTGACTATCCTGTGTTTAAGTATTTTTAAAGATTCATTAAAAACAAAAGGTTTCGAAGTGTATAAAACACAACGAAACCATTAGTAATAGGGGTTTAAAAGTATTTAAAGAAATGTGTTTTACCTTTAGATTAGCTCAGTAATGAGTTGCTCCCATTTCTCAGCACATTGTAGTTCACCGTTTAGCTGTGTGTTTCTTTCTTCATTAAATAGCTCTAATTTCGTTTCTTTTTTATCCCTGGAAATGAATGATAGTTCAATTTGTTCTATAAATTCCATGCTTTCCCGGGTTGATTTTACCGTTTTCGTTTCTTTTAATACCTTGCAGGAGAAAACTGTGGATAAATCAATGATTTTAACGATGGCATCGCTATTCAAAACGTTCTTATAAAAAAGGATATACTTTTTGTTCTTATCCATGCCCAGGAGAAAATCTCCACAAAATTCATGCTCCCCAATGCTAACATTCAAATGAAGCATGCTTTCTTGCAATGAACGCAATATTTTATTTTGTTTGCGAACTTTTACAAGATATATCCCTAAAAAAGGACCTATACAAATTAGTACTGATAAAATACCAATAATGGTATTACCTAGATTCGTTTCCATATTAATGATTGTTTAAAATGTAAATTCATTGTTTTTAAACAAAGAATTTCACCAAAAATAATGGAAGGGAAAAAGAAATTGTATTTTCCTTAAGTTGACTAAAATATTTTTTGAAAAGCTTAGATATTGTTTATATCTGGTATCAAAAAGTCCACCCATTTGATGGATCATCCCCCAATAATCTCCAAAATTATGATGTGAAGAGGGGACGGGAAGATTATATTTATTATTTAACGATTTATCAGAAAGGGGAGTGTGACTAAAAAGTTTAGATGAAATGTCAGAAAAAGACTTTTCGTTAGACAGGGACGGTTTAGAAAAATGGGAAATTTGTACTTGTGACTGAGAAACAAATACTACCGCCAGGCAATAAATGATGGCTAAAAGATAGACGCTAAAGATTTTTATTCTCTTTTTCACAAAGCAAATATAGGTGTTTATTTATATTTTCAAAAGTATTAAATTTAAGAAGGCCTGGATTTTAGGTTATTGATAATCTGTTGAGCAAGTTGCAAAGCTTTTACTCCATCATTTACGGTAACAACGGGCTGTTTCTTATAAAATATGGCTTCTGCAAAGGAACGCAATTCTTCTTTCAAGGCATTATGATGCAAGAAATCAGGTATTTCTATTTCAGCTTGTAAAGTTGAAGGGGAGATAATCTGGCTTTTTTTCTCTAAAAAATCCAGACTTATATAAGCATTAGATTGAAACAATCGCATTTTTCTCATTTTTTTCATCGAAATTCTTGATGAGGTTACATTAGCGACTGCACCATTTGAAAATTCAATTCTTGCATTGGCAATGTCTGGGGTAGGACTTAAAATAGCCACCCCATTAGCTCTGATATCTGTGATTTCGTAGGGAATCAGTTGTAAAATAAGGTCTAAATCATGTATCATCAAATCTAAAACAACAGAAACATCAGTACCCCGTGCATTGAAAGGAGCCAGTCTATGGACTTCTATAAACATCGGTTGTAATCCAAGATTTTTGACACTTAACCAGGCAGGATTGAAGCGTTCAATATGTCCTACCTGAACTACGGGGTAAGTTTGTTTATCATTGAACCAGTTTTTTAAGTATAACGCTTCCTCCAGCGTATCCGTTATCGGTTTCTCAATGAACAAATGTTTATGATGGGATAAAACCTGTTTTGCATAAAGAAAATGAAAAGAGGTTGGTACAGATAAAATAATGGCATCTGATGCTTCAATTAAGGAATCTGCATGGTTAAAAGAGGTCCATTGTGATAAATCAGACGATGTGCCGCCAATTTGTGGGTCATTGTCGTAATATCCAGCAACGATGAACCATTCAGGTAATTCATTGAGTTGTTTTAATATTAACTTCCCTAAATGACCAGCACCAATGACTCCCACTATAATCATAGCCTCGATTATTCTCTAAAATACATTAAAACAGCTCCTAAAAGGGTAATAATCACCATTAAAACAGAGGCCATTTTAATGGCTAATCGTATGTATTTTGAGAAATCTCTAATAGCTTGGGCCTGATTTGGATATCGTGGGATAACCTCTTTTTCCAGTTTATCTGGATGAAAAACATCCATCGCATTGAATTCTACCTTATGACGAACCAGGATTTGATAGTTATTTAAAACCTTGACACGAAAATAAAAGGATAAGAAAAGCATGCTTAAAAAGAGCAGCGTAATGATGATAAATAGGGTAAGGAATAAACTCATTTATTTAAATCTTTTTCTTTTTTCCAACCTGAACTTAATCC
>JBMLQR010000308.1:1209-7752 GCA_049241465.1 Saprospiraceae bacterium | reverse complement strand
AGGTATGAAGGGAAAAACCAGCATAAAATGGCTATTCCTCCTTCTAAAACAATGGTGGTGTAAAGTAATATTTTAACAATTTTCATCGGCTCATTTTCTATTTTCGCGAAGGTAATATGCAGACATCCAAATAACGACAGCTTCGGGTAATCTTTTCATAATTGAAAGTAAAAAAGATAGGCCTTTACCTGGAACAACGAGATTTTTGCCTTTTTTAATACCCCTAAGAATATCCTTAACCACCGTGTCAGGCGTGACTACCATCCAGTTTTTGAAGGTTCTTGATTTTTCCATTCCCGCTCGTTCCATAAATCCTGTATTTACCACGGGCGTTGGACAAACGGCCATTGTACGAACGGCAAAGCCCGCTTCTTTTAATTCAAAATCAATAGATCTGGTGAACTGCAAAACAAAACTTTTAGTTGCACCATAAGTTCCTAAACGTGGGTTTGGCTGGAAGGCTGAAATGGAGGAAATATTTATAATCCAACCACTATTGCGCTGAATCATTTCTTTCAAAAAAAAACGGGTTAACTGGTAAACATTCAACATGTTTAACTGAAGCATTTTATATTCGCTCTCCTGATTTGTTTCCCAAACATACCCGTAGGTGCCAAATCCTGCGTTATTCACCAGAATATCAGGAACAAAATCGGCTTTTAAGGCCGCTTGATATACAGATAGGGCACTTTCCGGAAGCGTCAAGTCAATTTCAAGTCCGGTAACTTGCAGATTTGGAAAATCTTGTTTGAGATTTTCTATGGCTGAAGGAAGTAATCCATCTTCCTTAGCCACTAAAAACAAAGCGTTTCCTTCTTTTGCAAATGCTTTGGCAAGTTCAAGTCCAATGCCTTGGGAACCACCCGTAATGAGCATTTTTTTCATGTAAAATCAAGACAATTTGAAGGCAAGAAAAGAAACCAGTTTCTGTTTAAAACCATTATAAGGAGGATAAATAAAGGAAAGGGTTCCAAAATTTCTTTTAACTATACCCCGCTCATTGGAGAAATCAACAAAAGAATGAAATCCCATCGCTTTGCCAAGCCCACTGTTATTAACGCCACCGAAAGGAAGTTCTGGATTTAGATATCCAAGTAAATAATCATTTATTACCGTTCCACCCGAGGAAGTTCTACTAATTATCTCGTTAATGAATGCGTTGTTTTTTGAGGCAACATAAAGAGAAAGTGGTTTAGGCTTTTCGTAAATAATCTCTACCACTTCGTTTATATCCTTGAATGTCATCATAGGCATAACCGGTCCGAAAATTTCTTCCTCCATGATTTTCATATCATGAGAAACATTTCCAAGGAGGGTGGGGGAAATAAATCGATCTGTTTCATCAAATTCTCCTCCGGCCAGCACTTTGGCACCTTTAGAGATTGCATCATCAAATAACGCTTTTATTCTGTTAAAATGTCTGTTGTTTATGATTCTGCAATAATCAGGAGAGTTTTTAATTCCTTTATTTTCAGGATTATAAAATGCATTTATACTTTTTTGATAAGCTTTAGTAAACTCTTCAGCGACGCTTTCCTCAACCAATAAATAATCCGGAGCGATGCATGTTTGGCCATTATTAAAGTGTTTTGCCCACACACATTTTTCTGCAGCCTCAGATATTGGTGCTGATTTTTCTATGATAGCAGGTGATTTTCCTCCCAGTTCCAGGGTAACGGAAGAAAGGTGCTGGGCAGCTGCGGCCATCACCACTTTTCCAATTTGAGGACTTCCTGTGAAATAAATATGATTAAAAGGTAAGGATAATAGTCGGCTTGCCAGAGAGGCATCCCCTTCCAAAACCGTAACTTCATCTTTTGGATAAAGTTCTGATAGCATATTGTTAATAAAATGAGCGGTGTGGGCTGCTAGTTCTGATGGTTTTAAAAGAACTGTATTTCCAGCGGCTATGGCATAGATTAAGGGAAGAATGGATAGGTTAAAAGGGTAATTCCATGGAGAAAGGATCAGGCAAACCCCTTTCGATTCGTATTTAATCCATGAAGAAGTTCCAACGAGGGTGATGGGTGTATCCACCACTTTGTCGGCCATCCAGCGGGAGAGATTTTTTTTAACATGCGTTATTTGCTGAATAATAGCACTTATCTCGCTACTCATAACTTCCACTGGATGTTTCTTGAAATCGGCATATAAAGCGGCTTCCAACGATGTAACGTTTGCCGGGTTTCTTAAGTACGCTTCCAGTTTTTTTAATTTGTCGATTCTTTCCCCCGCTGAGGTTCGGGAAGTAATGCGAGCCTTCGATTTCAAATTGTGGAAAACTAACTGAAGTTCGTCTGTGGTATTGGTTGAAATAGTCATGTTTTTAGATTTTTTTATAAATATATGTCATTTTAAATCATTCCCAAATGATTGGAAGGCCAGATTGGCTCCAAGCGTCAAATTTATGGCTAAATAGCTCATTTAAGCGATGTCTCTTTATTTTTAGGGTTGGGGTTAATATGCCGTTTGAGACATCCCAGGGTTCTGAAATAATCACAACAGAGGATATTTTTTCAAAATTTGAGACTTTTTGGTTCACTTCGTTGAGTGTATTTTCCAACCGCATGTTTATATCTTCTTTTGGTAAAGTTTGAGCAAATTCAGATAAATTGATCAGCGCTAATGGCTGAGGAAGACCAATACCGACGACACAAACTTGTTCAATCAAATCGTTGACTGCAAATGGGAATTCAAGGGTAGCAGGTGAAATAAATTTCCCTTTTGCCGATTTAAACGTTTCTGAGATTCGTCCGGTAATATATAGATAACCCTCATCATCTATTTTTCCCATATCACCGGTATGTAACCAATTATTCTCAATGACCGCGTTGGTTAAAGAATCATCCTCGAAATAGCCCCTCATTAGCCACGGGGCTTGCATTAATATTTCGCTGTTTTCTGGATCTATTTTTAATTTTACGCCAGGTACAGCTTTACCCACCGTGCCATTTTTTTGAATATTTTGTGGCATGAGCGTACAGCCTCCGCAGTTTTCAGTCATTGCATAAACTTCCTGAATAGGTATGCCCAGTGTATCAAAAAACACTTTTAGACTATCTGAAGCAGGAGCGGCGCCAGTGAGTCGGATTTTAGCATTGGAAAGACCTAAGTTTTTCTTGAGCAAATATTTTAAAAAATCACCCAGGAAAGGAACTTTTACCAGCTTAAAAAGCAATGGTTCCGGAATTTTTGATACGATACCCATTCTAAATTTTGTCCAAATCCTTGGAACGGCCATAAAAACGGTGGGCTGTGTTTGTTTCAGATTATAAATAAAAGTTTGCAAGGACTCTCCAAATGAAATACTTCCGCCGGTATGTATCGCAGCAGCAGCAACAATAAGTCTTTCTGCAATATGATTTAAAGGTAGGTAGGAAAAAAAACGATGATACTTTGTATGGGCGAGACCTAAAAAGTTGGTTTCTTTTTCTAATTGCATGAGAGAAGCGGGACCTTCGAAATCGATCATAACGCCTTTGGGTTTACCTGTAGTACCCGATGTAAAAAGAATAGTCCAAATATCCTTTAATGCGGGTACTGGTTTACCGCTCATTGGCTGATACCTATTTATCAGAACATCCCATTGAAAGCCATTGGAAACTAAACTATTACCTGCATAATGAGGAAATGAAATAATCGGAAGATTTTGTGGCACTCCCTTTTGCTGGTTTTCCCAATCATCTAATTTCCCTACAAAAAGGAGTTTTATTTTACCCGCTTCAATAACCTCTGATAATTGATCAGCCGTTTGATTCGGATAAAAAGGGACGGAGATCAGACCAGACATCATCAAGGCGAGATCGGTGATAATCCAGTGGTAACAATTTTTTGAAAGGATGCCAACGTTATCGCCGGGTACCAAGCCTATATCAAGGAGCGCGGTGGCCATTCTCCTTGCCTGAGATCCGGTTTCTTTCCAACTTATATCCTTCCATTTTTTACCTTCGGGTTGACGAAGAAATATACTATTGGGTTGTAATTCTTCCCATTCATAAAAATATTCCAGCAAGGATAACTTATTTGTTTCAAGGGTCGTATTTTCCATCTAATCTATAAGAAACTGGGGTTTTAGGGTTTGAAATGAAATTAAAGCAAATAGGGGCTACCGTGTAAATGTTGTCCTCCGTCCAAGTAAATAGTGTCACCAGTCAGATAATCAGCTGCTTGTGTACTTAAAAAAAGAGTCAGTGAGGCCACTTCGTCCACTCGACCCAATCTCTTTGCTGGAATATTTTCTGCCAGACCATGTAACATTTGTGGTGGATAGTTGTCCAGTCCCGATGATAAAATGATCCCAGGAGCTATGGCGTTAATTTGTATATTGTATTTACTCCATTCTACGGCCAGCGATTTAGTTAGATTATCCACACCAGCTCTCGCGGCACCCGTATGAACCATTCCTGGAAATCCTCTGTAAATGTTTACGATAATAGTCACAATTTTCCCTTCCTTTTGAGGGATGAAAAATTGATTTGCCATGGTTTGGGTCATAAACCAGGTGCCATTTAGATTATTATTAATGACAGCGAGCCAGCCTTTTTCACTAATATCTTCTGCGGGCGAAAGGAATTGGCCTCCTGCGTTATTTATTAATATATCTAATCGACCCGTTTTTTCTTTAATGAAATTGGCTAAATCTAAGATTTGTGCTGTTTCCCTAATATCTGTCGTTTTCTCAAAACAAGGACCTAACAAACTTAGTTCCTCTATGGCCTCCTTTAATTTGGCTTCTTTTCGACCACAAATAAACACTGTTGCTCCTGCTTTTAGAAACTGAGCAGCAATTTCTTTACCAATACCCGATCCGCCACCTGTTACTAAAACAGACTTATTTTTAAACAAATCATCTCTGAAAATCATACCGTTTCAAATTTATTTTTTCTTAATTCTTTTTTTAATTTATTCATAAAAGACTGATAATGCACTTCTATGGTGTGTCTTTTTGCTGAAAGGAATTCTTTTGAAATGTCATTTGCATCTTTTTCTGCTAATAATTTTATATCACCCTCGGGCTTCCATTTTTTCATAATATATTTCGCTGCTAATTTAGCCTGATAATCACTTAAAGGCCAAACAGCGCCTTGTGGTTGAAACAAACCTATGAAAATCAAGTTTTTATAATCAGGGTGAAACATTCTCAAATAGAGCGGCACGCTATCTCCCTCTTCCCATTGAATAAACTGTTTACTAAAAAAGGGAAAACTAATTTTATAACCTGTAGCGGCTATGATAGTATCAAAATTTTCATGTTTACCATCCTGAAAATAAACTTCTTTATTTTCTATTTTTTTGATGCCAGTCCTTGGGGTAACCTTTCCGTGTCTAATCTTATATAATAGTTCAGAATTTAAGGTAGGATGAACCTTAGTTACTGCAAAATCTGGCTCGGGTAGCCCGTAATCTTTATATCGACCGACTTGAATAAAAACAGCTAATCGCCTGAGAGGATTGGATATAAAGGTGGGAAGCCAGGCCATGCCTTTATTAAAAGTATCAGTAGGTTTTCCAAGGAAAAATTTGGGAATGATATACTGAGGATTTCTAACTGAAATGGCGGTGTATTCAGCTACCCGACTTATTTCCACAGCACAGTCACATCCTGAATTTCCTGCTCCAACGACTAAGACTTTTTTCCCCGAAAAGGGTTTATTAGTCTTATAAAGGTGTGAGTGTATTAATTCACCTTTAAAAGAGGTAAGTTCCTCTGGAATTCTCGGTTTTGAATGATGTCCATTGGCAATAAGCAGGTAATCAAACATTTTAATCTCACCTGTACTCAAAGTGAGTTCCCATCGTTCATTCTCCTGGACTTTTGCCTCAATGACCCGCGTATTAAATTGAATGTGAGGGAATAAATTAAAATGGGTAGCATAATCATGAAAATAACGCCAAACTTGTTGGTGTGATGGATAGTCCGGATAATTTTCAGGCATGGGGAAATCCTCAAAGGAGGACATCGTTTTCGAACTTATTATGTGGGTTGTTTCACATACACTGGAATGAGATTCCTTTTCAGAAAAAAGCCAGTTTCCTCCAATTTGATCATTTTGTTCAAAACAGATGACTTCGCCAACTCCGGCTTGAACCATGTTTTTTAAGGTCGTAAGTCCTGAACAACCAGCCCCAATGATGGCAATAGATGGTTTATTTGGGTATTCTTTGCTTAACATTGTTATTTACTTGTTTTAATCCGCTTTCATAAATATGGTAAAAATTATCTAAAAAAGAAAGGCTTTTTACATTCTGACACATTTTTATTACTTTTAATTTTCACAAACCTTATTTTATTATTATGAAGCAACTATTTATCTCATTTCTATTGTCTCTTACTTTTTTAGGTGGGTTAGCAGGCCAAAAAGTACCTTTATCGTATTATTTGCCTGAAATAGAATACCAAGCAAATATTCCTACCCCTGAAGCATTTTTTGGGTTTCAGGTAGGTGACTGGCATCTTTCTCATGACCAGCTTTTGTCATACCTCAAACACATTTCTTCGCTTTCTTCTAAAGCGAAATGGGTTGAACATGGCAGAACGTACGA
>JBMLQR010000308.1:0-1109 GCA_049241465.1 Saprospiraceae bacterium | reverse complement strand
GAATTGCGCGTTGAGTTGTTAGAGCATCAAAGGGAATTTTTCCAAAATGCAAAAAAGGAGGCCGCTGCAGATATGAGAAAGGCTATTGTTTTTGGTGATAAATTTGATCCGGCCAGAGTAAATCATTTTATCGAAATATTGAGAAGGCAGCAAATTAAAGTTCATCATCTGGCTAAACCAGTGTCGGTTGATGGTAAATCGTTCGAGCCTTCATCCTCTTTCATTATTCCAATGGAACAGGATCAATATAAGCTGATATTGGGTGCTTTTCAGGTGTTAAACCAATTTGAGGATAGTATTTTTTACGATATCTCTACCTGGACTTTACCTCACGCATTTAATCTTGCTTACCAGTATTTGCCGAAAGCTGGATTTGATAACGCCTTATTTGGTAAAGAAATCGTCGGATTAACTCCAGATATGAATCCTTTGCCAGCTGTATCCATGTCTCAGTATGCCTATTTAATGGAATGGGATAATTATTATGCGCCCAAAGCTTTGTATCATATTCAGAAGGCGGGTATCAGAACAAAAGTATTTAGAGAGGGTATGACCCTGGGTGATAAAAAATATCAGCCGGGAACTATTATGATTCCTGTTCAAAACCAGGTATTGTCGCCGGAAAAAATACATGCTGTCATTGCTGAAGCATCAAATAAAAGTAAGGTAGTTATTGAAGCAGTAGGTACTGGTTTTACCATTAAAGGAATTGATTTGGGGAGTAATGGTTTGACAACCCTGGAAATGCCTAAAGTAGCTATCATTGTTGGGGAGGGAACAACTTCTTCTACCGTAGGTGAGGTTTGGCACCTTTTGGATCAAAGATATGGTATGGTAGTCAATAAATTAGAGGTTAACAGGCTTTCAAGATCTGATTTGTCCAGGTATAATGTCATTGTATTGGGTGGTGGTTCTTACCAGGCGCTAGGTGCGGCTGGTGCTGCACAAATAAAGGAATTTGTACAGGGTGGGGGTACCGTAGTAGGTATCCAAAACGCAATTAACTGGTTGAAAAGCCAAAATCTAGTGTCTGTTACTTACCGTGAAGTTCCCGACGGAGAAAAAAAACGCAGACCTTATGGCGCTATGACAGACGATTTGTTTTCCCT
>JBMLQR010000307.1:1655-13088 GCA_049241465.1 Saprospiraceae bacterium | reverse complement strand
GAAACTGGAAATTCAGAGTGACTGATTTAAATCAAAACTGGTTTAAAAGTATTGATAACTATAAAATTAATAAAGCCGATTTATTGGTGTTCATGCCTGGAAGACCAGCAAGCGCTTCATTTTTAATGGAGCAAAATGAAATTCCCTCCTATATTGAGCAACGCTTTCCAGACAACAGCGTTATTTTATTTTATTCCGGAGCGGCTATTTGACCTACTGGATTCAAGTCCTGTATAACCTCTCCGGAATAAATAATATCAGTCATTATTCGAACATATTTTTCGCGTCAATCAAAACATTTTCAAGACCGGCGTTATTTTTTCCACCTGCAGTAGCAAAAAAAGGCTGTCCACCTCCACCACCATCGATATTTTTGGCCAATGTTCTGACAATATTGCCCGCATTCAATTCTTTATCGTTGCAGATTGATTTACTAATTGAGACAAGAATTTGAGGCTTTTCCTGAATAGTGGCAGTTAAAACGAGGATAACCTTTTCAAGGGTATTATCAAGCTGGAAGGCCAACTCTTTCAATAACGAGGCATCATTTAGTTCTACATTCTGGATGATAAGCGTATAATTATCTTTTTTATTAGCACCTAGAATGAGTTGTTCCCTCAGATGGACAACCTCTAATTGTTGAAATTTCTCAAGCAACTTTTTTTGAGATTTTACTTCTTCTTGTAATTGATGAATAGCCTTAGTCGGTGATGGATTACCTTTAAAAATTTGACGGATGTCATCTAATTCATTCATTTCCTGTTGAATAAACTTTAAGGCTTCAAATCCACAAACAGCTTCAATACGCCTGATTCCTGCGGCAATGGCACTTTCAGAAACAATCTTAAATAAGCCTATTTCACCAGTTGAAGAAACATGAGTACCACCACAAAGCTCCACAGAATAGTCTTTATCAAAAGTTATAATTCTTACGGATTCACCATATTTCTCTCCAAAGAGCATCATGGCACCTGATTCCTTCGCTTCGGCCATGGGAACATTTCTTTTTTCATCGAGAGCAATATTAGCCTGAATTTTTTCATTTACTAATTTTTCAATCGCTAAGATTTCCTCAGCACTCACTTTTTGAAAATGTGAGAAGTCGAACCTTAATTTTAATTCGTCAACATCCTGACCTTTCTGAAGCGCGTGTTTTCCTATGATATTATGAAAAGCTGCATGCATAAGGTGGGCAGCAGTATGGTTTTTTGAAATGGCAATTCTTCTGTTTTTGTTTATCAATCCACGAACGATAGCAGCGGGATTATCAGGTAATTGATCGACAATATGAAGAATAAGATCATTTTCTTTTTGGGTATCAATTACTTGAATAGGCTGTTCTCCGATAAACAATATACCCCGATCTCCTGCTTGCCCGCCACTTTGACCATAAAAAGGCGATTTATCAAGAACAATTTGATGTTGCAAGACTTTTTTTATAGATACAGATCTGTATTTAATAATTTTTGCATCATGGACTTCATTTTCTGTGTAACCAGTAAACTCAACAGGTTGGTCAGGAAGTAAGTTAACCCAGTCGCCAACTTCTTTTTGAGCATCGGCACGAGATCTGGATTTTTGTTCCAATAAGGCGGCGTCGAAAGCCAATTCATCGATTTTCCAACCTTTTTCTTCGGCAATAAGACGAGTTAAATCAATGGGGAAACCAAAAGTATCGTAAAGTTCAAAAGCATCCACACCTGAGATTACACCTTCCTTAACATTAATATTTTCAAATCTTTTCAGACCATTTTCCAGCGTATTTAGGAATGAAATTTCTTCCATTTCTATAATTTTTGCTACCTGAGCTGATTGAGCTATCAACTCGGGAAAAACATCGTCAAATGCTTTGGCTAATGGGGCAACTAACGTATGAAGAAAGGGAGTTTTAATGTTTAAAAAGGAATAATAGTACCTAACAGCGCGACGTAAAATTCTTCTTATGACATAACCAGCTCCAGAATTAGCGGGTAATTGACCGTCGGCAATGGTAAAACAAATAGCTCTGATATGGTCAGAAATAACCCTCATTGCTATGTCTTGTTTAGCTTCGCGGTCATAACTTCCTTTGTATGTGAAACCAGAAGTTTTTTCTATGATAGATATAAAAGGGGTGAAAATATCGGTATCATAAGTAGCTGTTTTACCTTGTAATACCATACATAAACGCTCAAAACCCATGCCAGTGTCAACATGCATGGCAGGGAGTTCAGCCAGGCTGCCATCTGCTTTTCGGTTGAATTGTATAAATACATTATTCCAGATTTCTACCACGCCAGAGTGATCCTTATTAACGAGTTGGCTACCGTGTAATTGCTCAATTTCTTCGTCAGTTCTTAAATCTACATGAATTTCAGAACAGGGGCCACAAGGACCTGTATCACCCATTTCCCAAAAATTATCTTTTTTATTGCCAAATAAAATATGATTTTCTGGCAAGTATTTTAGCCAAAAGTTTTTCGCTTCCATATCAGCGGGAATATTCTCACCTGCATCACCTTCGAAAACAGTGGCATATAATTTGGTAGGATCCATCCCATACACCTTGGTTAATAATTCCCAGGACCAGTCAATGGCTTCCTTCTTAAAATAATCACCAATAGACCAGTTTCCCAACATTTCAAACATGGTGTGGTGCGTTCCATCATATCCTACATCTTCTAGATCGTTGTGTTTACCGGAGACTCTTAAACATTTTTGGGTATCGGCAATTCTTGGATTATCAGGAATTTTATTACCCAGAAAGAAATCTTTAAATTGATTCATTCCCGCATTGGTAAACATCAAAGTGGGATCTTCCCGATTTACTATTGGAGCAGAACCCACAATTTTGTGTTGCTTAGACGCAAAAAAGGTTAAAAAGTGACTCCTTATTTGTCGTGCGGTCATCATATTTTTAAATTTTTAAGGGAAAAAGGTTTATTATTTACGGAATGGTCTTATATTGTGAAGGAACGGTAATAATTTACGTTTTACCGGTCGAGTTCAGGTATAAAAACAATCAAATATTGCTCAAAGTTATCATTTTTGCGATTATTTACGGTAGGAAATACTCGTAAGATTTAAAAAAATCCTAAGAAAATTAGGGCTTTTCAATTAGGATAGCTATTTTAGAGCCGAGCAATTTTTGAGAGACATCCGTTGAATCTAATACCCCCCATTAGGTGTTATGTGCCTGTTTATTTTTTCAGGTACGATTTAACAACATACCAAATTATGAAAAAGGAAAAATTCTTCTTTGATGCCAATTTACTTCGTTATGAACGAATAGAGGAATCTCTAAAGAGCAAGTTCGTGCGCTTCTTCTCTGTAGTAAGTGCTGTATTAACAACGGCGTTGTTGTTAACTGTTTTTTTACATAAATATTTACCCTCTCCTCAAGAGAAATCTCTCCTTTCTGAAATCGATGTGATGGAAGTTGAATATCAACGACTGGTAGATGAAATGGACCGTATGGAAAAGGTTTTAGGTAATGTCCAAAAAAGAGATTCTTATACCTATAGAAGTTTATTCGGTCTCGATCCTATCGATAATAATGTTTGGAGAGGAGGTATTGGAGGTCACAATGAATATGAAAATTTTGAGCAGTATAAAAAAGTAGGTGGGACTATCATTGAAACTCAAAAGCGTTTAAGAAGACTAAAACATTCCCTGGTTATCCAATCGAAATCGTTGGATACCATTATGAATTATGCCAAAAAAGAAGAGAAATTTCTTGCTTCACGTCCATCCATAAAACCTGTCAGATCAGATAAATTAGCAAAAGGGGTTAATTTTTTATCGGGCTTCGGCTATAGAATTCATCCGATATTTAAAGTTAAAAAGATGCATTACGGTATTGATTTTACAGCTCCTAAAGGTACTGCTATCCAGGCAACTGGTTCGGGTAGGGTAGTAAAAGCAACCAGGAATGCAGGTTTTGGAAATCATATTGTTATAGATCATGGATTTGGTTACCAAACTATTTATGCGCACTTGTCTAAAATTAATATCAGACAAGGTGATCAGGTTGTGAGAGGGCAATTGATTGGAACAGTTGGTAGTAGCGGTATTTCAACAGCGCCTCATTGTCATTATGAGGTACATGTAAATGGAAAACCAGTAAATCCGATTTCATATTGTCTGGATGGTCTCTCTGTTCAGGAATATAAAGAATTGGTTACTTTAGCTGGTCAGGTTGTTCAATCCTTAGATTAAATTATCTTCTTTAGTGCTTATGAATAGCAATAAGGAGGTTGTTGATTGTCCAAACTGTGGCGTTTCATTTAGTCCTGCAGATAAGTTTTGTGCAAATTGTGGCCAAAAGGCATCCTTACCTGGTTTATCATTAATATCTCTTATTAAAGAGTATATTGACATTGTGTTCAATTTTGAATACAGGTTGTGGATATCATTTTTTCATCTATTCATTCCAGGTAAGCTTTCCACCCAATTCTTTGAAGGAAAGAGACAAAAATACCTGAGTCCTCTTAGGATTTTCCTTATTTTCGGATTGATACACTTTGCTTTATTTGGCAATTATGTCAATAAAAAGTTTGATAAGCAACTTACATCCCTTGAAAAAAATGTGCAGGAAAATGCGTTTAAAGAACAGTTTTTCAGTAAAATAGATTCTCTTCCCAATTATATTTTTGAAGAGGAAGGTTTGGATTCCACCCAAACTATGGCTGTCAAAGTAAAATTATTTAAAGAACTAACTATTGATTCTTCCTATATCACCACGCAAAATAATAACATTATTGCTACAGATTCTCTTCCTAATACTTACCAAATATTAGTTATAGAGAATATAAATGGAAAATGGGAAGTCAAATCCTTGCCATTAACTTTTACAGACATTTATAATCTGGATGATGAAAATATAATCAAGAAAGCAAACATTAAAACTAAATTTGGAAAATGGCAAGTAAAGCAAGAAATTAAACTACAGAAGGAAATTAAGAATTTTACTTTATTTGTGACTGGTCAGTTAATTTGGATGGTCATTTTTTCAATGCTACTTATTTCTTTTTTTCAAAAAATCCTTTACTTCAGATTACCATTCTTTTACGCTCATCATTTAATTTATAATCTACATTTTCATGCTTTTTCATTTTTGACAATGAGTCTCTTTATGATGGGGAATAATAATGAGATAATCCTTAAGAATTTCAATTTTTTTATAATGGTTATTTTACTTTACCAGCTATTCGCCATAAAGAACATATTCAAGCAAGGATGGATTAAAACTATTTTTAAGGTACTGTTAATTGATGGTTTTTATTTGGTAATATCTGTAAGTATATTGCTTATTACTGTAATCATAAGTATGTTAATGTTTTAATAAAAAGGGTAATCAAAAAATTGATTACCCCCCACACTATGAAACACTAAAAAAAACTAATTTCGAAATTAATATCGCAAATCTAATGTGTTTATTGCTATAATTCAACTATTTAAATAAAAAAAATCAAAAATCCTTGCTTTTATTAAAAAAAACTTTACAGTTCCACCAGTTTCTTTCTATAATAGCATTATTCTGCGTATAAAATTGAATAGCCGGTTCGTTCCAATCCAAAACCTGCCATTTTGCTAACATACAATTTTTGTCTTTTGCGTCTTGAATAAATGCGTCATAAAGTGATTTACCGATGCCCCTACCTCTAAATTTTTCATTGACAACGAAATCTTCTAAATACATCATTTTACCCTTCCAGGTGGAATAGGTTAAATAATATAGAACCATACCAACAATTTCTCCATTTACATCGGCTACAATAGAATGAAATATATTTTCAGCAAAATCATTTTCGTACATTGCTAAAGTTGCCGTAAATTCATTTTCCTCCTTTTCATAAATAGCCAATTCTCTGACGAGGTTATGAATAAATGGAAGATCTTTGTGGGTTGCCGCTCTAATAATTACAGACATAGTGTTTTTTTTTATACTTTAGCTAATCTAATTTATTTTCCTGGTTTTAATCTGTTTATTATTCCATTAATTTTCCAAAAATGAACGTTATGCGGACTTTAATTCATTATTCGGTTTTTATATTTTTTTTCACGTTCCTTTGGAGCTGTAAAAAAGAAAGTACTTATGCCGATGTTATTTTTGTCAATGGTAATATTTATACCGTTGATTCTTTGAAGCCGTCGGCCACAGTCATTGCTGTAGCCAATCATAGAATTATTGGTTTGGGAGACAAAAATATAATAGATGAATTTAAAAATGCTGATACAAAGATTATAGATTTGGAAAATTCTTTTGTTATGCCTGGCTTTATTGAGGGACATGGTCATTTTGGTGGATTTGGTGAGGGGCTTCAAAATCTTAATTTCTTACATTCAAAATCATGGGATGATGTAATTAAGTTAGTGGAGGAAAAGGTAAAAACAGCTAAGCCGGGCGAATGGATTGTTGGTCGTGGCTGGCATCAGGAAAAATGGGATAAAATTCCGTTGAATAATGTTCTTGGCTATCCTTTTCATGATGAGTTAAGTGCTATTTCTCCGAATAATCCTGTTCTTTTGAGACATGCGAGCGGTCATGCGGTCTTCGCCAATGAGAGAGCAATGAAGGAAGCAGGTATCTCAAAAGAATCACCAAATCCTTTAGGCGGAGAGATTGTCAGAGATTTGGAGGGTGAAGCTATTGGTGTTTTCGAAGAAAGGGCCATGAATTTGGTTTCTGCTTCTTACCAGGAGTATTTAAAGTCTTTAGAACCTGAACGTCAAAAGAAAATTTGGTTTGAAGGGCTGGAATTAGCGCAAAAAGAATGTTTGAAAAATGGGATTACTTCTTTTCAAGACGCTGGAACAAAATTTAAAGAGCTTCAATGGTTGCGAGAATGGGCAGAATCAGGAAATATGGATATTCGACTTTGGGCCATGATCAGAGAGAGTTATGATGATATGGATGGGAAATTAAACGGTTTTCCCTGGTTAAACCTAGGCGATTATCATTTTACTGTAAGGGCTATTAAATCGGAAGTTGATGGCGCATTAGGCGCTTTTGGTGCCTGGCTGCTTAAACCTTATGCTGATAAGTATGGTTTTTCAGGGCAAAATACCACCCCACTGGAGGAAGTAGATAAAATAGCCAATCTGGCCGCTAAACACCAATTACAATTTTGTGTTCACGCCATTGGAGATAGAGCAAATAAGGAAGTATTGGATATTTTTGAACAGAAAATTATTCAAATGAAGGGTAAAGAATCGCCCCGATGGAGAATGGAACACGCGCAACATCTCGATACATTAGATATACCACGATTTAAAAAATGGGGTATTATTGCTTCCATGCAAGGCATTCACTGTACCTCTGATGCCCCCTTTGTAGTAAAACGTCTCGGGGTAGAGAGGTCTCGAACCGGTGCCTATCCCTGGCGTTCTCTTATTGATAATGGTGCTTTAATTGCCAATGGTACCGATGTTCCTGTTGAAGAGATAGACCCTATTGCTTGTTTTTATGCTTCAGTTACCAGGAAAAGAGCGGATACTGGTTTTGAATTCTTTCCAGAACAACGCATGACCAGAAAGGAAGCTATTTCTTCCTACACGCTTTGGAATGCCTTTGCCGCATTTGAAGAAAATGACAAAGGTTCCTTATCTATCGGAAAATTGGCCGATATGGTAGTCCTTTCAAATAACTTACTCACCTGTTCAGATGAGGATATTCTTAGTACTAAGGTTTTAATGACCATTGTTGGTGGGGAAATAAAATATCGTAAATAAATGGAAATGATTGATATTCTGGCTTTTGGTGTTCATCCCGATGATGTAGAACTCGGTTGTAGCGGGACTTTATTGAAACATATTGCCATGGGATTCAAAGTTGGTCTAGTGGATCTAACCCGTGGGGAACTCGGGACAAGAGGAACCGCTGATATCAGGACAGTGGAGGCGCTTAATGCTATGAAAAAAATGGGGGCCGAATTCAGGCATAACCTGGATATGGCCGATGGCTTTTTTCAGGATAATAAAGAAAATCAGCTGAAGTTGATTGAAGTTATTCGACGCTTCAGGCCCAAATTGGTTTTGTTAAATGCCGTGCATGATCGACATCCTGATCATGGTAGGGCTGCAAAAATGGTGGCGGATGCTTGTTTTTATTCCGGACTTGCTAAAATATCTACCTCTTTTGATGCTAAAGAACAATTGCCGTGGAGACCTTCAAATGTATATCACTATATCCAGGATCGAAATCTTACAGCTGACTTTGTCGTAGATATAAGTGATTTTATGGAGGAGAAATTAAATCTGGTTAAAACTTTTACCTCTCAGTTTTATTTGCCCGCATCGCTGGAATACAAAAAGGAAATGGAAACCCCCATTTCCGGTCCTGATTTTTTGGAGTTTTTAACGGCTAAAGCCAGAAGTTATGGCCGTGAGGCAGGCTTTACATTTGCTGAGGGCTTTACCTGTGTTAGAACTCCGGGTATTCAAAATCTATTTGATCTTAGCTGATGCGCAGAACCCCGCAAACACTGCGTCAAAACCTGCCCTGTTAGCACATCTCTGCTAGTACATCCCCGCTCGCCCCTGCGAAACACTGCGCAGAACCCTGCAAACACTGCGTCAAAACCGTCCCTATTAGCACATCTCCGCTAGCACATCCCCGCTAGCCCCCTGCGAAACACTGGGAAGAACCCTGCAAACACCGCGTCAAAACCGTCCCTATTAGCACATCCCTGCTAGTACATCCCCGCTCGCCCCTGCGAAACACTGCGAAGAACCCTGCAAACACTGCGTCAAAACCGTCCCTATTAGCACATCTCCGCTAGCACATCCCCGCTCGCCCCTGCGAAACACTGCGGAGAACCCTGCAAACACCGCGTCAAAACCGTCCCTGTTCGCACATCCCTGCTCGCTCCTGCTATCATAAAGGCTTATTTACCCAAATTATAAAGTAGCATCAAAAAAGAGGCTATCTTTTCCTAGAAATATTTAAAATTATGGTTGTGTTCAATCTTGAGAAGACTTTGATAAATGAGTAGAATGACATTTTCAACATCCTCGATATTTGCCATTTCAACGGTAGTATGCATATATCTTAGCGGCAAAGAAATAAGAGCAGAAGGAACCCCTCCATTAGAATAGGCAATGGCGTCAGTATCAGTGCCAGTCACTCTGGATGAGGCCTGTCTTTGAATAGGAATGTTATTATCTTCTGCTGCTTGAATAATCAGTTTTAGTAATTTATTATGAACAGCTGGAGCATAAGTCACGGAAGGGCCTAAACCAGATTGAACGTCACCCAGTTTTTTCTTATTCATTAGAGGTGTATGGGTATCGTGAGTTACATCAGTGATAATGGCCACATGAGGTTTAATGGTATGCGCAATCATTTCCGCACCCCTTAATCCAATTTCCTCTTGAACCGAATTGACCACATATAGAGAAAAAGGTAATTTTACATTATTTTCTTTCAGTAATCGGGCAACTTCTGCAATACAAAATCCACCGATACGATTATCCAGGGCACGCCCTACATAATAGCGGTTATTTAGAATGCTCATTTCATCCTCATAAGTGATTACACAACCTACGTGAATACCCATTTCAAGAACTTCCTCTTTGTTTTTAGCGCCAACGTCGATGAAAATATTATCTAATTTAGGGGAAAGATTAGCTTCTTCTCCGTGGCGGGTATGTATAGCAGGCCAGCCAAAAACGCCTTTCACATAACCTTTTTCAGTATGAATATTTACTTTTTTAGAGGGAGCTATGATATGATCCGAGCCACCATTTCGTATTACTTGAAGGAAACCTTCAGGAGAAATATAGTTAACAAACCAGGAAATTTCATCAGCATGACCCTCAATCATAACTCTAAAATCGCTTCCAGGATTTATAACACCGTAAGCAGTTCCATAATTATCTATAAAAGATTCATCGACGTAAGGCTCAATATATTTGAGCCATAACTTTTGACCTTCTGATTCAAAGCCTGTAGGAGATGCATTATTTAGATAATCTTTTAAAAATGCATTGGAGCTTTCCAAAATAATTGACATGGTAATTAGGCAAAAAGGTGAACTAAAAAATGATTGGTAAAGGTAGGAAAATAAATTTTTAGTTTTGACTGTTTTTGGTAAATGTATCACTCCATTTTTGTGGATTATTTGACCAGTTTTCTAATACACCTGCTTCATCTTCGGTTATATAGTTTAATTTTGTTGCTTCCCTCAATAAAACGGAATAATTACTTAAGGTAATTAATGGGCAGTTTTCTTTAGCAAATGCGTCGGCAGCTTCAGGGAATCCATAGCTGAAAAGCGCTAAAACGCCAACTACTTCCATTTTTGCCTCCCGTGCCGCTCTTACAGCCTGTAAACTACTTCCTCCGGTTGAAATTAAATCTTCGATGAGCAAAATTTTAGCTCCTTCTTTAACTTCTCCTTCAATTTGATTTTGCCTCCCGTGCGATTTAGGTTTTTCTCTTATATATATAAAGGGTAAATCTAAAACATCGGCAACCAACATTCCATGGGGAATACCAGCCGTGGCAACGCCGGCTACCCGTTCAAATTCAGGAAATAATCTGGTCGCATCTACCAGACTTTTCTTTAGAAATGTTCTAACCTGGGGAAAAGATAAACTTAACCTATTATCGCAATAAATAGGGGATCTAAGACCAGAGGCCCAGGTAAATGGTTTTTGAGAATCCAATTTTATTGCGTTTATTTGCAATAAATAGGTGGCAACCTTTGCCGCTGTTTCCGTTTCCATGTTAAATTAATTTTATGCAAACTTACAAAATCTATATTAACGATCGTCCATTGATTTTAGCCGAAGGAAATAATATCTTAGATTTTGCAGCCGTTCCAGATGCTCATTTAATAAGTCTTTATCAAGGAAATAAACGCTTTTTGTTGAATTACGTTGATGCTTTAGAAAAGGGTGGGCGCTTTGATGCAATTACTCTCTTCTATCCTGATTTTGAAAAAATGAGAACTGATTTTCAATCTCTTTTTACAGTAATTGAAGCAGCTGGTGGCTGTGTATTCAATCAAAAGGGTCAAATATTGGTTATTTACAGAAGATCTAGTTGGGATTTACCCAAGGGTAAAATTGATCCGGGGGAAACGCCCGATATCGCAGCTATAAGAGAAGTACAGGAGGAAACAGGTATTTTAAATCTCTCCATCTCACACGAAATTACCCAAACTTGGCATACTTACAAACAGAAAAACCGTATTTTAAAAAGAACTTATTGGTATGATATGCATACCACAGATAGCCATTTGACGCCTCAAATGGAAGAAGATATTGAGGAGGCGCGATGGGTAGATCCTCAGGAATTTCTGAACGAAGAATTATATCCTAAATATGGTAATATCAGAGATTTGGTAGTCGCCTGTTTAAAAATGAGATAAATAGTGGTATTATATTATTTTTGTCTCTCAAAATGTGAATTATGGAAAATAGTGTGAATATAACCCTGCTTGACAG
>JBMLQR010000307.1:0-1555 GCA_049241465.1 Saprospiraceae bacterium | reverse complement strand
TGACAAGTCGCCCATACAAAGGGGTTCTTTTTCCGAAGTTTGGTTGAATATAAAAAACACCTTCATTAGGATTCGGGTAAATCTGAAGGGATCCCGACGGCATGTCTAATTCTCGGTTTGTCGTAGCCGTTCCTGTTATGTTTATATAGCCTAAGGTCGTAATTTGGCAACCTTCCTGGGTAAAACCAGAGAAACTTATTCCGTACTCACCAGGGGCTTTAAATTCATTTGTCGGATTTAATTCGCTGCTTATGTTTCCGTCACCAAAATTCCAGTTTACCTGGGAGCTGCCTACCGCAGTCCCTTTAAAGTTAATACTTGCTTTTCCATTTATTAATGGAAAGCTTCCAGAATTAGGGGTAAAATTTAACGTCACATTATTAGTGCTGTTAATGATTTTTGTGCTGACAGGGGCTCTACCACAGGCAGAGGCATATTCAATGACCCATTTATAGAAATAAGGATAAACCTTAGGATTTGTATTATCGGAATAAACAAGGTCAACAATGCCCGGAACTCTGTAGGGAAAAGTTGAAAGGGTAGAGGTAATGGCCAATCCTTTTCCGAGAGATCGCTCTAACTTATAACCATTTCCTGGTGTCACCGAAAAATTTAATACCACAATATTTTCTCCAATTTTTGGAATGTTGATTACTTTTTGCTGAATTTTTCCGTCAGGGGAACGTAATATAAAACCTCTTGGGCCTACCGATTCAGCATAAACAGTTACTTGTTTTAGTATAAATGGAGCGAGGCAATTGAAAACTAATCCTCCAGATGTTTCTGAAAATGTTTTTTCACCTTGATCGGGATCTTCCATGCCCAGATTTTTCAAATAAACCAGTTCAGCAAAAAAAGTCGTATCTGACGTAAGTAGGCCAGTTTGAAAAACCTTTCCTTTTGTTATTTGACTTCCTTCATATTCTCTATTGAACCAACGGATTTCTTCGTTTACATTTTCCTTTGCCCGAAGTACTGCTTTAGTATTTTTACAAATAATGGAAGCATCGGCAGAGGCCAAAGGTAAATTCGGTTCAGGACTTACCAATATAGGTAATTTTAAATAGTTATCCAAAAATCGCAAATCAGCCGTTCCATTGGGTAGTTCAATACCAAATTGAATATCGTATTTACCGCTTGGTAAATCTATGGAGGATACCACAATATCCATTCGTTGGTTAGGTAAAATGATTCCCGTCCAGGGAATGGTCTTTAATAAAGCGCTATTAATAGCATTTTTCAGCACAATATTGAACTTTGTCACCGGAACAGTACCTGAATGCTGTATTGTGAGGGTTCCTCTGAATTGATTTCCACAATTTTCTGTTCTTGTTTTTACATCGAGTAAAGTGATATTTTGTGGGCTACTTATTGGCTCTACGGGAACGAAACCTTGTGATATTAACAAATCGAAGGCCGCTTTAACGTCAATTAATCCTCTCCCATATTTATTATCCTCTCCCGCTGCACCCAAATCGATCGCAGATTCATATAATGCTTTGGCAAGTCTAACCGAAGAAACCTGTGGAAAAGCTTCTTTTAATAGAAGGATGGC
>JBMLQR010000306.1:10858-12329 GCA_049241465.1 Saprospiraceae bacterium | reverse complement strand
AGCGTTAAATTTTCGAACATGTGGCTATCCGCCATTCTACCTACCCTATCGTGAGCTGATACGAGATCATATTTTGATTTAACTTCCTGCTCTGTCACCATTTTTGGAGGACGGAATTTATCATTTATCATTTTAAAAACCATGGAATAGGAAGGCAACGTAAATACCGTCATAACCATCCCTTTAACCCCAGGAGCGATGATAAATTTGTCGGCCGATGCATCGAGATGACGCAATAATTCTCTGTACAAAACGGTTTTGCCGTGTTTTTCAAAACCTATAGAATTATACAATTCCCCTAAACTTTTTGACGGCATGATAGATTTTAAAAAATCGACCATCTCACTGGCAATGTCCGTATCTACCAGAAAATAAGCTCTGTTATAACTAAAAATGGAACTAATATCATTGGGATCCAATAACAATGTATCTGCATATATTCCTTCATTCTCGTGAGCTAAGGGTATGATAAATGGATGAATCCTGTCATCCAGATACATTCTTCCAACAATGTAAGCCCCCTTATTCCTATAAAAAACCGACTTCAAAACTTCCAAACGAACATGCCGGAAATCACGCTTATAGGTACTTAATTTACGCCTGATGGTCTCCGCAATATAAAACACATCCCGCTCCAGATTTGCCATTGGCGCATCAAAAGGAAAACAAGAGAAAAGCTGCTGTAAGGTATTTTCAAAATGAGATCCCAGATAAAAGGTATGATAAATGGGGATGGCGGAACGAAACTCCCTATACGTTCCCGTCGCATTTACAAACATGAGGTCCTCATCGGCACCTAACCCAATGTGACTGTGCCTGTAAATGGAATTAAAATACGTTTCTGCAATATTTCTGGTGTTAAAGTTAAATATCTCCTCCAGGAACATTTCTTTAATTTGTATCCAAACTTCATGCGTATTTCTCTCCGTTCCTAAAAAATTCAGTAACTTCTGCGTAGTCTCACCAACCGACGTACGATAAATGGTCATCCTGAATTTTGCATCATCCTGAATACCTACCCAATCCCGTTGTTCAAACCTAATTTTTGCCCTCTTCGTTATCCTCTTGAATACATGATTATAATTAATATAGGAGTCTAATATAATATAGGCAGCGTCGTAGGGGATTAGCTTTTCAAACATATCGTCTTATTTTTTATCAAATTAAACTAATTTATTGGCTATTTTTTCAAAAATTAGCTGGCAATACAAAGTTTTTCTTTAATTTAACCGTAATATAAATCATTTTTTATGCTAAAAAACTATTTTCTCTATTCTCTCATTATTGGATTTATGGTTTTCAACTGCGGTGGAAATAAATCACAATCAAACGATTATATCCAAATTGAACTGACATGGAAACATCAGAATAATGCCATTGGAGATTTACCTGGAAAAGGGGAAATCCAATTGAATAATAAAGGTTCTATCCCTCTTCCTTCAAAAAAATGGGCCATTTATTTTAATCAGAT
>JBMLQR010000306.1:0-10758 GCA_049241465.1 Saprospiraceae bacterium | reverse complement strand
ATAAAGGTTCTATCCCTCTTCCTTCAAAAAAATGGGCCATTTATTTTAATCAGATCACCGGACCTATTCCTGAAGCTTCTTCCTTAAAAGGATTGCGTTTATCCAACGTAGTAGGTGAATTATACAAAATAGAGCCTGACCCTTCGTTCTCTGGATTAAATGCGGGCGAGAAAAAGGACTTTCCCTATACTTCAGTGGAAGGGGTAACTTTTAATTATTCAGCTGTTCCTCAAGGTGCCTTCCTCGTTTATGAAGATGAAAATGGGGTGGAGAAAACAAATCCAGTATCTATAGAGATACTCCCATTTAAAAGAAAAGAGCAATTTCAGCTATCACCAGAGGACAATAAGCCTTTGCCAGACGCTTTTTGGCGCTTTGACCAGCAAGCTGGAGTATCTTTATTGTCCGCCGACAAATTACCCCTTATTTTACCTACCCCTGTTTCCACCACTTTACAAGGCAGTTCCTTTACCCTTTCCGGGAATTCAAAAATTGTAGCTGGAAAAGGGCTCGAAAATGAAAAAGCATATCTCCAAAACTTCATGGATCCATTATTTTCCAAATCAGGTGGAACCAATAATACCATTACGCTTAACATAGGAAATGGGTCAGGTTTAGAAAAGTCTGGCGCCTATCAACTTGAAATTAATAAAGATCAGATTATAATTATTGGGAAAGACGCACAAGGGGTTTTTTACGGTATCCAAAGCTTGATTCATCTTTTACCATCCAATGCATTTTCAAAGAAAAATACTTCGCTTTCATTACCTGGCCTGCTTGTCAAAGATGCTCCCCGATATGAATACAGAGGTTATCATCTGGATGTGGGAAGAAATTTTCATTCCAAGAAAACCATTTTACATTTACTCGATATTTTGGCACATTATAAGATGAATACTTTTCATTTTCATCTTACCGATGATGAGGGTTGGAGAATTGAAATACCTGACTTACCCGAATTAACCGCTTTTGGGTCAAAAAGAGGCTATTCGAAAGATGAAAAATCCTTCCTGCAGCCTTCCTACGGTTCAGGTCTTTTACCCGATGCCGATAAATCGTCAGGAACTGGTTATTACACAAGGAATGACTTTATTGAGATATTGAAATATGCCAGAGAACGTCATATTAAGGTGATTCCAGAAGTGGATATACCTGGTCACGCCCGTGCAGCCATTAAAAGTATGGAAGCTCGGCAGGCAAGACTTCAGTTAGATGGAAATACGTCAGCTTCAGAACAATACAGATTATTTACCCCAAATGATAAATCTGCCTATCGATCTGTCCAAAATTATCCAGACAATGTGCTGGACGTTTGTAAGGAATCTACCTATACTTTTATAGGTAAAATATTTGACGAAATCATTAAAATGTACCAGGATGCCGGGGTGCCACTTAAAACCATGCATGTTGGCGGCGACGAGGTGCCTGAAGGTGTTTGGAAAGGATCTCCTTCTTGCCTCGATTTACTCACTCAGCTACCAAAAGGGAATCCAAAAGACGTGCTAACCCAGTATTTTCTGACCCGACTCGACAAAATGTTGGATGAAAGGGGTATTCAATTAGCTGGTTGGGAAGAGGTTGCTTTAATAAGGATTCCCAAAAATCCAAAAGGATTCCGTTATGAACCTAATCCCAAATTTACAAAAGATGGTTTCCTGGCCTACGTCTGGAATAGCCTGGGAGAATCGGTAAATCTTTCTTACCGTTTGGCTAATGCGGGGTACGATGTGGTTTTATCCAATGTAACCAATTTATATTTTGACCTTGCCTACGACGGGCATCCTGCCGAACCTGGTTTAATATGGGGAGGATATGTGGATACCAAAACAGCCTGGCGATTTTCTCCAAATAATCAGTTTGCCGCCGTTTTAAAAGATAATCAGGGCAATGACATGCCTATTACCCAATGGGAAAATACCATGGAATGGCTGAAACCAGAAGGCAAAAAACACATCAAGGGTATTCAGGGACAGTTATGGACAGAAACGGTAAAAACCAGTGATATGGTTTTCTATTATACCCTACCTAAATTATTAGGACTCGCAGAAAGAGCCTGGACGACCGAAGCAGCATGGGAAGCAAAACGATTTTCACCGGAAAGGGAGCAACAATTAAATGCTGACTGGGAAATATTTGCCAATAAACTGGGGCAAAAGGAACTGGCCAAACTGGATTATATTTTTGGAGGTTATACTTATAGAGTGCCCCCTCCAGGCGCCAAAATACTCGATGATAAACTCACCATTAATACCCCTTTTCCTGGTTTGCAGGTGAGATTCACCCTAGACGGAAAGGAACCTGCTTCAAATAGCCAGATTTATACGTCGCCCATTCTACTAAAAAAAGGTTATCAAGTAAAATTTGCCACTTTTACTTCTTCTGGAAGAAAGAGCAGAACGGTGACCTTACCTGCTAAAGAAGGGGAATTGACCGATTAAAATGGCCAAAAACACCTATTTATTTTAAAGAAAAACGAATAAACGAAAGATGGATTTCAGTAAAAGACTTAACGCGTTAGACATTTTTAGGGGTCTCACTATTGCCTGCATGATATTGGTTAATAATCCGGGGGACTGGACCAATTCCTACCCCATACTTTTACATGCTGACTGGCATGGCTGTACCCCAACCGATTGGGTTTTTCCCTTCTTTTTATTCATCCTGGGCGTTGCCATACCCTTTGCGTTAGGCGCAAGGAAAGAGGCTGGAGTGAATGGTTCAGGGCTAACGAGGAAAATCATGTCCAGATCTGCCATTATTTTCGCTTTAGGTCTTTTTATGGCTCTGTTTCCAAATTTCCGATTCGTTGAAAGCGGTCCTCAAAGTGTGCTATACATTCATTATGTCTTATTATTTTTCTTTATGACTTCTGTGTTTATTCAGGCATCAGACGAAGCACAGTTAAAGAAGACGAATAAGATTTGGAAATACGTTGCCTATTTCACTGCATTTTGTATGCTGATTATTGGAATAATGTATTACGATTGGAGTAACCTAAGGATTCCCGGGGTTTTACAGCGAATTGCATTAGTTTACCTGGCCGCATCCCTGATTTATCTGTCTTTCTCTATTAGAACTCAAATTTTACTCGGTATATCTCTCCTTTTAGGTTATTGGGCGCTCCTAACGCTGGTACCTGTTCCAGGTGGTACACTGCCCAATCTTGATGCCGAAACCAATTTAGGCGCTTGGTTGGACCGATTTCTTTTGACTGAAAACCACCTGTGGGGACAAGCAAAAACCTGGGATCCGGAAGGAATTCTCAGTACTTTACCCGCCATTGTCACTGGGTTGATTGGCGTTTGGACGGGGATTTGGCTGAAAGCACAACAATCCTGGCAAGAAAAACTGGGGAAATTAGCGCTTTGTGGATTGTTACTGATAGGATTAGGCCTGGTATGGGATATTGCCTTTCCCATTAACAAGAAAATCTGGACGAGCTCTTATGTCTTATATGTAGGAGGCCTGGCTCAACTCTTTTTAGCGGCCATCTATTATATAGTGGACGTGAAATACTGGACATCGTGGGGGCGCCCATTTCGTATTTTCGGAACCAACGCCCTGTTTGCTTATGTGTTATCCGGCTTATTTGCTAAACTGATCAGCGCAATAAAATGGGGAGGCCCAGAACCTGAAAAGATGATTTCCCTCAGAACCTGGCTATATGACAGCCTTTTTGTACCTTATTTCTCACCACAAAACGCATCCTTAGGATTTGCCCTATTCAATGTTTGTGTTATATTTTTCTTTACCTGGCTCTTATATCGCAGGCAAATATTTTTGAAAGTCTAAGGAATAATTTTACCCGCAGCTCTCATCATTCTTAACCTGGCTTGACAAGCATCTGCCTGAAAGGATAATTTCAACTGATTCGCTTCTTTGAGTGAAAGTTGGCTTTCCCTTAAGGTAGTCACTAAACCAGCACCTTCTTTAAATTTCAATTCATCATTCTGAAGAATTTGATTAGAAAGGGTGATGTTTTCATCTTGTTTAGCTATATTTTTTAAGGCCAATAAGTAATCATTTTGCGCGGTCAACCATTCATAAGAAAAGTCGGCTTGTAATTTTTCCAAATGCACCGATTGCCATTTGTATTCCAGTGCATATTTCTCCTGATTTTTCTTTTTCAGTCCTCCATCCATCAAATTCCATTGCATGCGGACACCGCCAAAAACGAAAGGAAACCAACGATTCCATACGGCAAAATCATTACTTAAATGCTGTGCATTTACATTGGTATAAAAATCGACCGTAGGTTTATTTATCTGCTCTTGTTTCAATTGATTCAAGGAAGCTATTTTCATGGCCAATCCTGTTTGAAGCAATTCAGGTCTTTTTAGGATATCATCCAATGGCAAAGCATCCGTGCTATTTGAAGAAACTTGATTTTTCAAATCGCCCAAGGGTTCAACTTCACTTCCCACGGGAAGGCCTGTAAAATAGGCTATTTCTTTACAACGCTGATGGTACTGTCTTTCTGAAATCTCCAGGTTACTTTTTGCGACGGCAAAATCTCTTTTAAATTTCAACAAATCATTTGGTAAAATGGTACCATTCGCAGACTGGACCTGGGCAATTTCCATCCAATACTCGGCTTTTTGCAATTGGTCCTTACTAATCTGAACAGCTTCTTTTTGCAACAATGCTTCAAAAAAACTTTTAGTCACCTGAAATTGAATCTCAATTTTTTCCTTTTCCCCATTAGATGCTGACAATTCTTTATTCTGCATTGCGAGATCAACATCTGTCTTAAACGTAGGATCTACCAACCGATAGCTACCTTCAACACCGACCAAAGCATTAAAGCGGGTACCGAACTGAATTTCTCTATCTTCACCTGGTGTAGCACCTGTTTGAAAAGCAGCTCCAGGAATAATACTTGTTTGAAGCACTGGATTATATCTGACATCACCACTTGCTTTTATCTGAAGAGACCTTCTGGCATGTAAAATATTTATATCTGCTTGAGCCTGATCGACTTTCAATTGCTGAATAGAGAGTTCCTTTCTGTTTTTGATAGCTAGATCAAGGGCCTCTGTTAACGATAAGGTCTTAACATCTTGCGCTTGAACGGAAGAGCAAAAAAGAAGAAGGAAAAGAAGGTATATAGAATGGTTCATAGAAAATAAAATTAATGGATTAGCCACGAAACACGGCAGAAGGTTCCAATCCTGTTATTCTTTTAACAGCGAACAGACTTCCCGAAAGGGCAATAAAAAGAGTAATCAATAGGAAAGTGAGTTCCAGCCAAAGTGGAAATTCAAAAATAGTACCTGCATTGGCAATGCCATTTTTGAAGCCGTTTACGAGGAAAAATCCAATGGCAAATCCAACTACACCAAAAATCATAGCCTGGGTAATAATCAAGCGGGCAATATACCCGTTGGTGGCACCAATGGCTTTAAGCGTTCCATAATCGCGAAGCCGATCCACTGCGGCAGAGTAGAGCGTCAGACCAATAATAACAAAGCCGACGATTAAAGCAAAAATGATAAGCGTGCCGAAAGAAATAGCGATACCGCTGGAAGAAAGCACGGTTATAACGGTTTCCTTTCTAAAATCGGAACTACCCCATGCTTTAACCCCATTCAAATTATTATTAATAAAATGAATGACTTGCGCTTCAGAAATATTAGGATTTTTCTTTACCAGATAAGCACTGACTTTATAATTTGGCAAATTTCCAATAGCTCTGGCCCTTTCGATGGTTGTGAAACCGACGACGCCACCAAAAGTTCTGTACCCCTTCGTATTTCCCGCTATAAAAACCTTCTTGCCATTTAACTCAAAATAATTGCCCTTATTAACTCCGCCCAGGGCATCTTTATCAAAAAAGTCGGTAAAAATAGCACCATCTTGTATGAGAAGTGTAGGATTATCAGAGGGAATAGATTTAGGAAAACCAGCAAATTCAGGGTATTGGACGCCAAAAAGATTCATGCCAGAAGATTTTCCATTAGAAAACTTTGCTGAACCGGCTGCCAGAACAATGGGATAGGCTTTATAGACGCCCTCAATACTTTCCAACTCTTTCCCTACTCTAATATCTAAAGGGGTTAAGGCGCCTGAATTGGTTGTTTTACTGTCCACCACCCAGATATATTCTGGAGCAAGCCGGACATAGGCAGCCATAGCATTGGTAAGAAAAATAAATATACCAGCTTGCTGACCAATCAAAAAAACCGACAAAATAGTACCTGCCAGGGCACCAATCGATTTTGGTTTATCATACCATATAAATTGTAAGGCCGTTTTTAACATTGCGTGCTATTTTGTTGAATTATTTAAGTTGTATGACGCATTCCACTCTGGCACCAATAAGTACATTGGCCTTATCTCCCAGTTCAACCCTAACCTCCCGGACTCTACGATCTTCCAGGTCGTCAGGTTTTCCACTAAAAAGCGACTTCTTCTTTAAATAATTACCAACAAAAACGATTTTTCCTTTGGCTATAATCTCTGTATCACCCTGATTACGAATCCATGCATCTTGCCCAACGCTAACTTTATCGGCAAATAATTCATCTACCTCTGATAGCGCCATCAAAACACCATCTGGGGCAAAATCACCCAGCGGAGTGGTATTTGTGAGATAAGTTCCCGTGCGAACGCTCACCGAAAGAAAGGTCCCTGACAAAGGGGATTTCACATTTCTGCGCTGTTGAAGGGTACTAAAATAAGCAACATCGGCCGTTAACTCATTTATTTTTATTTCCTGTTGTTCTACAGTGGCGATAGCCTCTTGAACTAATTTTTCATTTTGTTCCACCTGAAATTGGGTATTTTCATAAGCCTGTAAGGTTATGGCATTCCCATCCAATAATTTTTTATCCCTTTTCAGGTCATTATAGGCCTTTTTCAATTGGATTTCTTTGGTTTGCAAAGACTTTTTGGCAAAAGAAATAGCCGCTTTTTGAGTGCCCAACTTACTTTTAGCCTGAGCTAATTGAGCATTTTCGATTTGACTGTCCAGCACAAGAATAGATTCACCTTTTTCAACATGCTGACCATCAACTACTAAAACATCAGCTACTACCCCATTTACTTCGGCATTGAGGGTGCGTAACCTTTCCAAAGGTTCGATGGTTGCTATACCAACGATCTGATTAATCTCCATCTCATCCCTGAGCACCTCTTTCTTTTCATTTTTAGGTTCAGGATCATTTCCACAAGAAAAATTTAATAAGAGCAACAGAGAACCAAGCGTAAGAAAATTATATTTCATAAAAATTTATTTGCGATGTAAAAAAATCAATCGATAGGAATTTCAGAAACGATACCATTTTTGACCTCCACAATTCGGTCGGCATATTTTTTCAATCTGGGATCATGCGTAACAACAGCTACTGCTTTTCCTTGAGCTGCAAGAGTACGCAACTCATTCATGACTACCTCAAGAGAATCTTTGTCCAGAGAAGCCGTAGGTTCATCACAGAGGATCATTTTAGGATTGGTTACTAAGGCTCTGGCGATGGCAATTCTTTGTTGTTGACCACCTGAAAGTTGTTTGGGCAAATTTTTTCTCCTGTCCGTCATATCCACCAATTCCAATGCCTTTTCCACCCTTTTCTTTGCATCGACCTGTTTGATTCCCTGTAATTTAAGAGGCATAAGTATATTGTCCTCAGCTGAAAGAGGAGCTAACAGATTAAAATTTTGAAACACAAAGCCAATTTTATGTAATCTTAATTTTGCCAATTCCTTTTCATTCAGATTATTTACCTCATTTCCGTCCACCACTAATTTCCCAACAGAAGGATATAAAACGCAGCCCAATAAAGAAAGCAAGGTAGTTTTTCCTGAACCAGAGGGACCAATGATCAAGAGTAATTCCCCTTCATTTAAAACCATATCAGTTGGTTCTAATGCGGTGATTCGTTGATCGCCTACCTGATAATATTTACCAACCTGCGAAAGTTTCGCAATCATACACATAAAATTTATTCATCTTAAAACTCAAATTACTTTATAAATGTTTACATTAATCTTAAATTACAATCAAAAGCCATGAAAAATCAATTAAAATGGGTCGGATTTGGGCTATTAGCCGTTTTGGTTATTCTACAGTTTTTCCAAACCGATAAAACGAATAAGGAAACGGATCCTAATATGGAATTGTTGAGCCTGGTTCCCGCCAGTGCGGAGGTAGCCGATTTACTGGAAAGAGCTTGTCAGGACTGTCATTCCAATAAAACCAAATATCCATGGTACAGCTATATTGCCCCCGTTTCATTTTGGGTAAAACATCATATTGACGATGGTAAGAAGCATTTTAATATGTCAGAATTTGGAACCTATCCTGCAAAAAAGGCAGCACATAAATTAGAAGAAGGCTTTGAGGTCATTGAAAGCGGTGAAATGCCCATGGATTCTTATACGTGGATGCACCCAGAGGCTAAACTAACGGATGCAGAGAAAAAGGTACTAATAAATTGGTTCAAAGCAAGCTACGCAGCGGCAGAAGCTAAGATTGAGTAAGACCAAGTCGTCGATGGAAATTATACGCGCGGCAGCCACTGGTTTTGAATCAGGATTTCCAGGATTAACCATAACGTCGTTGAATGGCGTGGGAAGATTATTATTAAATGGTGCATCCATTTCCTGGCTTTCCGCCGATGCGTAACGCATCGGCGGAAAAAAGGGTAAAAAGTAATCCTCTACAAATAACCATTACCACCAAACCGAAGACATCCACTACCATCCGTGAAATCCTATAATCCTTACAATCCGTGATTCAAAACCAGGTGAAAGGGGGTAAATTTCAAATATAAAACCTGTCGGGGAGAAGACGCGAGGCATCGCGTCTCTACAGTGCGGGAATTAAATCCCATATATTTATAATATGCATTCGCAGAGGATTACATTTTAACTCCTTATTCTTACAGCTACAGGTTCTGCTAATCCTATAAAGATTTATTTTTGATGTTTTAATTATATTAAGAAAGACCCATTGGGGAAATTCCCCCCAATGGATCTTTCTACCGCCCGCATTATTCCTCGCCTACGAAATAGTCAAATACTCAAATCCTTGAGGCAACGGACGGAGAAAGCAGCACGCTTAACGTTGTTTGGGGCGGCTGCCCTACCAACATTGGTATTGGAGAATTCAAAACTGCGGTTCCAGGCTGCGTTGTCGCTGGGGTTGCTCTCGGTAGCACTCCAGAAGAAAGCGTGGTCTGCAACACCGAAGAAAACACCAGTGGCATCACGAGCACCACCTGGTAGAGCAGTAAAGCCATAGTTGTCTGTTCCCTCTGTTCCCGGGCTTCCAGAACTCCAAGGTGTTCCTATTGCTTTCAGCTTGCCACCTGCAGAGGCGCTTTGGACACCTATAATACTAGGGTTAATAACAGTTGGGTTGTCAATAAATTGAATTAATGATGTCCACTCTCCATCTGTGGGAACATGCCAGCCGTCTGGGCACAATTTTCGTGAGTCATTAACAGCATACCAATTGTACAAGAATCCATAGTTTGCTACATAGGAAGCCGCACCTGATCGAGCTCCAGTACCTAAACCAGCAAATCCAGAATTATTTAAAATTGTTCCGTCTGTTATTAAGGTACCATCATTATACCTGGTGACCTTTAAATTTTTCGTCGTCCAGCATTGGGTGCCAATTAATTTGGTATTGTAGGCGTTTCCATCATAGTCTGAAACGGTAGAGGTACCACAGGTAAAAGACGGAGCGGGTGGTGTAACCACACACGGAACACCTGGACAATTCTCCAAAGCCGCTTTCTTCCAGCGCACTTTTATCTCTTCCAGGTTATAGTTTGTTCGTTTACTACTTATCTGTTCGACACTTGGTAAGCTTTGTTGCTGCTCTTGTCCAAGTAAATTTTCAAAGAATAAAAAACATACTGACAATAAAAGAAATACTCTACTCATTTTAGTTTAGTTTTTAGTAAAAATTATAAAATTCATGCCATAGCATTCACCGTTGTTACACCCGTTCGAACCAATACTATTTTTATCAAAAAGAACATTAGATGTTCCCTTTTAATGCCTTAGTACCTTCCTAATAAGCTTTAGTGATATCAGTGGTAATGATAGGTAATTCAATAAATCTGACTAAATTTTCTTCATCTTATTTTAGAACAGGTCATTTCTTATTTTATAGCACCTAATTTCTTATTTTAGAACACATGAATTTAATTATTTTATATATTTAAACTAATTTAAATATATTATATAGAACTTTGAATTTCAATTTTTTAAATTTATAAAAATGGAAAGCTCAGGTTGGATTTCATTATCCTCTTCTTTTAATACCAAATAGAGATGCGATAAGGGATAACCAACATGTCTTGCTATTGTTTCCATCGGAATACCTGGATTTCCTCTTTTTAAAGATCTGGCTTTTATCGAGTAATCATTATTATCTCTATACGAAGATGGCAGGGCTATGCCGTATACAGATACACTTTTCATGTCCTGACCCCTTGTGGGTCACATGTCTATTGTGACCATTATGCCCCTGGCGGGACCACTTCCCCAATATATAATATCATAAAAAAGGGAGGCAATCTTTTTAGACAGCCTCCCTTTTTTTATTTAATCCTTAAGAGAATTATTTATTCACCTCAAGAACAAAATATAATCCCTCCGCTGGTTCAATCGCATTGGAATTAGCATTCAATTCATTTTGTGGATAAATAATCCGCTCTGGATGCCTTGTTGCCGTAGCCCTGTTAAAAGGAATTTTCACTGAAATATCAGATTCTGATTTACGCAATCTTCTTAAGTCATTGAAGG
>JBMLQR010000305.1:0-3832 GCA_049241465.1 Saprospiraceae bacterium | reverse complement strand
ATTTTAGGAGCATTATTGGGCATAACGATATAGGCGGGAATACCTAAAAATTGAGCAGCTTTAGCTACGGCCTGAGCATGGTTTCCCGATGAATGTGTAGCTATCCCCAAATTTTTAACCTCCCTATGTAATCTCAAAGAAGCGCTCGCTGCACCTCTCATTTTAAAGGCACCAATTTTTTGGAAATTTTCACATTTAAAATAAATAGAACAACCAGCCATACCATTTAAAAATTGGTTTGTCAGTACAGGTGTTCTATGAATCATCGATTTGATGGTGTCTTGGGTCAACCTTAAATCTGATAAGGTGGGAATATTTGATAGTGATTTCATTTCTTATATTTAAAAGTTATCTCTCAGAAAGGTTAATACCTTATTCATCTCATTTTTAACCACAGCACTCCCCTCCACAAAGTGATTATTCATAAAACTGAATATTAATGTTTTGCCCTTATTTGTTACCACATATCCACTGAGGCAATGATTATTAGAAAGTGATCCAGTTTTAGCAAAAACAAAAGGCTTTCCCTGACCTTTGTAAGAGCCTGAGATGGTACCCGACACCCCTCCCGCGGGTAGTAAGCTAAAAAGTCTTTCTTGTGGCATCATTTTAAGTAACTTTTTTAAAATAAAAACCATGTCCATAGGTGAAAAAAGATTGTACCTTGAAAGACCTGAGCCGTCTGCCCAAACTGGTTTTTGTGGTAAGTCAGAAAGTAAAGAATCTCTTGCATACCCAATAAATTTTTCTGGATCGAGATAACCAAACTGTTTATCTGAACATAAAATCAATAATTGTTCTCCTATAAAATTATCACTTTCCTGTAAAAAAAATCGATAAAGAGAATCCGGAATGGGGACTTTATAATCAATAAAAGATAGGTTATCCTCTTCATTTAGTTTTATTTGAGATACAGGTTGCTGAATATCCTCTCTAAAAACTCTTAACACCGTTTCTACATCGGTGCGAAAAGGAACAAGCAAATTAAAAGTAGTATCAAAAGCTACTTTATTGGCATTAAATTTATTCTCAAATTCATCTCTGTATATTTTGGGTTTTTTCCCCTTATCTAAATCATCGAAAGTTAAATGATCCAACCAAAAACCGGGTGTGGTCAACCATTTACCCAGGCTATCTTTTTTAAATTGCACATAATTTCCATGTATAGGTATGGGGCTTCTTTCAACCTGGTAATAATAGGGGTAATCTGCCCACGACCATCCTGAACCAAATCGATTCCCCTTCCAGTTATCAAAAGAGAGCTTTACCGGCAGATTTGATTTTTTCCATGGCTCTGGTTGTTCCACAGACAAAAAAGCCGGGTGCCGCCACATTGGATTTCCCGTCCCCTGAATTACAAGTTGTCCCTCTTTTTCAGCTACTCGCCAAACATTCAAACTATCTCCTAATACCTTTAGCGCAGCGTAAAGGGTAACTAATTTAACATTAGAAGCGGGTGTAAACTGTTTGTCTGCCTCTCTTTTTAATAAAATTTCCCCTGATTCTGCATCTTCAATCATTAATCCACTAAAATGCTGATTAAATACTACAGAGTTATGAACCAGATTATCTAATTCTTTTACCTGCTTTTTATGTGCTTTTTGGCCTGAAACAGTACCTAAACATAAAAAAGAAATAACTATAATCCCTAAAAAAGAAACATAGATTTTTGTCATTACGATATATTTTTTCTAAAAAATTTGATTTGAAAGGGTTACAAATCTATACTAATTCGTACTTTTCAGCTAAGTTAAATAAAAATACCCTTGAAAATGTCATTCCTCAAATACACCGCCATTATTTTTCTGTCATTGATCGTTTCAAACCCAATATTTGGTCAGATAAACAACATCGATTCTTATCAGGTTGCGCTACAACAAATAAGATTTACATCTACCGAAAAATCAATTATTCCATTTCAAAAACTGGAGCAATTATCTATAACACACCTTGTTTTGGGTACGCCTCAAGTTCAAACCAACGTTTTTAGCGAACATTTAGATAAATATGCCTCTGTTAGTCATTACCAACTACCTTTTCAAGATGATTTTATAAATCTTGACAACTGGTTAAAATCCAGAAAATCTGCCGGTGATAATGCCTTTATTATCGAAATCTGGACTGATGAAGATTTTAAATCAGATAAATTAGTTCAAATAAAAACATTATTTGAAGGTATTCCTGTAGTTCTTGTAAACTTCGACTCAAAATATTTTGACCTTAAGAATGATACTGAAAATACTTTAAAATTTGACATTCAAACCCTTTCCGGTTACTGGCACCAATCTTTAGCGGCACAACTTATATTTGGAGGCGTAAGTATAGAAGATGGTAAGGAAGCTAAGGGCGTCCGACTTGGATATTCACCCATAGCCAGTGTTGGCATGAAAGAGAATATCCTACATGACAGTATTAAATCTGTCATAGAACAAGGTATTGCAGCCAGGGCATTTCCTGGTGCTCAGGTTCTCGTGGCAAGAAAGGGTAAAATTGTGTATCATGAGGCATTCGGCAAACACACTTATGAAGGAGAACAAATTCTATCTATCAATGATATTTACGATATGGCCTCAGTTACTAAAGTTAGCAGTGGCCTTGCTGCATTAATGAAGTGGTATGGCGAGGACAAATTAAATTTAGATGCCCCATTAAGCAAATATTTGCCGGAAGCAAAAGGAACCAACAAAGCGGATCTAAAGATGAGGGATATACTTACTCATCAAGCTAGATTAAGAGCCTGGATTCCCTTTTGGAAAGGTACTTTGGTGGGAAATAGCAGGAACCCATGGCAAAAAAACTGGGACAATAATCGAAATAATGATTACAGATTCAAGGCAAAAACATTCAGGTTGCAAGCATCAAAAAATTATTCTATCGAAGTTCCTGGTGGCTTATGGTTACACAAAAATTATCCTGATAAAATGGCTTCATATATTTTTAAGTCGCCCCTAAATGCTAAACCTGGTTATGTTTATTCCGATTTCTTTTTCATACTCATGCCCAGGTTGGTCAAAGCGCAGACGGGGCAAGAATTTGAAAGCTATATTAAAACGCATTTTTACAAACCATTGGGCGCTAACACCTTAACATGGAACCCATTGCGATTTTTTGACACCACTCGAATAGTGCCAACTGAAAGAGATACTTTTTTTAGAATGACTCTCTTGCAAGGAAATGTGCACGACGAAGGTGCCGGTATGTTAAACGGAATTTCCGGTCATGCCGGTTTATTTGGCTCCGCCAATGACTTAGCTAAATTAATGCAGTTATACCTTAATAAAGGAATCTATGGTGGAGAAAGACTTATTGCAGAAAAAGCTTTTGATGAGTTTACCCGCTGTCAATTCTGCCCTGATAATTATCGGGGTGTTGGTTTTGACAAACCATTAGTTCAATATATTCCAGGAAAAAGTTCCATAGCAAAAGAAGCTTCTCCTGAAAGCTACGGTCACAGTGGATATACAGGTACCTTTGTTTGGATAGATCCCAAAGAAGAGCTGATTTACATTTTCTTATCAAACAGAGTTTATCCTACCAGGGAAAGCAGGGCTATTTACGATTTGAATATCAGACCGCGTATCCAACAATCTATTTATGATGCGTTTAAAAATTAATATTAATTTTTAGTGGGCTGAAAAAGATTTATTCTTACACCCGACTGAAAAGAAACTGTTGAAATACGATCATTGTAGGGACCTATACCTTTATTTACATGCCCCACAAAAGATTGATAACTTGATTGTGCGAAAAGACTGGTTCGTGGTGAAATCATCCTTTCAGCCCCAACCCCCATGTCCATAGATAAATGAATGTTATCCATAAACATTCCTCC
>JBMLQR010000304.1:0-2054 GCA_049241465.1 Saprospiraceae bacterium | reverse complement strand
TTAGTAAACCTAATAAAAGAAATAACAAACCGATAAAAAAATCCTTTCCAATAATCACTTTCTGGCGTTTTTAAAATACGACGAATAATATAATTCAATCAATTAATTTCTTCCCAAACTAACACTGAAAAATAATTCAGCTGATGGGAGAGTAAACAATTGTTTATTATTCTTAATAAGATTAAAATTAATCAAGGGCATACTTCCCAATATCCCAATTTTATACTTCATTTTATTCATTCCTGAAATATTTTTAAATTGATAACCTGTTTCAAAGTTAACATTTCCAGCCCAACCAAGACCTGTCCCAATGAAGAAAGATTCTCTTCGGGAATATCTCACATTAAAATCGATATTAAAAGGCACTTTAAAATCACCACCCAGAAAAGGAGATAAAAAACCTTCAAATTTTTCACCATTGAACGGAGGTATATATCTTACCAGAACCATAGGTTCCAAATAATTAAGTAAACCATTGCCAGTTAGGTCTCTTCCCATAAAACAACCTAAAATTAAATTCAACTGCATTGGTCTTGAATTAACAAACCCCAATTCACTAAAAGAAACACCTCGAACCTGGTTTCCTGACAAACCTAAATACCAACTTTCGATACTACTATTTTTAATGACAACTTTCTTCCTGAGAACTATGCCCAAGTCGATCATTCCACTCCAGTTATTACCAGGTAAAAAAACTTCATCATCTTCATGTTGCAATGAATTAGGATTAACATTATATGAATCTTGTAATCCTTTTACTAATAACCCGCTTGTTAAAGTTAATTGGTCACTTAAATTTAAGTGATAACCATAATTAAAAGAAATACCTAATTCTTTGTACCGACCGTTTGCTAAGTTATTCTGTTCCACGCCAAACCCCCATTTTATTTTAGGTCTAACGGGAAAGGATCCTTCCTGAACTGAAATTTTTTCAAATCTCACATTTGAAATAACAGGTCCCTCATAGGTATCTAACCACTGTTGTTTATGATATGCGGTGATATTTTGTCTAACAGAATTATCCTCAATAAAGGAATAATTAAAAAATGCAGGATTAATAAGTACGATATTTTCACGTAAAAATCCAAATTCAGTCGTTTGCTGACCATTTAATGACGAGAAGCACCCTAAAATAAAGATTAGCAATATATTCAGATATTTATTTTTCATAATACTTAATTTATTTTTTTACAATAATGGATCCCTTTTCAACTTTTGAATTTGGGTCCCTCCTGAATTGATAATAATAAACGCCAGCAGGAAGTCCCTGTGCATCCCAGTCATTTTTATATGGCCTATCTTTAAACACCACATTTCCCCATCTATTAAATATGACAATCTCATTTTCTGGAAAGCAAACTTCAAGGACATCAGAACAACCCTTTTTCTTACAATCAATGAAAAAATAATCATTTTTACCATCTCCATTTGGAGAAATTGCGGTATAAAAATTACAACCGCAATTATCTTTTTCTCCAACCTCGAAGTCAAATCGTTTTATACAACCATTGACATCGGTTAGCGTTAATGTATATCTTCCAGGTTTCAGATTTTCTCTTACTAAGGAATTAGTAGGGTTATCTTGCCAAACAGCAGATTTAATTTTATTAACTGTTACTGCTTCAATTCTTCCATTTGCCTTTCCACAATCTGCACTGTCTATCTTTTGTGTGATGTTTAGTTCCAGTGGCACCAAGACGAAGCTGGTATCCTTCTTTTGACAATTTGAGGCATCTGACACGGTTACAGCATAAGTTCCGGCTGGAAGATTAGTTCGTGGATTTGTTGTTGCTCCATCTTTCCATAAATAGCTATAAGGCGGCTTCCCCCCTGCTGGATTAATGGTAATATTATACCTACAATCGATACCTGACACAACGGTAGGTAGTGTTAGGGGAGCAGTAACGGTAAGATTCAACGTAACTATACTATCTAAACAGGATGCGGCGTCGAAGAAAGTTTCACTGTAAGTACCTGATTTACAAATTGTATTTTTTCCAAAAGTGACACATTTTCCAAAACAAATAGTACTGTCAATTTTCACCGTTTTTGTT
>JBMLQR010000303.1:0-18641 GCA_049241465.1 Saprospiraceae bacterium | reverse complement strand
AAACTTTTTGGGGTTCGTCCTGGAAATCCATTTTTATATAATATCGCCGCATCCGGTAACAAACCGATGATATTCAGAGCATTAAATTTACCGAACGGCCTTATACTAAATGAAAAAACGGGTCAGATAACAGGTGTATTAAAGGAAAAAACGAATCATAATGTAACTCTGATAGCTGAAAATAACAAAGGTAAAGCCACCGCAGCACTTGAAATCAGGGTTGGAGAGGACATTGCTCTTACTCCCCCATTGGGTTGGAATGGCTGGAATGCCTGGGAACAAAAAATAGACAAGGAGAAAGTTATGGCTTCTGCTAATGCTATGATTCACTTTAAATTGAAAGACTATGGCTGGAATTATGTTAATATCGACGATGCCTGGCAAGGCTATCGCGATTCCGTTACTCTGGCTCTTCAACCTAATGAAAAATTTCCTGACATTAAAGGGATGTTCGATTACATTCACTCTCTGGGACTCAAAGTTGGCCTCTACTCTACTCCCTATATTTCAAGTTATGCAGGTTATGTTGGCGCATCTTCTGATTATCCAAAAGGAGGCGAAACGCATGAAAAGATAATAGTAAACAGACCTTCTTTTAATCGTATTGCTTCATTTAAATTTGAAAAGCAAGATGCCAGACTGATGGCTGAGTGGGGTGTAGATTTTTTAAAATATGATTGGAGAATTGACCTGTCTTCAACCATTAGAATGGCTGAGGCTCTTAGGGAATCAGGTCGTGATGTGGTATTCAGCTTATCAAATAATGCGCCTTTTGATAAAGCAGCAGATTGGGCAAAATGGGCTCAAATGTACAGGACAGGTCCAGATATTAAAGATAGTTGGACGAGTTTATATCACACTTCTTTCTCTTTAGACAAATGGGCCCCATTTTCTGGCCCCGGCCATTGGGCAGATCCTGACATGATGATTATCGGCGATGTGTCCATAGGTCCTGTCTTACACCCTACCCGATTGACACCCGATGAACAATATAGCCATGTCAGTATATTCAGCTTACTCTCAGCACCTATGCTTATTGGATGTCCACTTGAACGATTGGACCCATTTACCATTAATTTGCTCAATAATCATGAAGTACTTGACATAAATCAGGACCCTCTCGGTAAACCGGCGAGATTCATAGGCCTTGACAATGGGGTACAAATATGGCTGAAAGAGTTAAAGGACGGCTCTTATGCTTTAGGTCTATTCAATATGGCGAATTACGGAGAACATCCGGCATCCTATTTCAGATGGGGTGACGAAAAAGAAATCCTTTTTAATCTGCATCTTGACAAATTCAATCTACCCGGTAAATGGTTGATACGCGATGTTTGGAAACAAAAAGAAATAGGTGAATTCTCTCGTTTATTTACAACAAAAATCCCCTACCATGGTGTTAAGTTAATCAAATTGATAAAAATCGATGATTAGTATGTGCAATCAGGAAAACAACTGGACCAAATCATTTTAAAGTAACCTCATGACTGTTAAAATTTTTGTAACTGGTGGAACTTTTGATAAGGAATATAACGAACTCGACGGTTCCCTTCATTTCAAAGATTCTCATTTACCGGAAATGCTGACAAGAGGTCGGTTTCAAGTTCCGGTTGATTGGACTACCCTGATGATGATGGACAGCCTTGATATGACCGATGCTGACAGGCATACGATAGCACAACACTGTATTTCAACACCTGAAAAAAATATTGTGATTACTCATGGCACAGATACCATGGTTGAAACAGCCAGGGTCATTGCCCAGCTTGTAAAGGACAAAACCATTGTGCTGGTTGGTGCAATGGTTCCTTACACTTTTAGTAGTTCTGACGGTTTTTTTAACTTAGGTACCGCTTTTGCTTTTGTTCAAACCCTCCCTACAGGGGTTTATATTGCTATGAATGGGCGATATTTTAAATGGGATAACGTCCGTAAAAACAAAAAAGAAGGCATCTTTGAGGAAATTAACTGACTACTAACTTATTCCCTTATAAACTCCAGATTATCCTCCTCGTCTAATTCCACCAAAACAGCTTCTTCTCCGGTAATATTTTTACTATTTTTCAACTCAACGATTTCATCAGCAAGGGCTTTGGCACTTTCATCTATTACATCGAATGCGTTGGCTTTATCTTCAGAGCTGATAAATGCAGAGGTAGCCCAGAGACCCTGGTTTACCAGTTGGATAATGGTACTTATTCCCACAGAATTATCCATCCTAAATGCGATTTTTGAAGATAAATTTCTTATCTGTTCAGGTAGATGATCCGCGGTCAATAAAATACTAAGGGGACGAGAATGAAAAGAAAGTAAGGTTTCTACCCGGGGGGATAAATCCGGCACATAATGCTTAAATAGTTCTATGGAATCGACCAGGCATTCATAATTAAAATGAAAGTTATCGCGTTTAAATGATAGTAAACGTTCTATGGATTTCTCATCGTCGAGTAAACATATTAAGGACCACAACGTTTGCGTTTGAATTAATACGATCTTTCCTTCTTTCAAGGCTGAAGCAGCTGCCAGGATTTTAGGATCAATATTTTGAAAATCAATACTATTTATTTGAATCATGTTAAAATTTACAACTAAGTTAAAGTCAAAATTAATCCTATTAACGCTGAATAGGAGTTTCTTGTTTTTAATGTTTTATATTTTTACTACCCCTCTTTTTGCTGAACACATCATTGGCGGGGTAATGAGCTACAAAATACTGCGATATACCAACAATGACCCTCTTTCTAATAGTTGGCGATACAAATTTACGTTAAAAATATATAGGGATTGTCAGGGATCAGGGGCAAATTTTGATTCATCTCCGGGGACTTTTGCGGCCAATGCTACTATTTACCGCCTGGATCAAAGAAATATTCCTGTAAGAACAATTATTTTTCCACAGCCACGTGTTGTAAAAATAAATCCAAATCCGGGAAATGACTGCTTGAAAGTACCTCCTAATGTTTGTGTTGAAGAGGGAATTTATGAATTGGAAACCGATTTACCCATTATTGACGCCGCTTATGTAATTAGTTATCAGAGATGTTGCCGGAATATTTCTATTTCTAATATTGTCGATCCAGCATTAACTGGAGCGACATTTTCTGTTGAAATAAGTTCTGCGGCACAAAAAGCAAAATTAGACAGTCCGGAATTTTTAAACTTCCCTCCTGTCGTTCTATGTGCCGGACAGTCTTTTGATTTTGACCAGTCGGTTACTTCTATCAGTGGCGACAGTTTAGTTTATTCGCTGGCTAATCCAACCACCGGCGGTGGGCCCGACAATACTAATGCTAAAAGTGCCAACGGTATAGCCCCCGATCCTGATCTCCCTCCCCCTTACAATGAGGTTCAGTATGTTGGTCCAACTTTCACGAGTGCTAAACCCCTGGGATTAAACAGTATCCTTACCATACATCCCAAAACAGGCCTCATTCAGGGAAAACCAGCTTTAACAGGACAGTTTGTATTGGGAATTGAGGTAAAACGCTATCGGAATGGCATTTTATACCATACGCTGAGAAGAGATTTTCAAATAAATATAGGAAATTGCGATGCTAAAGTAAAAGTTAATTTGCCCCTCTCAAATATCCCTGGAACCAATGAAAATATCTTCCAGAACTGTGGTGAGACCAAAGTAACCTTTAAAAATGACAGTCAGGATACCGCCGCCATTACCTCTTATAACTGGACGTTTACCGGAGCTGCCCCAACCCAGATATTTACATCTAATCAACGTAATGCCACCGTTGATTTTTTAACATCGGGCACCTACAATGGTAAGTTAGTCCTTAATCCGACGGGAACCTGTAAAGATTCATTGTCTTTCAAGGTAGTTATTCCTCAAAAAATAGCCGCTGTATTTGAAATCAAAGGAGATTCCTGCAAAACAAATCCAATATTATTATCATATAAAGGACTTTCAACACCAAAAACTTTACGTTGGCAATTTGAAACAGTTGGTAGTTCATTAGTTTCAACTGATCTAAATCCAACCTTCACACCTACCAAACGTGGAAATTACAAGATACAATTATTAGTTAATGGGGAGGGTAATTGCCGGGATAGCACTGTACAATCGTTTTCTTATTTTCCTATTCCTGATATTTCTAAAATTGAAATTACACCTTTAAATGCCTGTCTTGGAAATGAGATAAAATACTCAACCAATCCATTTATTCCCTTAGACGGAGTTAACGTCAAATGGGATTTTGGTGACGGAAAAACTTCCAACACCTTACCAGCAACCCATTCCTACACTAAGGAGGGTCTTTATAAAGTAAGTATAACCCTAACTACTGGAAATGGTGTCTGTACTAAGAAAGTAGATTTGACCAATGAACTGAATATTCGAGTTGGTCCAAAAGCCTCATTCACATATACCCCAAAGGAGGATCTTTCGCTAAAACAACTCGTTACCTTTACGAGTAATTCAGGTAACCAGTTAAAGCATTTGTGGAAAAATGGAGAAAAAAGAATAGATTCCACGCTGAATTTTGCTTATGCGCTACCCGATACGGGTTTTATTCCCATCAGCTTACAAGTCACCGATATTTTAACAGGGTGTTCAGACCTTATTTCACAGGAAATATATGTTAAACCCCAAATCAGAATATATATTCCTAATGCATTTTCGCCTAATTTTGACGGTATTAACGATGAATTTACTGCTTCAGGTGATTTGGAAATTTTAAAAGACTATAAAATGCAATTATTTTCAAGATGGGGAAACCCTGTTTTTCTTTCCACCGATCCAAGGGTGGGTTGGGATGGCAGCCTGACAAATGCCAATCAGGGAGCACCAGCAGATACTTACATTTATATGATCAGTTATACCGATAATAAGGGAGAAAAACAGTATTTTTCAGGAACCGTACTACTAATGAGATAAGATTATGAACTATCTACGCATTCTTCCCTACATTCTACTCCTCAGCATCACTTGTTTTTTTGGTTTAAACTTACAGGCAAAGCACCTTATTGGTGGTAATTTAACCTACAAATGCCTTGGAAATGGAGACTATTCTTTCACCCTTAAAGTGTATAGGGATTGTAATTGTACAGATTGTGCGCAGTTAGACGATATTGCAGAAATAGGTATTTATCGTTGTAATGGGGATGCAGAATGTGGCAGATTGCGTCAAAATTCCGCTTTTTCCAGAGTTCAGGTAAGATTAACCTCAAAAAGGAATGTGGAACGTCCTGATTATCCTTGTTTAATTCCCCCTAATATTTGTGTTGAAGAGGGTATTTATGAATTTAAGCTAAGTAATTACGGTATTCGTCTTCCACCTGGAAATGTGTCTTATCACTTGTCCTATCAAAGATGTTGTCGAAATAATACCATCACCAATATTATTAATCCCGATCAAGTAGGATCTACTTATGGTATTGAAATAACCCCTGAAGCACAGGCTTTGTGCAATAACAGTCCTGAATTTAAAACCTTCCCTCCTACGGTTATTTGTGTTAATAATGAATTAAATTACGATCATAGTGCTAAAGATGCCGATGGAGATTCCTTAGTTTATTCTTTTTGTGCCCCTTTTAACGGTGGTGGTCCCTCTACAAATAATGTGATCTACAGAACTTGTGATGGCGCTTATCCTACGCCTGCTTGTCCTCCTCCCTATTCACTGGTTACCTTTAGAGGTGGAAATATAACATCATCGACGCCCATGGCTGGTGATCCAATCGTTAGTATAGATTCAAAAACAGGGTTGATAACGGGAAAACCTACTGCTAAAGGACAATTTGTAGTAGGGGTTTGCATAGCTGAATATAGAAACGGTATTTTAATAAGTAAATCAAACCGGGATTTTCAATTTAACGTTGCTGATTGTGACCCATTGGTTTTTGCTAAACTGGGCGAAGCCATTGCCGTTACAGATCAGGAATATAAAGTCATTTCCTGCGGCATAACCGATGTGAAATTTGTAAATAACAGCTATCAACGTGCCTCCATTAAAAGTCAAAAGTGGGAATTCCCTATTGGAAATACCAAAATAACATCAACCGATTGGGAACCAACCTTGAAGTTTCCTGGTATTGGAAAGTATAATGGCAAACTTTTATTGAATCCAGGCACGGGTTGCGCAGATTCCGCAGATATCGAAGTCCTTATTTTTCCCGATTTAACCGCAGATTTTACCTATAAATATGATACTTGCTATGCACAACCCGTTAATTTTACTGATTTATCAGTAAGCGGAAGTGGAGGAATAAGTAGTTATAACTGGGTTTTTGGTGACGGTCAAAAAGGGACCGGTAAATTAACAAGTCACCAATATAACTTAGCGGGTGAGTTCTCTGTTTCCCTGACAGTAAAAGATTTAAATCAATGTACAGAAACGGTAACAAAAAAAGTACGCTATTTTCCAGCTCCACCCATTTTAGTTGTAAAACCCTCCCAGGCAATAGGTTGCGCTCCCGTTAATATGGTTTTTGATAATCTGTCTAAACCTATTGACGAAAGTTACAAACTAAACTGGGAATTTGGAGATGGTGGAAAAAGTACTAAAATTAATCCTACATACACATACACCAAAGAAGGCATTTATTCGGTAAGTCTCTCCGTAACCTCGCCCATAGGTTGTAAAATAGATACCGTTTTTAATAATCTTATTAAAATATCTTCTTCCCCCGAAGCAGCTTTTGATTTTGCACCGAAGCAAATAACCAATATCGATAATAAAGTTGTTTTTACAGATGAATCTATTAATGCTGTTCGCTGGCGATGGGACTTCGGAGATAATGCTCAACTTGAGGAAAGAAACCCCATTCATCTTTATCAGGATACTGGTATGTTTACCATTACCCTGATTGTAACACACCCAAGTGGTTGCCTGGATACCGCTCAGGCACTACTAGATGTAAGGCCTGATGTCAGATATTTTTTACCCAATGCCTTTACGCCAAATTATGACGGTAAAAATGATGTTTTCAGGGGAGTAGGCATAATGACGGGTGCCACAAATTTTAAATTCCAGATTTGGAACCGATGGGGAGAAAGAGTCTTTTCTACCGATGATATTACCGAGGGCTGGAACGGAAATCACCTGAATAATGGTTCAGCATCCCCTGAAGGCGTATATATTACTTTGATTTCCTACAAAGATCCCCGGGGCGTTCCAGTGGAAATCAAAGGATTCGTAACTCTTTTACGTTAATTTATAAGGATTGTAAGTATTTATGTGTAAAAATTGTATTTACCAGTTTATTTATATATTTTTGCACGTCAAAAAAAATTAAGTTAAGATGGACGCAATAAAATACGTGCACGAACAACTCACACCGAGTAGCACTTTCCCAAATTTTCGCCCAGGAGATAACGTAGTAGTAAACTACGAAATCGTTGAGGGTGATAAGAAAAGGGTTCAAGCTTTTCGTGGCGATGTCATTCAAATTAGTGGTCAAGGACCAACCAAAACCTTTACGGTAAGAAAAATTTCTAACGGCGTTGGTGTTGAAAGAATTTTTCCATTCGCTACACCAAATATTCAAAGTGTTGAAATATTGAAACGCGGTAAGGTTCGTAGAGCTAAATTGTTCTACTTACGTGATCTTGTTGGTAAGAAAGCACGTATTCGTGAAAAGAAAATATATCGTTAATTCGATTTTCAAACGAAAAAAGAGGCTTTCTGATCAGATAGCCTCTTTTTTTTATGCTAATTGGTACCTTGGGCTAATTGGCCTTTGTGATGGTACAAATTTTATATTTACCCCCATTTCCCATTTCTGAATCACGGATTTTTAGGATTTCAGGATTTCACAGATGATAGATAGCGTTTTTGTTTAAATTATAAAATTTCATTTATTACTCGAATGAAACCTTACAAAAAAAATCCTTGGTCAATACATCTGACCAAGGATTTTTTTTTGCCTAAAAGTAAGCTTAAACTCTATTCATACGATGAAAGAGGAGGACAAGTACATACCAGATTTCTGTCACCGTAGGCGCCGTCAATTCTGGCTACGCTTGGCCAAAATTTATACCCCTGATGTAAATAAGGAAGTGGGAAAGCAGCCTTTTCTCTGGAATATGGAAAAGACCATTCATTAGCAGTAACAAGGGCTTGAGTATGAGGTGCATTATGTAACACGTTATTGTCAACATCATACACGCCATTCATTATCTCTACTATTTCTTTTTTTATTTCCAACATCGCCAAACAAAATCTGTCCAGCTCATCTTTATCCTCACTTTCCGTGGGTTCAATCATAATGGTCCCAGCCACTGGGAAAGAAAGGGTTGGTGCATGAAAACCGTAATCAATCAGTCGTTTTGCAACATCTTCGGCACTAATCCACTGCTTAAAAGGTCTGAGGTCTAATATAAGTTCGTGGGCACTTCTACCCTTTTCCCCCAAATAAAGGACATCAAAATCATTTTCAAGTTTATTCTTTATGTAATTAGCATTTAAAATGGCGACTCTGGTAGCCTGGGTAACTCCCTCTACACCTAACATTTTAATATAAGCATAACTAATTAACAATATACTTGCACTGCCATAAGTACTGGCAGACACGTCATACCCTGGAATATCTGCATTGTTTTTACCCGGTAAAAATGGAGCTAAATCGTCATTAACACAAATTGGTCCCATTCCAGGGCCACCTCCACCATGAGGAATAGCAAAAGTTTTGTGAAGATTCAAATGGCAAACATCCGCGCCAATAAATCCAGGGCTGGTTAAACCTACCTGAGCATTCATATTGGCCCCGTCAAGATAAACTCTGCCACCATGATGGTGAACCAAATCTACAATTTCCTTAATTCTGGTTTCAAAAACCCCATGTGTCGAAGGATAGGTAACCATTAAAACAGCTAAATTTTCGGCATGGGCGGCAGCCTTCATTTTTAAATCATCAAAATCGACATTTCCATTGGCGTCACAATCAACCACAACCACCTTCATACCTGCCATTACTGCACTGGCCGGATTTGTTCCATGGGCTGAAGAGGGAATGAGAGCAATATTTCTATTATCTTGCTTATGAAACTGAAAATATTTACGAATGGTCAATAAACCAGCATATTCACCTTGAGCACCAGAGTTGGGCTGCAATGAACAAGCGGTAAAACCAGTTACGGCACAAAGCCAGTTTTCCAAATCTTTAAAAAGCTCATGATACCCAGCTGCCTGATTTTCGGGCACCATCGGGTGAATATTAGCGAATTCAGGCCATGAAACAGGTAACAATTCACTGGCAGCATTGAGTTTCATGGTACATGAACCCAGCGCAATCATTCCATGAACCAAAGACAAATCCTTATTTTCCAATCTCCGGATATACCGCATCATTTTACTCTCCGTATGATACGAATTGAAAACCGGATGCGTTAGAAAAGATGATTTTCTCTGAAGGGGTTCAGCAATATTTACACCCAATACTTCATTTTCATTAAAGTCTAAATTGCGACCTGTTGCCGCACAAAAAACCTCAAAAATTTCTTTGATGTCCTCTAAAAGAACCGTTTCGTCTATTGAAATCTGTAGAGATTGGGTATTATAGAAAAAATTAATATTTCTTTTTTCAGCTTCTTCGCGAACCAACATTTTAAACCCTGGCGAACAATCTATGGTAAGCGTATCAAAAAAGGATGAATGAGGAAATGAAATGTCAAGTTTGCGTAAATTAGCGGCAAGTAAAGAGGTTAAATCATGTATTCTTTTTGAAATCTGAAAAATACCTTTGGGCCCGTGATAGACTGCGTACATACTGGCCATAATAGCCAGCAAGGCTTGTGCAGTACAAATATTAGAGGTAGCTTTTTCTCTGCGAATATGTTGTTCTCTGGTTTGAAGCGCCATTCTTAGGGCTGGATTTCCTAACTTATCGACAGAAACCCCAATAATCCTTCCAGGAATTAAGCGTTTAAATTCCTCACTTATAGCAAAGTAAGCCGCATGAGGCCCACCGAAACCCATGGGTACGCCAAATCTTTGGGCATTTCCTACGGCACAATCAGCACCCCAAACACCGGGAGCCTCCAACAAAGCCAGACTCATTAAATCACAGGCAACGGTTACATAAATTTCTTTAGATTTGGCATCAGCCGTTAGCGCTGAAAAATCTTCTACGGAACCTTCAGAATCAGGGTATTGAATGAGCACACCGAAGGTAGATTCCGATAAATCAAAATCAGCAAAAGGCATGATGACAATGTCGATACCCAAAGGTTCTGCTCTTGTTTTCAGGACGGAAATAGTTTGTGGAAAAACTCTGTCAGAAACTAAAAACCGATTCGCTAGAACCGATTTATTTTTTTTATTTTTCACACCAAAAAAAAGCGTCATAGCTTCTGCTGCAGCGGTCCCTTCATCGAGCAAAGAAGCATTAGCCACAGGCAAACCGGTTAAATCACAGACCATTGTCTGAAAATTCAATATAGCTTCTAGTCTTCCTTGCGCAATTTCCGCCTGGTACGGTGTATATTGAGTGTACCAGCCTGGGTTTTGAAATATCGACCTATTGATAACAGAAGGCGTCCAGGTACCGTAATACCCTCTTCCGATGTAGGTTTTAAAAAGTTTATTTTTACTGGCAAGCCCCCTTAACTCCCTTAGATATTCATACTCAGACATCGGTTCCGGGAGAGGTAAATCATGATTTAAACGAATGGCCTCTGGAATCGTATCAGTCATCAATACATCTAAAGAGTCAGCGGAAATAAAATCCAGCATCTCTTGTTGTTCCATCTCATTTGGACCAATATGTCTATTTACAAACTGGTCAGTGATACGAAAATTGGACATTTCATGTATAGTTTAAAATGAAAAAAAGGTAAACATTATTAAAACAAAGTTGGTTGTCAAAAAATCAGTAATTACTTATTTTCTAAGTTGCGAATTGCTTCTTTTAAAAAAGGATCCACCTCAAATTCTATGTTCATAGCCGCCTCGTTACCCAAATATTGTTTCGCGTAGGCTACTTTTAATCTTTTCCAGGCAGATAATCTAACTTCATCACCCAAATTGAACTCCTTTAAATAAGCAGAGACCAATTTGTTTTCAGGTAAAAAAGCAGCCCAATTTACGGTAGCCACCTTACCCTTTGCGGGGCTGTAGTTTAAAAATCCGTCTGGTTTATTCTTAATAACAAAAGGAATGGTTAATCGTTTTGCATTTGCCCATAATTCCGACGTATCCATCGATGATAAGGGAATCAGCACATCCGGAAATATGCCTCTTTTGATGGTACTTGTATCTCCTTTTTGGTAAGGATTTTGAATAAGCTTCCCCGAAGGAGTGTAGAACTTTGCGATAGTCAACTTCAGCGCACCGCCATTTGACAGCTTATATTGAGCCTGCACAAGTCCTTTACCAAAGGAACGACGCCCAACAATAGTAGCTCTTTTAAGATCTTGAAGCGCCCCGGCGACAATCTCACTAGCTGATGCAGCATTTTCGTCCACAAGAACGATTATATTTCCCGTAGGAAAAAAGGGGCGCCCTGAAGATTTGAAGACCGTCTCTTTTCCCGATTTAGATTTTGTTGAAACCATAACTTTGCCAGATTCGGGAATCAATTGATTTAACATGTGCGTAGCTTTTTCCAGATAGCCTCCGGGATTTCCCCTAAGATCCAGAATTAAATCTTTCTTGCTTCCTTGTTTACCAAAAAGAGAATCCATCGCCAACATAAACTCCTGATCTGTTGTAGCACTAAATTCTTTTATTTTTATGTAACCAATATTTTTATTATAGTTTAGAAAGGGTCCAACACTGGGCATATCCAATCCTTTCCTGATACATTTTAGAGAAACATATTTTCCCGTAGAAGGCCTGTATATTTTTACAACGACAGAAGAACCTTCCTTTCCACGAACATTTTTAATAATATTTTCCGGGTTTGATGGGCTTGTTTTATCAAGAATAGCCGATCCAGCCGCTAATAAAATATCACCTACCTGCATTCCCGCTGTAGCAGCCGGACCATTTTCCAAAACGGAAACAACCAGAATAGAGTCATTTTTAATCATAAATTCAATACCAATACCTACATAAGAGCCAGATAATCTTTCATTCATCCAAGCCAGATCATTAGGTTTTATATAGGCGGAGAAAGGATCTAAATTACTCATCCAAAATGAAATTGCTTCTTCGACGAGACTATCCTTATCCAGGGGATCTACATATTTAGAGGACAAAAATCCCAAAGCATCGTTTAGGGTACTAATCGCGGAAGAATTTTCAGGATACAAGGTTTTAACACGTCCCAGAGGAGCAAAAAAACTGCCTAGTATAAAACCAATGATTAAGAACAAAGCGGCAATAAGGGGAAAAATAAGCTGAAGGTTTTCCCTTCCAGATTTGTGTCGAGACATGGCTTTAAGATTATAGAAGGCAAAGATAATTAAAAGAAATTAGCAAAATAAGCCTTATTTTATGGGGCATATTTATTATTTTAGCAAAAAATAGCGATTTATTTAAAAAAATTGAAAATGGGACAACTTCCAGACATAGATAAACTAGACCATCAGATACTTTCCATCTTAATGAGAAATGTAAAGATTCCCTATACTGAGATTGCCAAAAAACTTCAGGTGAGTGGCGGAACTATTCATGTTAGAATGAAAAAGCTGGAAGAGAGCGGCATAGTTAAAGGGTATCACCTGAGCGTTAATCCGGAAAAACTAGGGTATGATGTTACGGCCTTTTTAGGTATTTACTTAGACAAGAGTTCACATTATACGTCAGCCATAGAAGGCCTTGAAAATATTCCGGAGATTGTGTCGGCTCATTATACCACTGGATTGTACAATATTTTCACTAAGGTTATTTGCCGGGACACCAATCATTTGCGAGAGGTTTTACATTCTATACAAGAAATACCTGGCATACAGCGCACGGAGACTTTTATTTCACTGGAGGCGGGCATAGAGCGGAATCTTTTTTTAGACACCTCGGAAAACGGGGAAATAGATGATGCCTTTTTTGATACTAATGCGCTGGATATTATATAAAAAAAAGAATCGGAGAAAAAATATACCTTTTTCTCCGAAATCTAATATTTTTAAAAAACCAATTTAGGCTCCTAAATAATTTTTCAATAAACGGCTTCTGTTAGCAGATCTGAGTTTATTAATGGCTTTATCTTTTATTTGTCTAACGCGTTCACGCGTCAGGCCAAATTTGTCACCTATATCTTCCAGAGACATAGGATGTTCAACACCGATACCAAAATAAAGCTTTATAACATCACATTGTCTGTCCGTTAAAGTACTCAAAGAGCGCTCAATTTCACGGCGTAAAGACTCGTAATAATCTAGTTCCTGATCGGTACCTGGCGTTCCTGCATTTTCTAACACATCGAGCAGGGAATTATCTTCCCCTTCAACAAAAGGGGCGTCCATAGAAACGTGTCTGGCCGCAACGCCCAAGGTAGTTTCTACTTCCTCTGTGGGAATCTCCAAGAGGGTAGCTAATTCTTCAGGAGAAGGTTCTCTTTCGAACTCCTGTTCCAATTCAGAAAATGCTTTGTTTATTTTATTTAGCGAACCCACCTTATTCAAAGGAAGACGAACAATTCTTGATTGTTCAGCTAAAGCCTGAAGGATAGATTGACGAATCCACCAAACAGCATAAGAAATAAATTTAAAACCTCTTGTTTCATCAAAGCGCTGTGCGGCTTTAATCAGACCAAGATTACCCTCATTAATGAGATCACTTAAGGACAAACCTTGGTTTTGGTATTGCTTGGCAACGGAGACAACAAAACGAAGATTGGCCTTCGTTAACTTTTCGAGCGAGGCTTGATCCCCTTCCTTAATGGTTTTTGCTAAATCAACTTCTTCTTCCGGCGTAAGTAAATCTACTTTACCGATTTCTTGTAAATACTTTTCCAGCGACTGACTCTCTCTGTTTGTAATAGATTTAGTAATCTTAAGTTGTCTCATTCAACGACATTTTGAGGGTGTACGTACCTATTAAAAAACGGGTATCCGTATGGTTATTTTTTAAAAGCACAAAAATAGTGGTTTAATAGGTCTTAATCAAGTAAATAAAGGAATCTTATTTTAAGTTTCAAAAAAAAAAATGAAAACAAAAGTAAAAGTCATTTGGTTTTTTCGATTTTTTATTTTTTATTGCACTTTACTAATTTTACAAACTTATGGGACGAACCAAGCTCCAACTGGAATTTTTATTTAAGGCCTCGCCGAATATTCTCTACACTTTTCTCACAACCCCTGCCTGTATAGTCAGATGGTTTTGTGATAAAGCGGAAGTGGATGAACATCAGATTACCTATTCATGGAGCGGAAATGAAGAAGTAGCTCTAATACTCGCAGATCATGAAGAGGAAGTGCTCCGTTTAAAATGGGCAGATTCCGATTATGATTCTGAATATCTTGAATTTAAAATTTCTGAATCTCCTGTTACTGGAGAAACTATTTTGGATTTAACTGATTTTTGTGACGAGAATGAGTTGAACGATACGAGACAGTATTGGAATCAACAGATAAAAAATTTACAAAAAGAATGTGGTGGATAACAACTAAATGAAAAAAATTGTCTTTGGTCTTCAACTGGATAATAAAGTCCCACCTATCGGAATGGGTGAAGAGAATATTGAATATTTTTGTGGTCCACAGCAATTCACTATTTTGCTGGAAAAGCGTTTTGGAATAAAGCCACCTGATGACCAGCAAGTAGCTATTCGAACGGATGTTTTTCGACAGCATTTGGCCAGTCACCTTTCTGAACATCCCGATGCTTTTTTCCGACATTCATTTTCTGCAGACCCTTTTGCCACGGCTCAAACCTTGTTGAATTTGCGGGATGCCTTGAAGCAAGCAGGTTGGAATGGCGCTGATGATGAAGACGCTCCTCCTAGAATAAGAACTTTATCTCTCATTGAAGACGACCTTAACAAAAACAAGTTTTGGCCAAAAGGATGGACAGATAGGCAATTGGACATTCTTGAAAAGATACCATTCAAAGTTATTCGACAACTGGTCATTTACTTAGTAGAACCTTTCGATTTATTGCCCGTTTATTGGCAACAAGTTTTATCAGGTCTTGAAAATAATGGAGCACAGATACAACAGATATCATCTGATCCCGCTGCCAGTGAAGACTCTGATCTATCTCAATTTCAACGGTTTATACATACTCTGCCATCTGGTGATACACCAAAATTGAAAGCAAAAGGAGATGGGTCTTTATGCTTGTTCACAGGAAAAAGGGATACCGAACTCGCTGGCTGGCTGGCCAAATGGTTAAACGAAAACCAGTCCTGGGACCCCATTCTTTTACTCCCTGATAAAACAAGAACGCTGGACAATGCGCTGATTTTAGAGGGGCTGCCCAGTCTGGGTTTACAAACCCGCTCCGATGCCAGACCCGTTTTACAACTCTTAAAACTTGTTCCGGAATTCCTTTGGCAGCCTTTAGATCCAGTAAAATTACTCGCTTTTTTAACCCTACCCCAACAACCTATACCTTGGGATTTAAGTAAGATTCTAGCTTCAAACCTTGCTTCAAAACCAGGACTTTTTGGACATGATTGGCAAGTGGATCTAAATAAATTTAAAGAAAGTGTGTCGCCAGAAATATGGGACGACATGAAAAAAGAATATGATTTTTGGTTTACCAGGAAACGATATTCTCAAAAGGATTTAGTTCCCAAATCAGATCTTTTAGAACTTTTTACGCAGGTAAATAGCTGGAGTCAGTCCGTACTTTCTGACCATGAGTCGAGTATGTCTATTTCCAGCCAAACCCAAATACTCATCAATTTAATTGATAATCTTCCAGAAACTCATCTTTCACATCTTGATATAGTTCGTATTATTCGAACGGCCCTGGAACCCATTGCCCGAAGTCCTGTACAAGCTCAGAAAAATCATATTCGGGTTACTCATCACGCAGCAGCTATACTTGAACCCATAGATGACCTTATCTGGTGGACATTTACAGAAAGAGAGCCTGACTATTTCTTTGCAAAATGGTATGTTCATGAACTGTACTATCTTCAAGGAAAGGGAGTATTACCCGATCTGCCGATGAAGGATAATCAAAGACTATCATGGTACAGAAAACAAGCGTTTTTAAAGACAAAGAAACGTCTTTTCCTGTTTCTTCCAGAAAGGGTTGAAGGGGCAGAAATACAACCTTTCCCATTATTTGGGGACCTAAATGCTTGTTTTGATAACCTTGACGCCCTAAAAATAACTCTCGACTTTCACCTGTCCGGCGAATATCCTGATTTCCCTTTATTGGCAGCATTTAATCTGCCCAATCTTCAATCCATTATACCAGCGCCACCCACAGCTGTGCCTTTATTTTTACATATAGATACTCTCCTGGAATTGCCGGAAAGAAAAGATGAAAGCTTCACTAGCCTCGAATCTCTTTTTTACTACCCCTACAAATATGTTTTTCAGTATAAACTTGGTTTATATAAGGCAAAAAGTCTGGAAATCATAGGTGATAAAAGGTTATATGGAAATCTGGCTCACCGACTATTTGAACAACTAATCAAGGACACAGATTATTGGTATAAAGAAGAGATAATCATCCAACAATGGATTGAAGAAAGTCTTCCCGTTCTTTTCGAACAGGAAGGAGCTACGATGTTGCAATATGGTAAAGAACCGGAAAGAAGCGTTTTATCAAGAAAACTGACGCAAGGCGTATTAAAATTCGTTAAAATAATGAAAAACGACGGATGGGAGCCCGATTCGGTTGAGACAAAGCTAACTGGTACATTTTGTGATAAACCTGTTTCCGGGATTGTCGATATAATATTAAAAAAGGGAAATGATAGAGCCATCATTGATTTAAAGTGGAGTGGTAAAAATTATCGAATGGACCTTTTAAAGAATAAAGAAGATTTACAACTTGCTCTTTATTACAGTCTTCTTCATCAAACTGGTTCCTTTGATAATGTTTATACTGCCTTTTATATCATTGAGTCTGGAGAATTGCTCTCCAGAAATATGCGCATCGCTAATGAAGGAATTTCAAATTTTTCCATAGAGGATCCAAAAGGAACCTATGCAGAAATTTTATCCAAAATGAGTAGCACCTTTCATTGGAGAAAAGAGCAACTTTCCAGGGCACAAATTGAGATTAGAAACGGAAAGAACAGTGCATTATTAGAAGAAGAATACGGTTCGTTATTAGAATTACTGGAAATGAAACGCGAAGATTCAATATTTGATGATTTTAAAGCTTTAGTGAATCTACCCGCCTGATTTTTGCAACACATTTATGAATTTTACGTTTACAAAATAATATTTTAACTTATAAATAGTTATCTGATGTCCATATATACCGCCCTGAGATTCTTTTTATCTGCCGGCATACTATTTGTGTTTTTTCCTCTTTTAGGTCAATCCGATATTGAAGGGAAACTAAGCCAGGAGCTTGCTATGGAACTTAAAGAAGGTCCGGAAGGCAAAAAATATAAAATTATTGTTGTTTTAAAAGATCAGGTAGATGTAAATAAGTTGCAGGAACAGGTGCTAAGAACTTTACCTACCAGAGATTTACAAGTCAAAACGCTACTGGATGCTCTTCAACTTAAGGCAGACAGGACGCAGGAAAAATTGATTTCCGACATAGAGCAGTCTCCTTTTTATTCCCCAAATAGTATAAAAAGGTTTTGGATTGCCAATATTATTGCGTTAGAAGTCACTGCTCCCCTGATTGAGATTTTGCTTAAAAACCCTGACATAGCTGGTATTGAAAAAGATGCAGAATTAGTTTCACACCATAAAGGAAGTATCAAAAAAACAAACTTTGTACCTAATGGTAAGGAAATCGGGTTGACGGCCATCAATGCGCCAGCATTATGGAAAATGGGCTATACAGGTTATGGCAGAAAGGTATTAGTCATTGACAACGGTCAGGATAATACCCATCCAGCCTTAAGAAACCAGTTTTTGTATAACCATGTTCCACTATCGCATGCCTATACCAGCCTGGAAACGGAAGATTATTGTTCTGAGCATGGCACCCACGTTGCTGGCGTAGTTGCTGGTTTAGACCGGTTAACTCGCGATACTATAGGTGTGGCCTTCAATGCTAATTGGATGGGTGTTCCCCTATCTTTAAAAAATGCAGACGGGACGGAATGCAAGCTCAAAGCAGCAACGCAATCAGATGCTATTGGCGGCATGCAGTGGGCATTAAATCCAGATAGAAATAATAGTACCAGTCAGGATATCCCTGATGTCATTAATAATTCGTGGGGAAGTCCACCAGGTAAATTTAATGTATCTTCTTGTTTCACTTCCGCTTACATTAATATTTTCACTACTATACAAAATGCAGGCGTGGCTATCGTTTTTTCCTCTGGAAATGAAGGACCTGATTCACTTACTATAAGTTTTCCTGCCGTAGTGGCCAACGATTTGGTAGTTCCATTTTCCGTAGGTGCGGTCAATGCAAAAATTAGCAGTTTTCCAATCACCTCATTTTCAGGCAGCGGCCCTTCCGTTTGCTTACCAAACAATGAACCTTTAGGAATAAAGCCAGAAGTTGTTGCACCGGGACAAGAAATAAGAAGCGCCATAAATGGTAATGGGTACGGTTCTTTATCAGGTACGTCCATGGCTGCGCCCCATGTTAGTGGCGCCATCCTTCTATTAAAAGAAGCTTTTCCACAGGTTTCTTCGGTTAGACTTGCCA
>JBMLQR010000302.1:0-1548 GCA_049241465.1 Saprospiraceae bacterium | reverse complement strand
TCAAATGATTGCATTGCTGCTTCGGTGGTACCACCTTTTGAGGACACCTTCTGAATCCATTCCTGACAGGTATAATCACCTGAATTATATAATTCCGTGGCACCAAGAAAAGTTTGGCTTACCAGCAATTCGGCTTCGGCGGGAGAAAACCCCATGCCTCTGGCAGCTGAAATCATGGAATCCATAAATAAAAACACATAAGCAGGCCCACTGCCTGAAATAGCCGTAGCAGCATCTATAAACTTTTCAGTCTCAACATAAACGGTCTTGCCAGTGGTGTTCAGTAAATTCTGTACCGTAATTAATTCTATCCTGGTTACCTCCTCCGATGAGGTAAAAGCGGTCATACCCCGACCAATTTGAGCCGGTAAATTAGGCATCGCCCGAATGACTTTGGATGTCCCCAGCCCTTCTTTAATCTGATCAATTTTAACCCCGGCCATGATAGACAAAAATACCTGTTGATGGTGAACCTTGTCTTTGATGGAAGCAAACATGATTTTGGCATCTTGTGGTTTCACCGCTAAAATGACGATGTCGGCGAGAGGAACACATTCAATGGCATCACCGAACACCGTTCCAATATCTTTTCTTGAAAGTTCTGCAGCTCTGTCTGGCGATTTCTCCAAAATCATCATGTCATCTTTAGACGCATTTTGAGTGCGAAGAAAACTTTGCGCGTAGGTTAAACCCATATTACCACCACCAATGATAAGTATTTTCATGATTTTAATTTTGTTGGGCAAAGTTATCCTAATTTTTTTTCAAAATCGTTGAACCTTTTTTTCTTTTTAGTTGTATATACAATTAATGAGTCAACAATGAATTTGGAACAAGAAATCAATCAGTCTATTTTTAAGGATAATTTTCACAAAGCCCATGTGAATCTGCTATTTACTGCGGCCTGGTTAAATCATAAAGTGAACAGATTATTGAAGCCTTACGACATAAGTGGTCAGCAATTTAATATTCTCAGAATATTGAAGGGCATGGGCTGTAAACCATCTTCATTAAAATTAATTACTTCCAGGATGTTAGATAAAACGTCTAACACCAGTCGTTTGGTGGATAAATTAATTGATAAAAATTTGGTTAACAGGACTTTCTGTCCAAATGACAGAAGGCAGGTTGAGATAAGAATAACGGAAGAGGGTTTACAATTATTAGATATTTGTAACGAGGTCATTGAGCATAATATTTACAGCACGATGAATAATCTCACTGACTTACAAGCCTCACACTTGAATGAATTACTGGAAATTGTTCGAAATGGAAATCATTTTTCTGAACAACCATTAGATTAAATTGTTAAACTTTAAATAAACATCTTATGAAAAAATTCTCAATGTTTTTAGTTTTGGTAGCAATAGCTACTTTTTCATTTGTTAAGCCGCCAGTAAAAGTACCTGCTGATTTGACTAGCAGTTTCGTTAAGTGGACAGGATACAAAGTTACAGGTCAGCACTTTGGCAAAGTAATGTTAAAAAGTGGTTCCCTTGAGTTTGAAGGTGATAATTTGATTGGTGGTGCTTTCGAAATGGATATGAC
>JBMLQR010000301.1:17493-21708 GCA_049241465.1 Saprospiraceae bacterium | reverse complement strand
CTTAATTCTTGACAATTTGCAAGGATTGTCAAGGACAAAAAAACAAAAGTGATAAATATTCTCATATCTCCAATTCAAAAATTAAGAGTGTATTCATAGATACACTTCTGGTGATTTTGGAGAGGTTAACTTTCTAATTGTGGGGTAAATATAAACACATATTTTGTTAAAATAAAAGTTTTTTTACTTCATTAAATATATGTATATCTATATGAAATTTAATTAATTAGTTAATAGTACATCGTAATACCCCGATGGTAGGGGCGAATTGAATTCGCCCTTTTACAATACAGATAGATTTCCCAATTCACGGCACAAACCATTCACACATTTATTATTGGGGAATTTTTGCCGCAAGTGGCATAATTGTAAAAATCTACCCCGGAGGGGTCGCATGTTTATAGGATTATCCCGCCAGGGGCCAAATGGATTAATGGACATTTATCCCGCCAGGGACCAAAAGGGTACAATGAAACATTTTGTGCCGCCAGGGACCAAATAGCAAGAGACATGTGACCCCTCCGGGGTCAGGAAACAAAAAAAACCGATCCCAGAGGCCCATCATGCTCCTGGCGGCACAAATTTCCCCAAAATCCCACACCTGACCCCCTCGGGGTCACACGTTTATAGCATTTTAGGCCGCAAGGCGCACAATGGTACAATGAAAACATTTGTTCCGCAAGGCGCACAATGTTACAATAAAAACATTTTGTGCCGCCAGGGACCAAAGGGTACAAAGTAGCAAAAAAAAGAGGCTATCTTTTTAGACAGCCTCTTTTTCATTTAATTTTATCCCATTTCTGAAACCACTTCGGTCACTTCGGGAACCATTCGTTTTAACATGCCTTCAATCCCTGATTTTAGGGTGACGGTGCTACTTGGACAACCGCTACAGCTACCTTGCAAGGTTACGGTGACGATTCCTTCTGAAAAACTTTTGAACTCAATGTTTCCACCGTCCATTTCAACGGCAGGCTTAACATAAGTATCAATAAGCTCTTTTATCTTTTTTACCGTCTCACTTTGCTCGCCTGTATGAACCTCATGTTTACTATTTTCAGCTTCAAAAGCTAACATGGCTTCGGCGTAACCTTCCCTAATAATTTCAGATCCGTTAGCAACATATTCTTTTATAAACTCTTTTAGAGGAAGCAGGATAGTTTCCCAGGCATAATTAAATTCCTTTGAAACAGTTACAAAATTATTGCAAACATAAACTCCCTTAACGTAAGGAAATTGAAATAATTCGGTAGCTATTGGGGACCATTCTTTAGCCGCATTCACTTCTTTAAAGTCAGCTGTCCCTTTATAAAGCATTCTATTAGTAACGAATTTTAAAGTTTCCGGATTCGGCGTTTGCTCCGTATATATCAGAACCGGACTCTGTGGTGTAGTATTTTCCATGTTGATAAAATGGTTGGTTTTAGGTGAAAACAAGTTCTTAATAAAATAGTTTTATCTCCGCATCAGCCATATAGTTCAGTTTGAATATGCGAAGATGGAAAACCAAGGTTCAAAAGGTTTTTTTGCGCCTCATCAATCATATTTCGCCAACCGCAAAGATAAAAAATCGGTTCTTTCACATCAAATAATTTTTGATGTTGATAAATCTGATGGACGTATCCCTTATAGAAAAAAATATTTTTCTCTTTAATAAGAGGTAATTCTTCTTCTCTTGAGAGGGCTATATGTACTTGAAAATCAGGTAATAAGTCTACTAATTCCCGCCATTCATCTAAAAAGAGAATATTTTCCATTTTTCTTGTTCCAAATATAACCCGGATTGTTGCAGGTTTTACCTTATTCTGACAAATATCCCTCAGCATACTTCTGAAGGGGGCAATGCCTGTTCCTGTACAAATAAAACAGAGGGCTTCAGGATTATTTTCAGGTAAAATGAAGCTACCTTCAGGACCTTTAAATTTCAGTTTATCTCCTATTATTATTTGGTCAAACAGATAGGTAGTACCTAATCCTCCTTCATTTTTTACAATACATAATTCAAAATAGTTCGTGTTATCAGGTGCATTAGCTAAAGAATAGCTTTTCCAGCGGTAAAGTCTTTTTTCGTGCACAGGAAGATCGAAAGTAATGAATTGACCTGCTTTAAATGAAAAAACATCGTCACCCAATAATTTGAAAGTGAAAAGTCTCGTTTGAGGCGCTATTTCTTTAAAAGAAACTAATTCGCATTCATTCCACTTGGTTGGCATAATTTTTATTTATTTTCAGTAAATATCAATTCATTATAGGTAAAAAGGGTTGAAAATCCTTTCTTTTTGAAATAGGATATAATGTCACTTTGAGGTAATTCGGTTAAAATCATTAAGAAATCGCCGCCCCAAGCACCAAGAGATTTTACTACCCCTTGAAAATCGGTAAAATATTCCTCTTGAATAGGTATTAAGCCCAACTGATTGCCTGTAATTTTTTCATGCGTCTCTACCAATGTGCAAAAGTCTGAAAAACTTTCAACAGTCAGAACTCTTTCTGTCAGTTGTGATATTTCTGAGATATAGGCAGGATTTAATGATTTAGAACGATAGGTCGAAATTCCTTCTCTACTGTTTTTCTTTTTACCGGAGTAAAGGAAATATATTTTGTTTAAAAACAGGGGATTAAACGGCGCTATATTAACTTCGGGTTTCTCGTTATCTTCCTTTATTTTTCTATATGTAATAGGACCCATTGCACCGGCAGCGGCAATATCATAGCCCGAACCACCGAATGATTTTTCCAACAAATAATAAGGATTAATTTGAGTCCATTTTGAAAGTAAAGCGATAAGAGTGGAACTGGTCCCAAGTCCCCATTCTCTTGGAAAATCGAGACGGGTTTCTATTTTGCCTTCAAAAAAAGAAGCGGGAAGCCCTTTTTCTGACATCATACTGTTTAGTAGTGAGGTAAGTACATTGGTTTCAGGTAAACCCTGACCGACAGTGACCTTCATAGAATTTAGTTCCCACGAGGCAGAAAACCACAATTGTCCTTTATCTGTGAAACTCTCCCAAAGGAGGCAATTTGAGCCAGGTTGAGGGTGAAAATGCAGATGCTGACCATACTTGGTAGGTAGGGCCAATGCTTTTGCACCGTCTAAAACGGCATATTCCCCTGTTATTAAAAGTTTTCCATGTGAAAAATAGGTTGTTTTATTCATTTTTCAGACCGCATTGAATCAACGAATTCACGAACCGATGAAAAAGACACGGGTATCTTACTAAAATGTTGTAAAGCGCTGCTTTTTTCCTCCTCATTCGCCTCTAGATGGACCAGAATATTCATCAGGTGCATGCGCATGTGACCGTCCTGAATACCTGAGGTAATGAGAGACTTTACTGCGGCAAAATTTTGGGCAAGACCAACGGATGCAACGATTTGCATGAGCATTTTAGCATCGGGTTCACCTAAAATGGAGAGCGTTTTTTTTGCTAAAGGATGCAGGTGAGTTAATCCGCCAATGGTTCCAATAGCCAGAGGAAGGGTCAGGGAAAATGTAAATATATCATTTTCAATTTTACAAACACTCAAAGATTTATAGGAACCATCTTTTGCTGCATAAGCATGACCTGCTGCTTCTACCGCTCTGAAATCATTACCAGTAGCCAAAATAACGGCGTCAATACCATTAAAAATGCCCTTATTATGTGTGGTGGCTCTGTATGGATCAATTTCAGCAATACGAACTGCTTGTTGAAATTTATTGGCAAATTCAGCGGCACCCATGTCTTTATAAATTCCATTAAAATCACTTACAGGACAACTGACTGTGGCCGTTACCAAACATTCAGGCGTATAATTTGATAAAATGGACATAATAATTTGAATCTCTCTGTCTTCAGGAGAAAGCAAGCTGGAGGAATTAAAATATTCTTTTAAAGACGAGGAAAACGATTCTAAATGGGTATTAATAAAATTGGCCCCCATAGAATTTACCGTCTCAAATTTGACCCTAAGTTGATAAAGACCTTCTTCCAAATGACCGAAATGAAGGAGCTCTATGTCTGTGACGCCACCCCCTCTTTTTACCATATTAGCTCCTAAATGCTTGCTTTCCAATAGAAGCTTCTCTTTTATGTCCGGAAATAAACGATATATTAAGGAAGTATCACCAAACCATTTGAAATGGATTTGACCAATTTTTACAGTGGATATGACGGTCGATGTAAATCCGCCTCTGGATAGCCAGAATTTTGCTGCACTGGAAGCAGCAGCAAC
>JBMLQR010000301.1:9691-17393 GCA_049241465.1 Saprospiraceae bacterium | reverse complement strand
AATAGGCATTAGGACGGAGGTAAAGTTAGGAAATGATTAGCTACGACGAGTCCTTCAATTTGGTGTTTGACAAACGATTGCAGGGTCGAATAATCATCTCTGGCGTATTTCAAAAATAAGGAAGCCTGACCATAAACTGCGGGTATTTTCGATTTCTTCACTAAATAATGTCCATGTAAAAAGTCTTGAATTCCTCCGGAAATGATGAGCAGTTTACATTGTATATCGGTTGGGTGGTCCAGGAAAATATCGTTACAAAAGCCAACCATTTGATTGGCATCATGGCCTACTTTGGTTAGAGGATCTAAGGCTTCAGCACGGTCGGGGTGGGCACGAAAGAGTTCTAACTTAGAAAAATTAGTTCCACCTCCTGCGGCAAATTCAACGGCAGTGAGCGGTAACATCAGCAGTTTTTTTAGACTTTTCGGCCCCATTCCTTGTCCCACCTCTTTGACTATAAGTGAGATTTCCGGATAATGGCGTATGAGTTCTTGAATAATAAAAATAGGAGGATAAGTAAATCTATCTCCCTCGGGTTGTAGCCATTCCTGTAAAGGATTAATATGTATGATTAAACCATCGGCGGCTAGTTTTTCAATTAACGCCGGGATTCTGAATAATTCTTTCTGGAGCCATAATTTTTCGATTTGAGCAATGCCCAAATTGGCATAAAAGGGAACACTTTCGCCTAAAATGGGTCTGACAGCATAATCGCTTAATGTTTCATCACTGAAAAGCAAGGGTCTGCATGATCCCAGGCCAAGACCCAGGCCAAATTCGGCACAGGCAAGCGCCAGATTTTTATTAATTTTACCAGCCATTGCCGTACCGCCCGTCATACTGGAAACCCAAAGTGGAGCACGCATAACCTTTGAACCAAAAGGAGTTTCAAGGAGAGAGGAATCTGCAGGATGGGCAGAAAGAAGCGGCTCATAGTAAAATTCGTTCCGCATATCGGCTGATGAAACCTGAGATCGGAAGGCAAGTTCGATGTGATCTTGCTTTCTACTCGATGCAGTAGGGTCATTATCAGGGGTGAAGATTTTCTTTTCAGACATTAAATGATATTTTCAAAGGCAAATTTAACGATTTCTTTAGGTAGAAGGAAGGAATAACAAAAGGAAAAGTAAAAAGTTGGTAGAGGTATAAAAAAAAGATGTCGAAAATTTTATTGTTTTTCAAGTAGTTATGATTTTTTTACAAAAAAAAATGACGTAAAAGTTTGTTTGGAATAAAAAGAAATATACTTTTGCAGTCGCTTATTAAAGCAGTATTTCTTAATTCCTTCATTTTAAACAAATCAAATAGTGGATACGCTCAGTTACAAGACGGTACACGCCAATAAACAAACTGTTCAGCACAAGTGGTACGTTATTGATGCAGAAGGAGAGATAGTAGGTCGCCTTTGTACTAAGATTGCTACTATCCTTCGGGGTAAAAATAAACCTTCCTACACACCACACGCAGATGCGGGAGATTTTGTTATTGTGTTAAATGCAGATAAAGTTCGCTTTACTGGTCAGAAAATGCAAGACAAAGTTTACAGACATTACACAGGTTACCCTGGTGGTCAGAAGACCTACACGGCACAGGAACTTATGGCTCGCAAGCCAAATGACATCGTGGAACGCGCCGTTAAAGGCATGCTTCCTAAAAATCGTTTGGGAAGAAGTATGATTAAAAAATTATTTATTTACACCGGGGCTGAACATCCCCACCAAGCGCAAAAGCCAGAGGTTCTCGGGTAATTCGCTAATAGTAAGCATCGTATATGGAAATGATTAATGCAACGGGTAGAAGAAAGTGTTCGGTAGCCCGTGTCTATCTAAAAAAAGGGGAAGGAAACATTCTTGTGAATGGTAAGGATTATAAAGCCTATTTTCCTCAGGAACACGTACAACTTTCTGTAATGGCGCCGCTGGAAGAAGTGGAAGTAGCTAAATTGTATGATGTTGTTGTCAATGTCAGTGGTGGCGGTTTCAAAGGTCAGGCAGAAGCAGTTCGTATGGGTATTTCCCGTGCTTTAGTGGAGCTAAATGCAGATTTTAGAAAGCCACTAAAAGACAGGAAATTCTTAACGCGTGATTCACGTGAGGTTGAACGTAAGAAATACGGTAAACCGAAGGCAAGAAAGAGCTTCCAATTCAGTAAACGTTAATCCTTTAAATCAGGGTAGCATTTATTATCCCCAAATTTGTAAAGATATGAATAAGCCAACTTATAAAGAATTACTGGATGCAGGTGTACATTTTGGACACCTTAAAAAGAAGTGGAATCCAAAAATGTCTCCGTACATTTTTATGGAACGCAAAGGCATCCATATCATCGACCTAAATCGTACCTCTGAAGGTTTAGATCGCGCTGCTAATGCCATGCGTGCCTTAGCAAAATCAGGTAAAAAAGTACTTTTCGTAGCCACTAAAAAACAGGCCAGAGATATCGTTACCGAAGCAGCACGTCGCGCAGGTATGCCTTATGTTTGTGATCGTTGGTTAGGTGGTATGATGACTAACTTTACCACCATTCGCAAGTCTATCAAGAAAATGCAATCTTTCGAGAAAATGCTCGGAGATGGAACACTTTCAAGTGTTACTAAAAAGGAACGTTTAACGATGTCCCGTGAAAAGGATAAATTGGAGAAGGTTCTTGGAGGTATCGCTAACTTAGGTCGCCTTCCAGCAGCTCTTTTCGTTGTTGATATCGCTCATGAGCATATCGCTATCGCAGAGGCGCAACGTTTGGGTATTCGTACTTTCGGTATCGTTGATACTAATTCAGACCCAAATTTAGTCGATTTTGCCATTCCGGGAAATGATGACGCTTCTAAATCTATTCGTATCATCACCAATTATATGGTGGATGCCATTTTGGAAGGTCTTGAAGAACGTAATAAGGTGAAGTCTGAAAGCGAAGCAACGGCTGTTTAATTTTAAAAAACCGGTTACTTTTTCCAAACCAAACATAATATAAAATGAGCGTATCTATTTCAGCCACCGATGTCAAAAAATTAAGAGATATGACCGGTGCAGGTATGATGGATTGCAAGCAAGCTCTCACTGAAGCAGAGGGAGATTTTGAAAAAGCCATCGAAGGTCTCCGTAAAAAAGGAGAGAAACTTTCTGCAAAAAGAGCAGATCGCGAAGCAACTGAAGGTGCCGTCGTAGCCGCTGTTTCCGATGATCGTAAAAAAGGTGTTATTATTAAGTTGAGTTGCGAAACTGATTTCGTTGCTAAAAATGTTGATTTCGTAGCTATTGCCAAAAAAATAGCTGATATCGCTCTCGCTAATCTTCCCGCTTCTAAAGAGGAACTTTTAGATCTTTCTTTTGATGGTTCTATCTCTATCGGGAAAAAAGTTATCGAACAAGTTGGTGTTATTGGTGAAAAAGTTGAAGTAGCTGATTACCAGTTCCTTGAAGCAGCTCAAGTATGCCCTTATATTCACATGGGTAACCGTGCAGCTGTTATTGTCGCTCTTTCTATAGATAATCCTGCCTGCTTCGATGCCGGAAGAGATGTGGCTATGCAGGTTGCTGCTATGAAGCCTATCGCCGTTAATAAAGATTCAGTGGATTCTTCTCTAGTGGAAAAAGAAATTGAAATAGGTAAGGAAATTGCCAGAAATGAAGGCAAACCAGAAGAAATGTTAGAGAAAATTGCCTTAGGTAAGTTGAATAAGTTCTTTAAGGAAATGACATTGTTAAATCAACAATTCGTTAAAGATAATTCTGTTACTGTGGAGCAGTATCTTCAGAAAATTGATAAAAACCTCACCGTTACCGCTTTCAAGCACGTAGCTTTAGGTTAATTCAAAAGGCGAATCGTTTTACGGTTCGCCTTTTTTTTGCGCTCACTAACCAAAATCCTCTAAGTGGAAAAAAAATATAAACGCGTCCTTTTAAAATTAAGTGGTGAATCTCTCATGGGGGATAATTCATTTGGCATTGATGCTGAAAAATTAATGCACTATGGCTTACAAATAAAAACGTTGGTTGATCTCGATGTTCAAGTGGCTGTCGTTATAGGAGGCGGAAATATTTTTCGCGGATTACAAGCGTCAAGTTCTGGTATCGAACGTGTGCAAGGTGATTATATGGGTATGTTGGCTACCGTTATAAATGGCATGGCCATTCAAAGTACCCTTGAAAAACTTGGCGTTTATACCCGGCTCGTTTCTGCTATTGGTATCAATCAGATTGCTGAACCTTATATTAGAAGACGTTGTATTCGACATCTTGAGAAGAATAGAGTGGTCATTTTTTCCGCAGGCACAGGAAATCCCTATTTTACAACAGATTCAGCCGCAGCCCTAAGAGCTAATGAAATCAATGCCGAGGTCATTCTTAAAGGTACCCGGGTAGATGGTATCTATACGGCCGATCCTGAGAAATTTCCCGATGCCACTAAATATGATGCTATCTCATTCGAAAAGGTCATAAGCCTTGGCTTAAATGTGATGGATATGACGGCTTTTACGCTCTGTCAGGAAAATAATCTCCCTATTATCGTTTTTGATATCATTAATCCTGATAACTTAACCAAAATTATTCACGGGGAAAAGGTGGGAACCCTAGTCTCCTGATTATTCTGCAATGGCAAGGGTACATATACTTATTTTTACTCCATTGATATTTTTCAGGGGGTAACAACAGGCCTCAAAAGTAGCGCCTGTTGTCATAATGTCGTCTATGATAAGTATATGTTTTCCTTCCAAAACGCCAGGCGTTTTCCAGGAAAATGCCCGCTCTAAATGGGAAAATCGCTCTTCCTTACTCCGGTTTATTTGAGTACTGCTATTTTTTACTCTGTGTAATAAATCACCCCGATACTCTTTTCCAATTTGGAAGGCTATGCAACGTGAAAATTCTTCTATCTGATTATAGCCTCTTTTTTTTAGTCTTTGTTTATGTATGGGCACAGGAATTACGTAATCTATATTTTTATATATGTCGCTTTCGTTCAATTCCCTTCCATACCAATTACCCAAGTATATCCCAAGATCTTCCCGATGTTCATATTTTAAAAAATGAAGTAGGTTTTGAACGCTTCCCCCTTTTTGAAATTGTAAAAATGCCGTGGCTCTCTCTATATTTATCCTGCCCCAAAATCGCTGTTCCATAAGATTATCTTTTTGCAGATGATGGGCGGTAAAGGGTAAATTGGCTTGACAGGTAGCGCACATTAAGGTGTTTTCACCAGCTACCGGACCCTTACAAGCTAAACAAATAGGTGGGAAGAATAAAGATTGTAAATCTTTGAGCGTAGTAAATAAAGTCCTTAATAAACTCTTTTTATTCATGTTCCGTTTGTATTTATGACAGATAAACCTTTATTTCGTTTGTGAAAACAAACATACCCATTCAATCTTCCTAAAGTTCTTTTTTTTTAGTTTATATTGAGACACTTTACCTCTGTTTATGACATCATTCTATCTTGATTTACTGGATATTTTAAAACCTGAAAATAAGGAAGAAGCAGACCTTTTGGCTATTCCAGAAGTGCAGGCCGGTCTCCGTTGGGGATTGCCTCGCTATGGTCATCCGGAAGGGGAAGTTTATAAACATGTAAGAGAGGTTCTCGATAATATTGACAAAGTTAACCTCTCTTTTGAGCATCGCGCTCTCCTAAGATTAGTAGCTATTATTCATGACGCTTTTAAATATATTGAACCAAAGGGCTCTCCCCGTGATTGGAGTAAACATCATAGTATTCTCGCCGCTCAGTTTATGGAAAAAAGAGGCGCTACTCCTTCTTTAGTCAATATCATTACCTGGCACGACGAGGCCTATTATATCTGGAGAATGATTTATCCTTATCAACAACCTATTCAAGGGCAGGCCAGATTAGACCAGCTGCTGACTTTGTTAGGGGAGGATTTACAGTTATATTATGTTTTTTTTAAATGTGATACCAGTACAGGGGACAAAAATAGCGCGCCATTAAAATGGTTTGAAAAAGAGGTAAAGGATATTTCTCTCATTGCAGATTTGAATTTTGGCTATTAATTTGACCATATTATGATCCCATTTTCAGGCGCTCAATTTCAAATTTTTTATCAAGATGAAATGGTTCCTGTTTTATCTCAACTCAATAAACATCGTTTTTATATTATTGGCCTGTTGGGTATTTTGTGTGGAGTTTTTATTTTGGGGCTTCTTCTCCAAGTATTCTTAGGTCTTTTTGTTCTCACCCTTTTGTTTATTGGTGGTAGTTTATATGGTTTTTACTACGTTGCTACTATGTGGTTAAATTTTAAGCTGGCTTGTCAGTATTCTTTGACTTCATTGATGATGAAATATTTTATGCAGACGCCTGAAATAATGAACTTATCTTTTCGTGGAGATCAATGTATAGATAGTAAATTATACGTGGAAAGTGGTTTTTTTTCTGACAATGCAACGAATTATGAAGGAAACGGATTAATGACGGGGTATATTGGAGAGGTTTCCTTCTCATTAAGTAAGCTCCGTGTATCGGTGACTTCAAATATCGATGGTCAATTAAAACCGCAGTTTAATGGTTTTTTTATCCATGGTAAATTACCCTTTAAAACTTCAGGTGCAGCTATTATCTGGAGTCGAAAAGAAAAGCAGGAGGTATATAAGGCGATTAGAAAATTTACCTGGTTAGGTGCAGAAAATAAAGACGACGAGCAGAGTAATGCCCTTTTTAAAGAATCTTTTGCTACTTACGCCTCACCTGATACCCCTGCGTCGTCTATTTTATCAGAGGATATTAAAGACCTTATGATTAGATTTTATAAAAAAACGGGAAGGGCTCTCTTTTTTTCTTTTGTTGAAAATGATGTGTTTGTAGCTGTCGCGGCACCTGAAAATTTGTTAACTATGCCCTTGTTTAAAAAATTCAGACCAGATATTTCCATTTTGACTTTTTTAGATATTCATCTCGTTTTATTTAGTATATTACAAGAATTTGATTTTCATCATTAAAGTTAAAAATGAGTCCTATGTTCCTTCGTTGTTTTTCTCTGTTATCTCTCCTTTTCATTCAATGTCAATTACTGGGTCAAGCACCTGGTGAAAAATCACTGCTCTGGAAGATTAGTGGAAGAACCTTACCCGCTGATTCCTATCTATATGGGACCATCCACTTAATAGGTAAAAAGGACTATTTTCTTCTTCCGTCGGTTGAAAAGGCTATAGGTAACGTAAAATCTATGGTTTTTGAAGTCGATTTATCTGCCATGGATGATATTTCTCAACTTATGCCTCTGATGATGCAAGGTTTTATGAGAAACGATACGACGCTTTCTATGCTTTATACTACAGAAGAATATGATAAAGTATCTTCACATTTTAACGACATGGGACTTCCTTTTCAGATTCTTGAAAAATTAAAACCCATGCTTCTTTCCAGTTTGGATCCAGATGGAATGGGAATGAGTAATGGTGATTTGAAGTCCTATGAAATGGAATTTTTGACCTTGGCTCAAAATAAAAATCTGGAAATTAAAGGTCTGGAAACTATCGCTTTTCAGATGAGTATTTTCGATAGTATTCCTTATCGCGTCCAGGCAGAAATGTTGTTGGAGCAAATTATTCAAAAAGATTCTGGTGTTTCTATGATGGACGAGTTGGCTGCTATTTATAAAAAACAGGATATTCAGGAAATGGAGAGAATGATGCAGGATGATGCTGGAATGGATCAATTCAAGGATTTATTGTTGTTCAGAAGAAATAAA
>JBMLQR010000301.1:0-9591 GCA_049241465.1 Saprospiraceae bacterium | reverse complement strand
ATAAACTTATTGTGGCGACCTATAATTTACGTTATAATAATCCTCAGGATGGCATAAACGCCTGGCCCAATAGAGTGAACTTAGTTAAAGGTTTAATTCAATTTCATGATTGGGATATATTTGGTACTCAGGAGGTTTTATATAATCAAATACAAGATTTGGAAGCCTTGTCTGAATATGGCTGGATAGGTGTAGGTCGGGATGATGGTAAGTTGGCAGGTGAATTTGCAGCCTTATTTTATAAAAAGAGTAGGATAGAGGTTATTCAATCGGGTAATTTTTGGTTAAGTACCACACCAGGTGAACCAACGATGGGTTGGGACGCAAAATGTTGCAAACGTATTTGTACCTGGGCGAAATGTAAGGATAAGCAAAATGGTAAATTATTCTATGTTTTTAATGCTCATTTTGATCATGAAGGGGTCGTTGCCAGATTGGAATCAGCCAAGTTAATGCACCAAAAGGCAACGGAAATTAGTAAGGGTTTACCTGTTATTATCATGGGTGATTTTAATTCTTTACCCGAATCTGATGTGATTAAAATTTTAAACGATGTGGGGTATAGAGACAGTTTCACACACTCAAAACAAGCACCTTATGGGCCGGTAGGTACCTTTAACAGTTTTAATTGGAATGCTGAGTTGAATAGGCGGATTGATTATATATTTTTAGGGAAATATTTTAATATCGAAAAATATGGTGTTTTAACCGATTCTTTTGAAAAGAGATATCCCTCTGATCATCAACCTGTTCAGGTGGTTTTGTCTTGGTGAAAATAGTATTCATAAAATATTTATTACTTATTAAGGGTGATTTTTGTCATTTAATTTATTTGAATGCGGGGTTAGTTTTGTTCATATTACTTATGAAACCCATTTTTTAAAATTTACCTATGAAGAAAATACTTTTCCCTACCGATTTCTCGGAAGTCTCTCAACACGCGCTTCGATATGCGGTTGATTTTGCGAAGGAATTTGGTGCTGTTATTGATGTTTGGACGGTGTATCAGTTGGCTTCGGTAGATGCTGCCAATTTACCTCCCATCTATTTGGAGGAAATGATAAAAGAAAAGCGCGAGGGTCTGGAAGTACAAATGTCGCATTTTGTAAAAGATATTCCTCAAGGTCTTTTGGGGCAATCGGGCTTGCAATATGGTATAGATATAAGTTATGAAATTGATAAATTAGCGGAGAGTTATGACTTAATTATCATGGCTACACAGGGGGAACGCAACAGATTGGAGAAATGGTTGGGGAGTATTACTACTCATGTGTTGAGACATTCGCCTTGTCCCGTTTTGGTAATTCCAAAGGAAGCTACTTTCAATAAATGGTTTAAAATGATTTATGCCACTAATTTTGAAGAGGGCGAAGATACCGTTTTGGTAAAATTAAAAGATTTTTCTACCTATCTACGGACTCAAATTGAGTTTATTCATGTGGTAAAACCTAATGATGATAATCATCCGGTAAGCTCGAGTAAAACTAGTTTTGAAGGATTAGGTCAGATACATCAGATTTCAAATGAGGAGGTTGTCGATGGTATTTTTCAGTTTTTGAAGGCCAATGAACCAGCTATTTTAGCACTTTATCTGCCAACGAGAGGATTTATAGGTGATTTATTGCATAAAAGTGTGAGCAAACAGATTACCTTTCAAATAGACAGACCTATTTTGGGATTTTGCTAATGTAAAGCTTTTGCTCATTTTCCTTTGTGATGAATTCCTTAAAAACCTGAAGCAATTCAGAATAGCTGGGTACATTTACTTGAAATATCACATTATCATCAATTACTAAAGCAGGAATTCCAGTTATGCCATAACCAATAAGAAGATTTATGTCTTTTATTTCCTCAATGGGCCAATGAATGTTTAAAACGGACATAGCCTGATCAACAAGCTCTCGCAGAGCTTTGTCCTTGGATGCACCGATACCTAATAACTTTACTTGATGGATAGCTGGCATTTATCTAAAATTTGTTTTTTTCATTCTAATAAGTCGTTTCTTTATACGCAAATTAATAAGGTAAAAATGACTTGTTTTTTTCAACAGATGAATGACATTTATCAATCCACTCCCTGATTTTTGAAAATCTAGCACTTTATGAGGATTTATGGAAAATAAATTGGACCATCAGGATATTGCCTCTCTTCAGCTTGCTGCGGTTATTCAAACTGCAACAGATGGTATCATTATTATTGATCAGCTTGGTATCATCCTAAAGGTTAATAATGCTGCGTCAGAACTATTTGGTTATCATATAGATGAATTAATTGGTAGAAATATCAATATGTTAATGCCAGGGAGATACAGTGAAAAGCATGATGGGTATCTTCAGAATTATCATAGAACAGGGGAAAAAAAGATTATTGGTATTGGAAGGGAAGTAGAAGGAAAAAGGAAAAATGATACCGTTTTTCCTTGTTATCTGAGTATTAGTGAGGTTCGTTTGCCTGACAGATCACTTTATACGGGTATTGTTCACGATTTGACAGAACAAAAGCAAATAGAAAAGGAACTAATTTCCGCTAAGGAAAAAATCGAAATGTATTTCGATGTAGCCAATACGATTAATGTGGTTTTAGATCGCCAAACCAAAATCATTAATCTTAATCAAAAGGGTTTATCCTTCGTAGGTTTAAAACTCGAGGAAGTAATTACTCAGTATTGGTTTAATCTCATACTTCCACCCGATGAAACAGGCCCACTTCAATTGGCTCTGGTGGAGATGATGTCGGGAAATATTCTTTTGCTGGATTCTTTTGAAACTACAGCTATTAATGTAAATGGAGCGGTCAAACAATATGCCTGGAAAAATAGCTTGTTGACAGACTCAAACGGTGAAGTCATTGGCTTGATTTGTTCGGGTATCGATATTTCCGATCTACGGGAAGCTGAACAGAGGATTCTGAGCATGAATACGGAATTGGAAAAGCGGGTTTCAAGACGTACAGAGGAATTAGCCGCCGCGATTAACCAACTGCTGAATATAAATAAAAAGCTGGAATTTGAAATCCAGGAGAGAAAAAGTGCCGAAGATGCCCTCCGTGAAAAGGAAAAGGCCCTAAGGAAAGCGTATGAAAGAGAGAAGGAATTGAATCATTTAAAATCTCGATTCGTTTCTATGGCTTCTCATGAATTTAGAACGCCTTTAAGTACTATTCTTTCCTCCGCTGAGCTCATAGAAGCGTATAATGACGGGGGACAAGATCAAAAAAGAGAGAAACATATTGTTAGAATCCGTTCCGCAGTAAATAATTTAACCAGTATTCTTAATGATTTCCTTTCATTGAGTAAACTCGAAGAAGGTAAAGTTTTATCGCAACCCGTCGAATTTATATTCAATGATTTTTGTAGTGATTTATTAGAGGATATTCTGCCCATTCTTAAGCCAGGTCAAAAAGTTATTTCACCCAAGGATAATCTGCATACCGTTTTATTTTTAGATCATAAATTACTCAAAAATATTTTACTCAACTTATTTTCAAATGCCATTAAATATTCAGAACAAGATAAGTCTATCTATTTTGACTTTTCTATGGATGAAAAATGGCTGTATTTTACCATTCGCGATGAAGGAATTGGTATTCCATTGGAAGAACAGGAACACTTGTTTACCCGATTTTTCAGAGCCCACAATGTGGAGAATATTCAAGGAACAGGCCTGGGTTTAACCATTGTGAAACGATATTTGGAACTGATGGATGGTTCTATTCATTTTGAAAGTCAATTGGGTATAGGTACATTTTTTAAAATCTCTTTGCCGCGTATTTCACAAATTTAAAAAATTAAGATATGTCAACGAATCAATCCATTAAAATATTGGTCATTGAAGATAACCAAGATGTTAGAGAAAATCTGATTGAAATTCTTGAGTTATCTAATTTTACTGTCTTAGCAGCTGAAGACGGGTTAAAAGGTGTTGAAATAGCCCAAACCCAAGCTCCAGATCTTATTTTATGCGATGTCATGATGCCGAAATTAGACGGGTTCGGTGTGCTTAATATTTTAGGTAAAAGGCCTGATACCTCTGGTATCCCTTTTGTTTTTTTAACGGCAAAAGCTGAAAGATCTGACTTTAGAAGGGGCATGAATCTTGGTGCCGATGATTATGTTACCAAGCCTTTTTATAAAGATGAATTATTATCTGTCATCGAAACAAGGCTTAGAAAGACCAAATTACTAAGGAAAGATTTTGATAGGTCAGAAAATGGCTTGAGAGCTTTTATTAATGAAGCTAAAGGTTTTGAAGCATTAAAAAATTTATCGAATGATAAAAAAGTAAAACATTTTAAAAAAAGAGATGTCATTTTTGAAGAAGGGGATAATCCTCGCTTTTTATACTTCATTCGTTCCGGAAAGGTAAAAACCTTTAAAACCCATGATCAAGGTAAAGAATACATTATTGAACTACTTAAAGAGGGTGATTTTTTAGGTTATGTCGATTTACTGAAAAGTACCGCTCATACAGAAACAGCCGCAGCTATGGAAGATACGGATATTGTGCTTATTCCTAAAGATGATTTTCTGGCACTTATTCAGGCCAATAGAGATGTTTCTTCTCAAATGATTAAAATGTTAGCGAATAATATTACGGAAAAGGAAGAACAATTATTGAATCTTGCTTATAACTCGGTAAGGAAAAGAGTGGCAGATGCGCTTATATTATTGAGCCAAAAGGAGGATAATAAATCGTTTCATGTTCTGAGGGAGGATTTGGCACGTATTGTTGGAACGGCAAAAGAGAGCGTAATCAGAATGTTAACAGAATTTAAAAATGACGGCTACATCGATATCACCGAAGGAACCATCATTATTCTTGACCTTAAAAAATTAAGTAACCTACCGTCCTGATTTATAATTTTTTCTTCTTGGCAATAGCAGAAATATTATGTTTTGACTTTAATTCATTAACCAAAGCCTGAGCTTGTGCTTGTGTTGGATACCTTCCTACTATGACGACGGCATATTTACCTTTGTCAAAAAGGGAAATTTCGGTTTTATTATAGCCTAATTTTTTGAATTTTGCTTGTTCCTCCTCAGCCCCTAAGCGAGTTGAGAATGAGCCTCCCCATACTAAATACTCTTCTTTGATTGTATTAACAGGCGGAACGGTCTCCACTTTTTCTGCTGCTTTTACTGGCTTAGTCTCTATGACAGGTTCTTTTATAACGACTTTCTCTTTTGTTTTTTCCTCCTCGGGAACAACCACCGGAGTGGTTTCAATAGGATCAGTCGTTGAGTCCTCTGCAACAAAATCGGTCACATCATAGTTTTCATCCAAAAATGGCGCGGCTTCTTCTTCCTCAGCAGCGACCTGGACGGCTTCTTCCGTTTCCTGAATGTTTTCTTCCGTCCAGTTTAAATCTGCCACTTTCCAAAAAACTAAACCCAGGAGAGAAATACAAATGACTACGACGGCTATGGTAATATAATCTATTTTAGACATATTGGATAATTTGATAGTTAATCAAATATAGGTAAAAAAATAAACGTTGTCAAATAATTATCACCAATTTGCTTCTATTATTTGTCCATCATAACCCACCCGTACATTTTCAGGCAGTAATTTATTGAATTCGTTGGACAAACCAATTTTATGATTACAATGTATAAGGATGGCTTGTTTGGGCTTTAGTGTCTCGATAACCTGTAAACCTTCTTCTACATTGAAATGAGAATAATGGGAATGAGGTTGTAGGACACCTAAAATCAGGTAGTCTAAATCTTCCAATTGACGCATAGATGCTGGAGAAATATAATTCACATCGGTAACATAAGCGAGGCTACCAAACCTAAAGGCAAGAACAGGTAATGATCCGTGCATCACTTCAATAGGTAAAATGTATTTCTCCCCCCATTGGAAAGGGATATCCTTTGCAATAATGTTTTTCTTTACCTCAGGTGCGCCGGGATATTTATTTAAGGTATTAAAAACATAAGGAAATCGCATGGATAGTTCGTTTAAAACCTCTTCCTTTCCATAAATATCCATTGGTTTTCCCGATCTGAAATTATAGGGACGTATGTCGTCCAGACCAATGATATGATCATTATGCTCATGGGTTAGGAGAATGCTATCTAATGTATGAACTTGAGCAGCCAGCATTTGTTGCCTGAAATCTGGCCCGCAATCTATAACTAAATGGTGGTTATTTTCAGAAATGAGTGCGGAGGTACGCAAGCGCTTATCTTTGCTGTCCGATGAAAGGCATACTTTACAATCACAACCTAAAATAGGTACACCCTGACTTGTTCCCGTTCCTAATAACCTGATTTTCAATTTTTTGTTTCTTCAGTTTGTTTGTTTTCAATATCCTCCTCTGTGGATAAATTTTCTAATTTACCTGTTTTAATATTTTTTAATAGCGCCTTGCTTTTAGGCGCTAACAAACTTTCATTCAGGTTATCCCGCTGCTGAATAATTTCGAGTATTACCTGAATTCTGTTTTCAGTATCAAAAAATTTATTAACCACTAAGATATTTCGATGTTCAACCAGACAATAGCCGGACTGAAAATTCCCTTTTTCATAACGCAGGACAAAGCCAAGTTCAGAAAGTAAATCTTCCAGTTTTTTCAAAAAATGTTTAGTAAATTTAATCATACCTTTACCAATCTGCTTAATGCTTTAAGACTTCATTTAATAGCGTAAAGGTCGTAAAAATATAGCATGAAAAATATTATTCTTGTTTATTTAGGTGTTTTCCTTTTTTGTGTAAAATCAGAAGCACAACAATTTAAGGGCTCCATTGTGTCGGGCTTAACATTGGCACAGATTGATGGAGATTTACTGAGTGGATTTAATCAGCCTGGATTAAGAGGAGGGTTGCATCTGGATAGTCGTATCAATGATCGTTGGTCCATAGCTATGGAAATGGCTTTCAGTCAATCGGGAAGCCGCAGACAATTAACGGATTCCCCAGGGGCTGTAATACATAAGATAAGACTTAATCAAGTGGAAGTGCCTGTATTAGTGCAATTTACAGAGTGGAAGTTTAAGGTGGGATCTGGCCTTGTTTACCAGCGGCTGGTAAATTATGCAATAAAAGATATTGCTGGATATGATGTAACCAAATTTTATTCTTTCGGAAATAATCACCTTTCTTTTCTGGCAGCTTGCACCGTGCAATTCAATGAGCGATGGGGAATGATGCTTTCCTGGAGCAAATCGATAAATGCGTTACAAACCGATAACCCTACCTTAAAATTCAGAAGCAGGGTTATCGGTATTCAGACTATTATTTACTTGTAGCAAAAGATTGTACAGCTTTCCAAACCCGGAAAACATTCTTATAGCATATTTTGGCAATATCCTCATTGGAATAATCTCTTCTCAGGAGTTCAGCGATAAGATTTGGATATTGTGATACATCTTTCAGACCAGTAGGCAGTGAATCGCCCACGCCATCAAAGTCAGATCCAAGGCCAACATGATCGATGCCGGCAAGAGCCACGACATGATCAATATGATCGGCAACGGTTTTTACATCGGCATACAAGGTCGGATTAGCTTTTTGGAATGCGGCAATGACTGGTTTAGCGGCTTCGTCCCTATTTTTTAAGCCTTGTTTTTCTAATAACAACATTAACTCTTCCCTCTTTTTATTCTGGTATTCCTGAACTTTTCCGTCCAGAAAAGTAGATCCGAAATTGATCTGTATAACGCCACCATTTTTGCCTAATGCTTTTATCATGTCATCGTCCATATTTCTTTCAAAACCGGGTGTGAATTTCCGGCAAGAGGAATGCGATGCGATGACAGGAACTTTAGTTAGTTTCATCACCTGGTAAAACGTCTGGTCTGACACATGGGAGATATCAATCATGATACCAACCCTATTCATTTCGGCAACTACCTCATTTCCAAAAGGGCTTAAACCCTTCCAGGTCCGGGTAGTGTCATAAGAAGAATCGCTAATGAGATTATCCTTTCCATGAGTCAAGGTAATATAACTGATGCCTCTTTTTTTGAAATAAGCAACATTCTTTAAATCATCACCAATTGGGGCACCATTTTCCATACCTAAAGGAAGAGAAATAAGGCCTTTTTTGAATTGCATTTTCACATCCTCTGGACTGTAAGCCATGGCAAATTTATCGGGATGAGCTTTGGCAATTCCTTCAATCATATTGATTAAAGTATCGGCGAGCAATTTGGCAGCACCTTCCGTTTCCTGATAAGTGGAGGGAATATAGATACTCATAAAAGGCGCATCGAGGCCACCTTTTTTGGCTCTTTCGTAGTCAAAATCGCCATTTTCAGTGGCAATGGGGATGCCTAAATACTCTCTTTCCAACCTGAAATTGGTAACTTTTAGGCGGTAGGGCAAATCAACATGACCATCGGTAAGGATGTATTTATGGGCTAATTTATCGGCTTTTACTTGAAATGGATCTTCCTGAGCATAAGCAGCAGTAAAAAAAGCAGATAAAATAAAAAGACAGGTAATGCCTTTAACATTGGGTAAGTAGGTGAACATAATGAAAGATTAACGCTTTTATATAATGTTCCAAAATACGGAAACCAATTGACTTTTTTACCTTTGACCTAAAATTTAAGCTTTGTCCACAGAACATAAAATGCAGGAAACCATCGTAGCGCTGGCTACTCCAACGGGCGTCGGCGCCATTGGAGTCATCAGATTATCAGGATCAGGTGCCTTTCAGGTAGCGAATCGGGTGTTTAAGGGGAAAAATTTATCCAATCAGGAGAGTCATACCATTCATTTTGGAACCATAAGGACAGAGGACGGACAAATATTAGATGAGGTTCTTGCCTTTATTTTCAAGGGACCCAATTCCTACACCGGGGAGGATATCATAGAATTTTCCTGTCATGGTTCACCCTACATCATAGATCAGATTTTACAATTGATGATCAGAAATGGTGCCAGATTTGCCAAGCCGGGTGAATTTACAATGCGAGCCTATCTGAATGGTAAATTAGATCTGAGTCAGGCTGAAGCAGTGGGAGATCTTATCGCCGCTTCATCGGCTGGGGAACATCAGTTTGCTATGCAACAAATGAGAGGAGGCATTTCAAAGGAAATCAGTGGTTTACGTCAACAATTATTAGATTTTGCCAGTTTAATTGAGCTTGAACTCGATTTTGGGGAGGAAGACGTGGCCTTTGCCGACAGGAAGGCATTGAGTGATCTGGTGGACCAGATACATGGCTTAGTTCAAAAGTTAATAGACAGTTTTTCCTTTGGAAATGCGGTAAAGCAGGGGATCAATACGGTCATTGCCGGACGGCCAAATGCAGGTAAATCGACGCTGTTAAACGCGCTGTTGAATGAATCCAGAGCCATTGTAAGTGATATTGCGGGAACTACCAGAGATACCATAGAAGAGGAAATGGTCATTGATGGTATTCGATTTCGTTTTATTGATACGGCAGGACTTCGCGATGCCCAGGACAGCATAGAGGCTATTGGCATTGAAAAAACGCTGGAAAAAGTGGCACAGGCTGCTATTCTACTTTATGTATTTGATGTCATTCAAACATCGCCACAGCAGGTTCAGGAAGATTTAGAAAAATGGATGACTTCCGGAAAACACATTCTTTTGATTGCCAATAAAATGGACTT
>JBMLQR010000300.1:11290-16810 GCA_049241465.1 Saprospiraceae bacterium | reverse complement strand
TTCCATTGAACCTGGGAAGTAACACCGTAGGTAAAAGAAGGGGTAGGATTTCCGATATAAGTTTGATCTACCTCATTAATGATACCGTCACCATTTAGATCTTTAAAACGAATATCTCCAGGCGCTGTTTTTTCATTTTGAAATGCGTGAGCATTAACTTCCTCTTGCGATTGGAAAATACCATCTGTCACATAGCCATAAAAGGAAGCGACGGGGTATCCCACATCTGTTCGGGACACATTACCGGCAGAAAAAACATTTCCCGTGATAATAGGTTCTCCTCCGAGACCCAAACTTAAGACCTCTGACTTAACGAAACCAATATTTGCCCCTATGCTATAATTCAATGATTTCTTTTTCCCCTGATAAAGCAAGGATAATTCCAGGCCATTATTGGCCATAGTACCCACATTCTGAAAAGGCGCCCTTAATCCAACCAGGGTAGGAATGGGTATCCTTGCGAGCATATCTCTGGTCGTCTTTTTATAGTAATCTGCCGTAAAATGAAATTTTCCATTAAACAATTCAAGATCGAGACCTGCATTAATTTGCTCCCCCGTTTCCCATTTCAAATCGGGATTACTGGCCTCTAAAGGAGTACTTCCGCTGGTAATGGTTTCAGACGAACCAAAAGTATAATTCTGCCCGGGATAAACAATGGTTGTAAAACTATACTCTCCAATTCTGTCATTTCCATTTTGCCCCCAGCTAGCTCTCAATTTCAGAAAATTTAGGGCTTCTAATCCCCAGAAATCCTCTCTGCTTACGACCCAACCAGCCGAAACGGAAGGGAAGTAACCATACCTGTTATTTTTACCAAATCGGGAAGATCCATCCCTTCTAAGGGTGGTTGATAATAGGTATTTATTATCGTAATCATATTGAAAACGGGTAAAAAAGGAAAGCATTCCCGAGGCCGACGCGAAATCACCAGAGCCTTGCGATTCTCTGGGTGCAATGGTATTTCCAAGAAAAGCATCCTTCACCTGATTCGAGGGTAAATTGGTATTTGAACCCGTTAAAAAATAATAACTGTTAGCCAGTGCTGTTGAGCCCAGCAAAGCGTTTAACTTATGTTTCCCTTTGGAATAATCCCAGGTAAGCACGTTTTCCCATTGCCAGTTTTGCCATGAGAAATCGTTTTTTATGACGGTATTAACTGGGTTTCGTTCACTGGCCGGGGCATCATTACTCGCGGGATCCAGACTTAAATTGAAAATTGGAATAAAAATAGACTGGCTGGCAAACGTCTCATCCCTATTGAAGGAAGACCTGAAAACCAAGCCTTTTCTTATAGTAACATCTGCTTGAATACTACTCAAAACACGATTACTCTGCCAGGTATTATGTTGATTTTCAATAGCATTTACCGGGTTTGCCAAATCGGTATCCACATAAATAGAATAATTGTAAGTTCCATCAAATTTACGGATGGAAGTCACCGGATCTATATTTAAGGCTCTTACTAATGGTGTATTAAACTCATTATTCTCTGGAAGTCCATTTCTATTCAGATTGGTATAAAGAATATTTCCACTCATTTTTAGCCAGGGTTTTAGTTGCTGGCTAATATTCAGTCTGGCCGTATATCTCTCAAAACCCGATTTTGGACCACCAACTACGCCTGCCTGATTAAAATAACTACCGCTAAGCGCGAAGGTTGACAACGCAGAGCCACCAGTTAGAGATAACTGATGACTTTGAATGGGTGCAATCTGGAAGATCGCTTCTTGCCAATCTGTACCTTTTCCCAGAGCATCCGGATTTGAAAAAGCAGCCAAAGGCGTTTTCCCTCCGGCAATGTGGGCTTCATTTGATAAGATGGCATATTCTCTGGCATCGAGTAAATTCATTTTTTTCCAGGCTTGTTGCTGCCCAAAATAATTTTCATATTGAATAGAACCGTACTGCTTGTCAGCCATTTTTCCCGTTTTCGTTGTTATGACCACAACGCCATTGGCACCTCTTGAACCATAAATGGCTGCTGATGCTGCATCTTTCAATACATTTATTGTAGCAATATCTCCCGGATTCAAAAAATCAATACCTGAAACGGGAACACCGTCCACCAGGTAAAGCGGCTCACTATCATTTATAGTACCCGTTCCCCTAATTCTTACAGACAGAGTACTTCCTGGCGAACCAGAATTTTGAGTTACCTGCACACCCGCCGTTTTTCCCTGAATAGCTTGTTCCGCCCTTAATAAAGGAACGCCCTCTAAATCTTTTGAGGAAACCGTTGATACGGCACCAGATATAGAACTTCTAATCTGAGTGCCGTATCCAACAACTACAATTTCATCCATAACTGAGGAGGAAGGATTTAATATTATTTGAAAAACGCGTGTATTTCCAACTAAAATTTCCCTTGTTTCCATACCCAGATAGGAAATAACTAAAACACTTTTTTCATTAGGAACGGTTAATTCAAAGGTTCCATCCAATTCGGTGACAACGCCGTCTTGCGTATTTTTAATCAAAACGGTGACACCAGTAAGTTTTTCATTACTTCCACTTTCCGAAACGGTCCCCGTAATTTTTATTTGTCCAAAGACTGCATTACTTCCTACAATGGAGGCAAGAATCAATAAGCATTTTAAAAGCCTCATTCCCATCAATTTGTTAGTTTATTTATGGATTTATCACCAATTTGCGTACATCTCTCTTTTCACCCTGATATATTACTGCCCAATAAACACCTGGTTGAAGACCTGATACATCAATGTTTAACGATTGTGTAGCCTTGGGCAAAGTGTAAGATTGGCAAATACGTCCAAGGGCATCCATCAACATCCACCGAGCTGATTCTGAGCCAGCTAATTTTAAATTCAACTGAATCTCATCTGTGGCAGGATTTGGAAAAATGCTAAATAGAGGGGCGAAATTAATGTCCCTGGCATCTGTTGTAGCACAACTTGTACAAGCATTAAAACAAGCAACGTTTAAAATACTATCCTTACTTACTGTTAAAACCCGGTTTGTGAATCCGCCCGATGTAACGGTACATGCTTCTCCACCTTTGAATTCTTCCTGAGCTGTCCATCCGTCAATTTGATATTTAAATTCAAACTTTCCATCAGGTAAATTAATTTCCGCAGTCCAGATTTTATCATTGTCGTCATCTCTCATCGGATTTTTATTGGCAGACCATTCATTGAATTGACCGCTAACATATACCCCTACAAAAGATTTTGTGTAGGTTCTCATATCTACCCTGAAAGTTACTTTTCTGGTTACTTGAACACCACAAGTTGCTGTGGTTGTACACTGTCCGAAACAGGTATTTAAAATGGTATCTTTAGTAAAAGGTCCCATTTTTCTATCATTATAATTATCCGCATTAGCACAGGCCTGACCGCTGATAATTTCCTTACAACTGTAATCGGCACAAGCACCATTGGTAAATGTATAGAAAGAGGTAAAACCGATAGGTCTTTCAAAAGTAATGGAGTAAATACCGTCTTTGTCGGCATCTTTTAGGGGGAAATTTCCTGGTACGCCAAAATTTCCGCCACCTGCTATAAATATACCTGTTGGAGCAACGGTGATATGCTGCGTACCAAGATTAACCGTAAACTTAATGGCTTTTCCGCAAGCATAGCAACTATTGAAGCATACCGTATCTGTTTTAACACCTGACGCTGGAATCACTAAATTCCTGTTCGTAAATCCACCATCGGTTACAGTACAGGTTTCAGTACCTAAAAATTCTTCTTGTTTTGCCCATTTATCGAGTTGAAACTTATATTGAATGGTTCCAGGATCAAGGGTTAAGCGCGTTGTCCAAACACCATCTTTGTCGTTGTCCTGTAAAGGATTAGAGCTATCAGACCAGTTATTAAAAGTTCCGCTGATATAAACCGTTTGAAAAGTGCCGGTGTATTTCTTCATATCAACGGCAAAATCAACCTCTATTTTACTAGGTGCAGCGGCTGTACACACTTTTATATCATCAACATAATTTGTGTCAGATGAGGTAGCACCTGTTTTTCCAAAATCAGGAAAAAGGACAATGGTTTGGTAAGTAAAACTAGCCGCTGGTTTTTTAGGGTCTTCCAATGACGGTAAAGTTGGGTCAAAACAAATTTCTACCCATTCCTTAGCTTTTGGAACTTCCACCTGTTGCACCCAATTGGCACCACCTGTTGAAGCACCTTCTAATTTTACGGCAAAAACACCCGCTTTTTTCATCCACACTTTCATACAAATCTTTGAGCCTGGTTTGGCAAAACTTACAGGAATTTTCGGATTAGGGGAACTAAAAGCACCTCCCCAAGTCTGGCTATCTGCCGGTTTAAATATTTCAATTACTTTTTTACTATCATTTCCAGACGTTGCCGCAGGGTTATTCACCACTTTATTCTTTTGTCCATCTAATCCACTACCAAAATATTGGAAAACTGTCGAAGTGGAATCCACTTCAAAATCGAGTACCGTTTTACATCCTGGTGCAGGAGGAAGTTTCAAAATGAAATCATCGAGATAGGAGGTTCCCGCTGATTGAGCTCCCGTTTTCCCAAAATCAACAAACACTACAATACGTTTGTAACTGAAACCTAAAGCAGCTTTAAATGGATCTTCAATGGATGCCTTGCTTACATCAAAACAAATTTCAACCCATTCCTTAGCCTTATTTACAGGTTCTGTAATCGTCCAGTTAGGTCCACCATTGGTTGATCCCTCAAATTTTAAAGCCACGTTTCCCACCTGATTCATCCATACTTTCATACAAACCAATGAGCCAGGCTTACTTAAATCAACAGCTTTGTCGAAGTCAGGCGTAATGAATGCACCCGCCCAGGTTTGTGCATCAGCTGGCTTCACATATTCGGCCACCTTCAAACTTGTATTCAACCCTGTCGCACTTGGGTTATTGATTATCTTATTTTTCTGCCCATCCAGGCCACTTCCAAAATATTGAAAATCCCTGCTAGTCTCTGGTTTTTCAAAATCCAGGATAACCGTTTGCCCCTGCATGGAATTCATGAATAGGGTAAAGCTAAAAAGTAAGTAAATTATTTTTTTCATGCTTGCGTATTTTAGGAAATAAAAGTTTTCAAAACTACTCTTTGTAAGTTTTATTCCCACATTTTATATTACAACACAGATACAACACCTTTTTTTTATTACATCATTCATTACATCATTACTACATCAAATGATAATTATTAAAAGTTATCTTTACAGAAGTGTCTTTATAAAAGCCTTTATTACTAATAATTATCAATGGAAGATTATGGGAAATTTCTTTTCGTCCATTTCTTTCTTTTCCTTACTTTTTATTTTTCCGACTTTCACAAATGGTCAGGGACTTCCCTTTATTTCAAATTATGAAAAAGGGGTTTATCAGGGTGGGACACAACACTGGGAAATCACTTCTGATGCTTATGGGGTTTTGTACGTCGCTAATAATGATGGCTTATTGACTTACGATGGATATGCCTGGCGAAAATATCCCGTTAAAAACCGCACCATTGTTCGGTCTGTTTTATTGGACAATAAAAATAAAATCTTTGTTGG
>JBMLQR010000300.1:1478-11190 GCA_049241465.1 Saprospiraceae bacterium | reverse complement strand
ACCGCACCATTGTTCGGTCTGTTTTATTGGACAATAAAAATAAAATCTTTGTTGGTGCCCAGGGTGAGTTTGGATATTTTAAGGAAGATAACCCACGGGAAATGGTGTATGTTTCTTTCCAAAAACAACTGGATTCCCTGAAGGTCAAACTAGAGGATATCTGGGATATTGTCAAAACCGACGTTGACGTGATTTATTTTTATTCCGGGCGACAATTGTTCCGTCTTGAGAATAGAAAAATAGATTTCCAAGAACTGCCCGCTGATATTTCTTACCTCGGCGTGACAGATAATCAACTGTTTATACATTGTTTACAAAAAGGACTTTACAAGCTCGACCAAAAGGGAAAGCCCGTTTTTTTAACTCCCATTCCCTTAAAAGACGGCCCCATTACGAAAGTCATGCCGTTCAGTAAGAATATCTTCCTGGTAGCAACCTTAGAGGGTTCTCTTTACCTTTTTGACGGAAAAAAGCTGAATTCGTGGGATAATCAGGCAAAAGAATATCTTTCCCGCCATAAAATATATACAGCAACTATCCTTAACAACGGGCAATTTGCCCTGGGAACTTCCAGAGGTGGCATTGTTATTTTAGACAAATATGGAAAAACCCAATTTATACTAAACAAGGAAAATGGACTGATTAATAATAATGTGCTAAGTCTTTTTAATGATAAACAGGGAAATTTATGGGCAGGTACGGATAATGGCATCTCCTGTATTCAACTTTTTTACCCCTTCACTTATCTTTATCCCGACGAAAACATGGGCGGAACAGCCTATTCTGCTATTAAAAAAGGAAGAAATTTCTATTTTGGTACGGTGAATGGCCTCTACCAACATACCGCCGAAGAAAATGGTCGGTTAGCAAAATCAAAGGCTTCTCTCATTCCCAGTACGGAGGGACAAGTCTGGCAAGTACAATCCTTTGGCAATGAAATTTGGGTAGGTCATCACCTTGGTGCTTTTGTATTTAATGAAAATGAAAAGCCCAGACATATATTGAAAAATACGGGTGCCTGGCTTTTTAAAGAAATACCCGGGGTTAAAAACAAACTTCTCTGTGGCTCATACAATGGCATTTACCTCCTTGAAAATAAAAATAACACATGGAATCCTCTGGGTAAATTATCCCGATTTGATGAATCTGCCAGAATAATCATCCCGGAATCAAATCATTCCTTTTGGATTGCTCATCCCTATCGAGGCATATTTAATCTTCGTTTAGATGAATCTGATTTCTTTTCTTCCAGCGTTACCTATTTGAATACCAAACAAAAGTTACCCTCAAATAATGGAAATTCTGTTTATTCCATATATAATCAAGCCGTTTTTACTACGGAAAATGGTATTTACAAATATGATCCTATCCAACGCTCCTTCTTTCCCTATACTTTGTTGAATCAAGTTTTTGGAACATCCACTAAAGTTAAAACCTTAGTGGAAGGATTTGATGGAGATATTTGGTTTGCTCAGGGTGATGAGGTGGGGTATTTGGCCCGTTCCAGAGAGCGTTCCGATTCGTTAGTATTTAAAAAGAAAATGATCCCATTTTTAAAAAATAAACTGGTGGGTGGTTTTGAATTTATCTATCCATACCAAAAAGATAAAGTGCTTTTTGGAACAGATAAGGGATTCCTATTTTATGACATGAAAATCCAGAATCAATATCCGGAAAATATCCTTTTGCGTCATTTTTCATTTGATAAAAACCTGAATGGGGCCACTTTTGAATATGTTTTACCCTATTTATCCCAAAGTCTGAATATTCAATATACTATAAAACTGGAAGGATTTGATAAGGAGTGGAGGCCCTGGACGAAGGACAATAAAATGACTTATAGCAATTTACCACCTGCCTCCTACCGCTTTCTGGTAAAAGCCCGAATTGAAGGAATAAAGTCATGGAAACCCCTTTCGTTTTCCTTTACCGTCGAGCCTCCCTGGTACTTAAGTCGTGGGGTCAAAATTTTCTACCTTTTTGTTTTCCTGTTGTCCATTTTCCTTTTACTATTTATTCCCCGAAAAAGATTCGACAAGGAAAAGAAATTAATGGAGCAAAAACTTCAAAAGAAGACGCTAACGGAGAAAATCAGAGCAGACAAAGCTTTAGAGGATATTGTTCGATTGGAAAATGAAAAATTACAACTCGACAACGATACCAAGAATCAGGAATTAGCCTCAACAACGCTACATCTTTTGCAGAAAAATGAATTAATTCAAGACCTAAGCATAAAACTTAGCGAAATAAGCAAATCAAGTAAGGAAAAAGAGACGAAACAAGCCATAGATCAACTACTTAACAGAGTGGCCAATGATCAGCAAATGGATAAAGACTGGGAAATTTTTGCCCAACATTTTAATCAGGTTCACCTCGATTTTTTACACAGAATAACAGAAAAATACCCAGATATCACCCCTAAGGACCAAAAACTCTGCGCCTTTTTAAGAATGAATCTGTCCTCTAAAGAAATTGCTCCTCTACTGGGAATATCCATTAGAGGCGTTGAAATAAGCCGATACAGATTAAGAAAAAAGCTTCACCTGGGTGCAGATGACAATCTTTCTACCTTCATCTTACATTTTTAACCAAATCAAAGGATTTCTAATGGGTAAATTCCTGATAACCTCCTCATTTTCAGGAAACCGTTCTAATGTCCCCCAGGTACCTAACCAGGTCTTATTCCTGAAGGCTATAGATCCGAATAAAAGAAAAGGTTGAGCGACAGGCCATTCATCCCAATACATGACATCCTTTGGATAAGTCCACTTGTTTTTATCCGCCACAAATGGATACATAAATGAAATGCCTTTTTCCATGTTTCTCCCATCGGGAAGGGAAAACGTCCACAGCGATCTGTCGGCTAAAATATGGCAAATCGTGGCCATGGCATCTGCATTGAACAAGGCATATCCATAAGGTTTAGTCCTTCTCAACTCCAGGGGAAACGCCCCATTTTCATCCATTTGATTCGGCAATAAAATGGTCTTAAACCTATTTTCACATGTGTCCAGTAAAGCCTTATTCCCCGTTAATCTGGCAAATGCAGCCACTTGCATGACCCAACAAGTTCCATGATTATTTTTGGCATTCCGTTCATCAATACCATACGGATGAGTCGTTACCCAGGATAAATACTGCTCAAACCAACTTTTTACGCCGGCAATTTCCTTTTTCTTGCCTGGTAATGCCTTTTCAATAACCCTTAAACTTTGGGCCACCTCTATCATTTGTATCATATCTATGATGCCGACGCCGCGACCTGTTACCCTTCCTTTTATCGCCTGAGCATAGAGGAGCGAAGGATTCATCAGCGTTTCCTCATTTAAAAACCATGCCTCATAATGCTTGAACGCCTGTTCCACATATTCCTTTTTCTTTTCTATCAAATACGCAGAAGTCAAGGTACCCACAAGCTGGCTGAAACGAATCATCGCTTTTCTATGGGCAACAAAATTATTGGGATTACTCATACCATCCCTTTGAATATAAGGACTATCGGGGCTGGCCGGATTTTCCCACCAATAATCTCCTTCCGAAAAAAAGTCGTGCTTTCCACCCGCTGAACGAGGAGATGATTCATTGGTAACCGTTATCGGTTTTTCAATCATAGCCTGTTTCGCCAGGCTTATCATTTTATTTTTATAGGCCTCATCCATCATATATTTTTCAACCCAACCCGATTGAGCGCTCAGAAAATGAAAGGGAAGCATCAAAAAAAGGACAAAGGCATATTTTCTGTTGATCATCATAGAGGGAATTAAAAAACTTGAACCTCTACAAGATTACTTAATTTTCTTGTCTAACTATTTAAAAAAGGAATAAAAATTATTTATCTTGTCAGTATGAAACCAATAGTACAAATATCACTGGACCTCACTAATATTGATGAGGCGTTAGAAACCGCAGCTATGGCCCTCCGCGCTGGCGTCGATTGGCTGGAAGCTGGAACTCCCCTCATTTTAGCTGAGGGCTTGCATGGTGTAAGAAAACTTCGCGAAGCTTTTCCTGGTATTCCCATTGTTGCAGACCTGAAAACCATGGATGGTGGATATCTGGAAGCTGAAATGATGGCAAAAGCAGGGGCCACTCACGTAGTAGTTATGGCTCGCGCTCACGAAGAAACCATTAAATGTGTCGTTCAGGCAGGTAAAGACTATAATATTCAGGTTATGGGCGATAATCTGGGCTGTCCTGACATGGTTGCCGGAGCAAAATGGCTGGAAGACTTAGGTTGTGATTTTGTGATTCATCATATTGGTTATGACGAGCGCAGAGGTATTGCCGCAAGAGGTCTTCGAATGCCTAATCCTCTGGATCAACTAAGAGAGGTCGTTGATGCAGTGCGTATTCCTGTACAGGCTGTTGGCGGCCTTTCCCTGGAACAAGCCATTCAATGTCCTCTTTATGGCGCGCCGTTAGTGGTTTTGGGTGCCCCATTGACTATCGATGCCGATGCCTTTAAAACAGCCGATGGAAATTTAGAGGCTTCCCTCCGTTTAATTTGTGAAAAAATACATGCATACAAGGACGTTCCCGTCAGGTCTGCTTAAAATTTGAAAATATGTCCAGTTTATTAAGTCCCGCAGTAGTAAATTTTGCTCCTGAAAAAGGCTCTGTTGAAATTCGTGAAATCGCAGTTCCCATTATAGGTGATGATGATGTTTTATTGGAAGTAGTCAATGTAGGTGTTTGTGGCAGTGACCTGCATCAATGGACAGCCGATCATAGCTGGCCTGTAAATTATCCTGTGGTTTTAGGACATGAATTTGGTGGTCTTATTGCCGCATTAGGCAAAAATGTCTCTGTTTGGAAAGAAGGTGACAGGGTGGTTAGTGAAACCGCTGCCATTATCAATCCTAATAGCCCTATGTCAAAAACAGGATTGTATAATCTCGATCCCGATAGAAAAGGATTTGGTTATGGTGTAAATGGTGCCATGACCCGATATGTTAGGGTCCCTGCACGTTGTCTCCATCGGGTACCAACCCATTTATCCTTTGAAGAAGCTTGTTTGACAGAACCTTGCTGTGTTGCCTATAATTCTGTGGCTGTTAACAGTTCCGTAAAACCTGGCGATCGGGTTATTGTCATTGGTCCGGGCACTATTGGCATATTATGTGCCGCTGTAGCACGCATTTGTGGTGCAGAAGTAGCCGTTGTAGGCCTTGAATCTGATAAATTAAGATTGGATATCGCAAAGCAATATGGTTGTGAAACCATCATCGGAGACGCCACGGAATGGGCGAAAGACAGGGACGGACTAGGTGCCGACCTTATTGTAGATGCCGCTGGTGCAAGTATTACCTTAAAAATGGCGCTGCAATGGGTTAGACCTAACGGTCAAATAACTAAAGTGGGCTGGGGTCCTCAACCTCTGGGCTTTTCTCTCGATCCTTTGGTTCAAAAAAATGTAACCCTAAAAGGTAGTTTTAGTCATAACTGGCCTATCTGGGAAAGGGTGATTGCACTCCTAGCGAGTGGTAGCCTCAATGTGAAACCTATTATTGGCGGCGTTTGGGCCATCGACCAATGGAAAGAGGCTTTTGAAAAAATGCACCACGGCGAAGTAGTCAAAAGTGTCCTTAAACCCTTCTGATATGCGCCTTCACGGTAAAGCTATTATTGTTACAGGAAGTACCACCGGTATTGGCAAGGCTATGGCCTCCCGATTCGTTCAGGAAGGTGCCAAAGTAGTCATTCATGGTTTGGAAAAGGATTGGGGCGAGGAGGTTATTCATGCCCTGGGTAGCGAAAATGCTGCACTTTGTATCGGTGATCTCCAAGACGAAGCGACTATAAAGGAATTGGTGCGTTGTGCTATCCTTTCTTTTGGGAAATTGGACTCGGTCGTTAATAATGCCGCTTGGGTGGTTTCTTCTAATCTGGATTCTACAGACGCCTCTTTTTTTGAAAAAATATTGAAAATCAATACGATAGCTCCTTTTCTCCTCATTAAGGAAAGTCTTCCCTATTTGACCGCTCAAAGAGGATCCGTGTTGAATATTGGCTCCGTAAATGCCTATAGTGGAGAACCCGATTTACTCGCTTATAGTGTATCAAAAGGTGGCTTAATGACCCTGACCAGAAATTTGGGCGATACCTTACACCGGGAAAATGGCGTTAGGGTGAATCAAATTAATCCGGGTTGGGTGCTGACAGAAACGGAACAGCAAAGAAAAATGTCCCATGGGTTATCAGAAAATTGGTTTGAAAAAATTCCTTCTGTTTTTGCCCCTTCCGGCCGGCTTATAAAGCCAGAAGAAATTGCCGCCGCTGCAGTCTATTGGCTGGGTGACGAATGTGGCCCTATCTCCGGACAAATTGTTGAATTGGAACAACATCCTTTCATTGGAAGAAATCCCCCAAAAGATTCTTCTACCATAAATCATTAAAATGCCTCAATTAGCCGCTTTTCCGAAGGCCTATATGAATGCGCTTTGTAAAGATGGAACCATGAAGGTTTCTGAATGGATTGATATCGCCTGCCGCCTCGATATTGATGGCCTCGAATGGTATGCAGGGTTTCTGGAAATGGAAAATGCTGATCATTGGAAAATTTTCCGACGTCAGGTGGAAGATAATGGTAAGGTTATCCCTATGATGTGCTGTTCACCAGATTTCACTCATCCCGATAAGTCATTTCGCGACATAGAAATAGCTAAACAAAAGCATTGGATTGACATGACTTATGCGCTCGGAGGAAAGTTTTGCAGAGTTCTTTCAGGGCAAAAAAGACCCGAATTATCCATTGACCTGGGTATTCAACTTGCCGCCGACTGCATTCATGAATGCTTACCTTATGCACAAGAGCGGGATATTACGCTTATCATTGAAAATCATTACAAGGATGATTTCTGGACATACCCTGAATTTGCCCAAAAAATGGACGTGTTTTGTGCCCTGGTAGATAAGATTAATCATCCCTTTTTTGGGGTGAATTATGATCCGAGCAATACCTATCTGGCCGGTGAGGATCCGTTGGAATTATTGAAAAGAGTAGTGCATCGCGTGGTCACCATGCATGCCAGTGACCGATATTTGAAAGAAGGCACCCTGGAAGACCTGAGAAACGAGGAAGGAGGTGCCGTGGGTTATGCCAAACGCCTTAGTCATGGGGAAATTGGAAAAGGCCTGAACGATTATGATGCCATATTTACCCTGCTAAAAAAACAAAATTTCAACGGGTGGATCAGTATTGAAGACGGCGTAGATGGCATAGAACAACTGGAACGAAGCGTCTTGTTTTTGCGTAAAAAAATGAAGGAATATTTCTCCTGAAAACTGATTATTCCTATAAATGAAACCCGCACCTACCCGATTTTTTGACATCCTGAAGCACCTTGGTCCGGGAATAATTATTGCAGGCTCCATCGTTGGTTCCGGAGAGCTTATCGCCACAACACTGGTAGGAGCAAAAACAGGCTTTGTCCTCCTTTGGCTTATTGTATTAGGCTGTGTCATAAAGGTATTTACCTTAATAGAATTTGGAAGAAATACTATTATCCATAGTACATCACCCCTGGTTGCATTAAATGAAATACCTGGTCCGAAACTTAAGGTTCGCTGGATCATCTGGTATTGGTTTTTCATGATTGTTCTTATTATTTCTCAACAAGGAGGCATATTAGGAGCCACCAGTCAGGCAGTTTCCGCCATTTCTTTTACAAATAATGAGGTTCACTGGCTAAATAATATCAATATTTTGTCGCTCATCATCGCGTGCATTACCGCATTGATGCTGTATTTAGGTCGCTTTTCATTCATTCAATCTTTTTCCACCTTTTTGGTATTCCTTTTTACGACGGTAACGCTTTTCAACGTCGCTTATCTTCAGTTTATACCTGGATGGGAAATATCGTGGGCAGATATAAAAGAAGGATTTAGCATGGGTATTCCGGCAAGCAAGGATGGGCTAGCCATTGCCCTGGCTGCATTTGGCCTAATCGGTGTCGGATCGTCGGAAATAATCATGTATCCTTACTGGTGCCTGGAAAAAGGCTATGCCAAATTTACCGGCCCATTCCAGGATACCCCAGAATGGCACGACAATGCAAAAGGCTGGATTAAGGTGCTCCAGATAGATGCCTGGCTTTCTTTGGTTGTTTATACTGTGACTACCGTTGCTTTTTATCTCCTTGGCGCTTCTATTCTGCATAGAAACGAGCTTTTACCAGAGGAAAATAACCTCATTACTACACTGGGTGAAATGTATGTTCCCGTTTTTGGCTTATGGGCAAAACCTGTGTTTTATGCTGGAGCCATTGCAGTCCTTTATTCAACTTTTTTTGTTGCAGCGGCTGGAAATGCCAGGGTATTGGCCGATGGTTTTGCCTTAGTTGGTATAATAAAAAAGGATGCTCCAACGCATGAAAAATGGACTAAAATACTCTCTTTTGCATGGCCCATTTCCGCGTTAATCCTGTTCCTATTCATTCAGGCACCAAAATCAATGATCATCTGGTCGGGCATCGCCCAGGCAGTCATGCTCCCGATGCTCGCTTTTGCAGCCCTATATTTTCGGTATTTTAAAACACCTCAAAAGCTGACCCCTCATTTTATCTGGCAAATATTTCTAATAATCTCCGCATTGGGAATGCTCATAGTTGCCGTATGGACCTTATGGTCAAAATGGTGACCGTATTATCCAGCGAACAGAGGTTTAAAAGTCCTTTTGACTATGTATAGAAAAATGATATTTAGAAAATACTATATACTAGTTATGAACAATTGCCAATATTTAAAAGAAAATAAAAGTGACCAAAACAAGTATAGAAAAAAATTAGGTGTTTTCTACCATTAAACGTTTAGAAATCTCCTCTTTTTTTTCATTATCTATTAAATCACATAATTGCACATAATCATATATGATTTTTTTATTTTCTATACACATTTTTATCAGCCGACCAGTAGATAACGAAGTAATGCCCTCATTTTCAATATTTGAAATAGTGTTTTTACTAAAACCCAAAATAATACTAAATGTAGAGGCCGATATATGATATTTGAGTCTAAAATCAATTATTTCTTTTGGTGAGGCAGCTCCTTTAGCAACAAGATAGGCATTCTTAAGTGCTTTCATATTCCGTTCCATCTGAGTCTTAGTATAATATTTTTCCTTTAAATTTTTATCTACATTTTCAGTTTCTTCATTAACGGAAAAATCTAGGTAATAGACTTCAGTGTACTTTAGTTTAATACCTTTATAAAGTTTCTCCACGACGGTAGTTAATTCTTCAGTTGGAATATTTTCTCTTGTCAATACCTTTTTAGTTTCCATCATTTTAATTTTTAAAAGGATAATTCATTGGGAAATCTGGTACATGGTTAGAAAAAAGCAATATTTGTAGTCCGGCAACCTGCACCCCGTACTTCAGATAAATTTCTAATTTATCTTTCCCCACGGTAGTACAAAAAGCACAAACATTGAAATCTTTACCTCCTGATGGATCTATTCCTCTGAAATAATTTTCAGGCGATAGATTTTCAATGGCAGCCTCTACATCTGATACATTAATATCAAAATCAAGCATTAAATTCTGAAGTTCATCACTCGCCTTTTTAGTAAAAGTTATTTCTACACCATTGGAGATTCTCTTCCTGGTTTGATCTAAAAATTCTTGCACTAATGCTACATTATAAAGATACAAAAATCTTAAAATTCCCAATCATTGGGAAAAACATTCTCTTTACCTAGGAAATTATAGCCGCA
>JBMLQR010000300.1:0-1378 GCA_049241465.1 Saprospiraceae bacterium | reverse complement strand
AAAATTCCCAATCATTGGGAAAAACATTCTCTTTACCTAGGAAATTATAGCCGCAACTGTTCATTATGCGTGTCTGCTGCAATGGAGGTTTGAGTGCTAATTTGAAATCTTTTCTTACTTTAGTACATCGTGCTGATAATCAAGTGTGATGCTCCATATCCCCCACTGCACCATGCGCGAGATCGTAAGGTTGTGAAAAAACCTAATTTCAAAATTTAACTTCGACAAAACAATCCAAAGATTTTCCTGGAACTCACCAGTGCACTGGACAAGCCATCAGAAATGATGACTTTTTCTTTATTTGTCAGCGGGCTAAGCTGAAACAAGTCAGCTGCATCTTTTGTTACCAAATACCATTCAACCTTTCAATCCTGGAAGAATAAATAATTTGAATAAACTTTAATTAATAATAGGGAAGACCCATGGAAATAGGAATAGATAGTTTTGCTGCCTTTGTGACGGATGCTCAGGGAAATCCTGTCGGTACCGCTCAAGATGCATTACGCGAATTGCTGGATCGCATACAGTTGGCCGATGAAAAAGGGCTGGACGTATTTGCCATCGGGGAGCATCATAGAAAGGAATTTTTAGATTCCGCTACCTCGGTGATTTTGGCCGCTGCCGCTGCTCGCACCTCTCGGATTCGATTGAGTAGCGCAGTGACCGTACTCAGCGCAGCAGACCCAGTAAGGGTATTCCAACAGTTTGCTACGCTAGACTTACTCTCCCAAGGTCGTGCCGAACTGGTTGTAGGGAGGGGTTCCTTTACAGAAGCATTTCCCCTTTTTGGTCTGAATATTCAAGATTACGATGCCCTGTTTGCAGAAAAGCTGGATCTACTATTGCAGCTCAATGAACAAGAGGTAATCACCTGGAAGGGGAGATTTCGACCTTCCTTGCAATCGCAAGCAATTTATCCAAGGCCTATGCAAGCCAAACTCCCCATCTGGTTGGGCGTAGGTGGTACCCCCGCTTCCTTTGCGCGGGCAGGTTCTCTTGGACTTCCCTTAATGGTAGCTGTAATTGGTGGGGAGACGCACCGTTTCCGTCCCTTGATTGATCTGTACCGGGAAGCTGGAGACAAGGCTGGTTTTGCACAAGAAGACTTAAAGGTAGGCCTGCATTCCCTGGGTTATGTAGCGAAAACACATGAAGAAGCAGTGGAAACTTACTACCCCGGCTATGCCGAAACCTTCACCCGCATCGGTCGCGAGCGCGGTTGGCCACCCGTCACCCGAGGACATTTTGAAGCCCAAAATGCTCCTAGAGGAGCCTACCTGGTTGGGGATTCCGATGAGGTGGCAGAGAAAATTCTGCGTCATAGTGCCTCTTGGGGAGGCATTGATCGCTTTACCTTTCAGCTGGACAATGCCGGACT
>JBMLQR010000299.1:0-6533 GCA_049241465.1 Saprospiraceae bacterium | reverse complement strand
ACAGCATTTATAGTACTTGTATTGATTACATTAACGGCAGGTAAGGCAAAATCCTTCTCATTGGCATAGTTTAATAATTCTGTAACTTCTTCACCGAAAAGAACACCGGGACGAAATTTAGTATTTGCTTTGGTTGACATAAATAAATGATTTGGAAAAAAAAATGGTTATCCCTATTATTAGGGAATGACGGGTCAAATATAATAACCTTTTAAAAAAAGGTTTATTTATTTGGTTGAATTATGATATACCATGTTCAACTAAATATCTTTCTGCATCTAGTGCTGCCATACATCCCGTTCCAGCTGCGGTTATCGCTTGACGGTAAACTTTATCGGCAGCGTCTCCGGAAACAAATACACCAGGAATATCTGTTTTTGTGCTTCCTTGTTGGGCAATAAGATAACCTGAGGAATCCATTGATAGCCACTTTTCAAAAATAGATGTATTTGGTTGATGACCAATAGCTACAAAAAATCCTTTTACAGGGATTACTTCTTCTATTCCGTTGATATTATTTTTAACTCTTACAGCTTCTGTTTCGTTTTCACCTAAAATTTCAACCGTTTCGGTATTCCAGTGAATGATAATATTTGGTGTGTTTTTAACCCTTTCCTGCATTATTTTCGATGCCCTCATTTCATTTCTACGAACTATTAAATGCACTTTTGGACATAATTTTGCTAAATAGGATGCCTCTTCAGCCGCTGTATCTCCTGCACCAACCACAGCTACGTCCATTCCTCTGAAGAAAAATCCATCACAAACGGCACAGGCTGAAACACCTTTATTCATTAATCTTTTCTCTGAATCCAATCCCAACCATTTAGCGGTTGCTCCAGTGGAAATGATAACGGTATTCGCTTCAATATTTTTTCCACTTTCCGTAGTAAGTATATGTGTAGGACCCGTGAAATCTACTCCTGTGATCAATTCATATCTTATTTCTGTCCCAAACCTTTCCGCTTGTTTACGAAAATCTTCCATCATTTCAGGTCCCATAATTCCTGCAGGGTAGCCTGGGAAATTATCAACATCGGTAGTAATCATTAATTGGCCGCCAGGTTCTTTTCCTGTAAACAATACTGGATTTAATCCCGCTCTTGCTGCATATATAGCTGCTGTATATCCTGCAGGTCCCGAACCGATAATGACACATTTCTGTTTTTCTAAAACTGACATATCTAATTTTTTTGGCCTAAAGTTAAGAAAAAGGATATCGTTTAATTTCTTACTTTAGCAATTTATTAATTTATATTAAATACCTTTCTTTATGAAAAAAAGTTTTGTAATATTTTGTTTTCTTTGGTTTTCCGTGTTGAATATATTCAGTCAAACGGTAACATTACCCGCCGATACGCAAGTTTTAACTTTGGGTGCAGTGGTTATAAAAGGTAAACCAGTTCCCTATAAAGCTACCACAGGTACACAACCTGTTTGGGATGCATCTGGAAAAGTTATCGCTTCTCTATTTTATACTTATTATGAAAGAACTGATATTAAGGATCAGACGAACAGACCTTTAGTCATTTCTTTTAATGGAGGACCCGGTTCTGCATCGGTATGGATGCATGTGGCATATACTGGCCCGAAAGTATTAAATATCGATGCTGAGGGGTATCCAGTGCAACCTTATGGCGTACAGGATAATCCCTATTCTATTTTAGATGTGGCAGATATTGTATTTGTTGATCCGGTAAATACTGGTTATTCCAGGATTTTGGATAAAGAGGTGAAACCTTCTGTTTTCTTTGGTGTAAATGCCGATATAAAGTATTTAGCGGAATGGATAAATACTTTTGTTACAAGAAAAAACAGATGGCCTTCTCCTAAATTTCTTATAGGTGAAAGTTATGGTACCACAAGGGTTTCTGGTCTGGCGCTTGAATTGCAAAATAGCCAATGGATGTATTTAAATGGTGTGGTTTTGGTTTCTCCAACTGATCTTGGTATTTTAAGAGATGGTCCGGTTGATGCTGCCAATCGTTTGCCTTATTTTGCAGCAACAGCGTGGTATCACAAATTGCTGAAACCAGAATATCAGCAAAAAGATTTAACAGATTTTTTACCAGAAGTGGAAAAATACACTATTGAGGAACTTCTTCCCGCGATGGCAATGGGGGGCTTTTTACCCGAAAATAAAAAGTTGGAGGTCGCAAAAAAATTCTCAGAATATTCAGGTCTCTCCCTGGAAAGCGTTTTACAGAATAATCTGGATGTCTCTACTTCGTTCTTCTGGAAAGATCTTAGGAGAAATCAAGGTGGATATACCGTAGGTCGTCTCGATAGTAGATATTTGGGCATTGACAGACAATTGTCAGGTGATTCACCCGATTATAATTCAGAACTGACCTCCTGGTTGCATTCATTTACCCCAGCTATCAATCATTATATAAGTAATACGCTCAATTTTAAAACAGATCTGAAGTATAATATGTTCGGTCCTGTGAATCCATGGGATAGATCAGGTGATAAAACTGGGGAAAATTTACGACAGGCTATGGCACAGAATCCTTACCTCAATGTAATGGTTCAATCAGGTTACTATGATGGGGCCTGTACCTATTTCGATGCAAAATACTCCATGTGGAACATGGATCCTTCTGGCAGATTCAAAAATAGAATGCGTTTTGAAGGTTATAGAAGTGGGCACATGATGTACCTGAGAAGAGAAGATCTTGAAAAATCAAATGAAGATTTTAGAGATTTTATTCTAAAATCAGTGCCAGCTAAAGGTGTACCCGCTAAATATTAATGTTTTAATTTACATTTTTCCGTGCTTACTCTTTTAATAACCTCTTTATGTTGTATCATTTTGGTTTATTGTTCATTCAGATTTGTCTGTTTTGGAGGTTTTTTGGAAAAGAAAGATGGACCAATATTCTATTTTGGCTAATCTTTCCTCTGTCTATCGTCCTATATTTTATAGGCCTGTCTGCGGACATAGCAAATAGGTCAGACCTTCTATTTTATGTTAGCAGAGACTTTTTAACCATCAGTTTAAGTGCAGCCTTTTTATTTATTGCTGTTCGTTTTGGACAGTTTGTTTTGCCTGCTTCTTTTCTTCTGGTCATAGGAACCATTTCATTACATTACTATTTACCTGGAAAATTTACCCTTCAGTCCTTACAGTTAGAAGATACCGCGGAGATTATCATGTTGGTAAAAAAAGATTCTTTTCGACCATCTGAGGTTAAAAATATTACATCGGTAATTAGTATGTCTGATGCATTTTATCCTGAAAGGTATAACCAAACAGATTTGGATGATTATCTTAAATTGGATGTAAATGTTACTTCATATAGTGATTGGAATAAGCTGTTGAATCATTTGAGGAAGCTAAAGGGGGTGATACATATTGAACCCAATAGCGTGTATCATCTAAACTTACCTGGGAATAAATGGCCGGTAGATCCCGAATTGAAGCCTCCTATTACCAAAGACCCCTTATCTGGTAATCAATGGGCACTAAATAAGTTGAATATTGTTGGATTAAACGATGTACTGTCGAAAAATACATGGACAAAGAGAAAAAAAGGTTTATTAGTTATTCTGGATACAGGCATTGATAAAAATCACGAGGATTTGTCTGGTCATTTCAGATCCATTTCTACAGGGGCTGACATGGATCCCAAAGGTCATGGCACGCATTGTGCCGGTATCGCGTCAGCCGTAACAGGTAATAATCTGGGAATAGCTTCTTTAAATACAACGGATGCCTTTTTTGATATATCTAGCATTAGAGTTTTAAATGCCGCTGGGTATGGAACGAAAGAAACGATTGTAGATGGTATTATAGAAGCCGTAGATAAAGGCGCTACTGTTATTTCTCTTTCTTTGGGTGGTCCTGGAAATCCATTTCATCAAAGGATTTATAAAAAAGCAGTGGCTTATGCTGCGTCGAAAGGTTGCATAGTGGTTGTAGCAGCTGGAAACAGTAATCGCAATGCAAAAGAGTTTTCTCCAGCAAATGTAACGGGAGTAATAACGGTCTCGGCAGTCGATGAAAATCTTGCCAAGGCTTCATTTTCTAATAAAGTGTCAGAGATTAAAATGGCAGTATCTGCGCCTGGGGTGAATATACTTTCTACGCTTCCTAATAATCAATATGGAGTATTAAGTGGAACTTCCATGGCAACACCATATGTAGCTTCTTTAATCGCTATCATGAAAAGTGTTCATCCCACTTTATCTGCTAAAGAAGCTTTTTTAATACTCAGCAATACAGGACTGGATACGCAAAGCACTTTACAAACAGGCAAGTTTATTCAACCAAAGAGGGCTTTGGAAAATATTTTAAAAATAAAAGATTAACCCGTTGCATCTTGATAATAGTATTACTATCTTTGTATCAAGTAATGGTTTAATTTTGCGATGTATATCAGGGAACCTTTCTTGAAAAAACAAGAAGGGTTCCTTTTTTTAACGTCTGGCTCTTCCAGCGGGTCCCATATTAGGCATTCCCATGGAAGGATTTTTAGATATTTTCTGCATCATCTTTCTCATTTGATCAAATTGTTTGATGAATGCATTGATATCTGCGATACTTTGACCGCAACCTAAGGCAATTCTATTTTTTCGGCTTGTATTTATGAGATCCGGGTTCATCCTTTCTTTGGGAGTCATAGATTGAATCACTGCTTCAACCTTTTTAAACGCGCCATCATTTATATCAATATCCTTAGCCATTTTGCCCATTCCCGGAATCATGTTCATCACACTTTTCAGGTCGCCCATTTTTTTAATTTGTTGAATTTGGCCCATAAAATCGTTAAAATCGAATTGATTTTTTCGAATTCTTGCTTCAATTCTTTTAGCTTCTTTTTCGTCAAATTGCTCTTGCGCTTTTTCAACAAAGCTTACAATATCACCCATTCCAAGAATCCTCTGCGCCATTCTATCTGGGTAAAATTGATCAAGTGCCTCCATTTTCTCCCCATTACTTGAGAATTTTATAGGTTTTCCCACTTGATATTTAATGGAAAGCGCAGCTCCACCTCTGGTATCACCGTCAAGTTTAGTTAGTACAACGCCATCAAAATTTAAAGTTTGATTAAAGGCTTCAGCTGTATTCACAGCGTCTTGTCCCGTCATTGAATCCACAACAAAAAGCGTTTCCTGGGGTCCAATGGCTTTTTTGATAGCGGCAATTTCCTTCATCATCTCCTCGTCGATAGCTAATCGACCCGCTGTATCGACAATAACTGTGTCAAGTTTCTCTTTCTTAGCAAATTCAATGGCTCTCAATGCAATGTCAACTGGATTTTTTGAGTCTGCATCGGAGAAAACGGGCACATTAATCTGTTGCCCAAGGACGGTTAACTGTTGCACAGCCGCAGGTCTGTAAACATCACAGGCGACAAGCAAGGGAGATTTTTTCTTTTTACTTTTTAGAAAATATGCCAGTTTTCCTGAAAAAGTGGTCTTTCCTGAACCCTGAAGTCCGGCAATAAGAATGATTGTTGGATTTCCTGTAAGATTAATTCCTTCGGTTTGCCCACCCATTAAGGAGGTTAACTCGTCCTGAACAATTTTTACTAATAATTGTCCGGGACTTACCGATTTAAGTACATTTTCACTACCTAAGGCCTTGTCTTTTACTTTATCAGTGAACTCTTTTGCAATTTTATAATTTACGTCCGCCGCAACTAATGCTCGTCGAATCTCCTTGATGGATTGGGCAATATTAATCTCGGTTAACCGATTTTCACCCTTCAATAATTTGAAAGCGCCTTCTAACTTATCACTTAAACTTTGAAACATATTCTTTTTGTTTTTATAACAATGCAAATATAACATTTGAATTTGACATATCAATTATCGACTACTTTATAGATTCTTAAATAAACATGTCAAATGAATTTCCTAATTAACCTCATTATTGTACATTTGTGCGGCTTTATTTTAGTCTTAAACAAATTATTGGCTGTAATGGATAGAAATACACAATTGGGTCTCCTTTTAATCTTCGGTTTATTTGTTCTCTGGCAAGTGGTTACCTCTCCTTCTCAGGAAGAATTAATTAAGCAGCAGAAAATGGAGGACTCCATCATGCTGGCAAGGAAAACAAAAGAAGCTATTAGAGAAAAAATAGTTATTCAATCAACAGATTATCAAAAAGATAGCGCTGAATTATTGGTTGACAGAGAGAATAAATTTGGTGCTTTTTCTAATGCAGCATCAGGAAAAGCATCAGATTTCGTTCTTGAAAATGATTTGCTAAAAGTTACTTTTAGTACTAAAGGGGGTACTATTAAAGAGGTTTTAATTAAAAATCATCATAAGATTGTTCAAAATGCAGACAGGAAGGACATTAAAGAACCCTTGCGTTTAATGTCTGATGATCGGGATAAATTTTATTATGCTCTTCCGATAAAATCAATTCCAGGCGGATTTATTTATACAAAGGATCTCATTTTTGACGGATCTCTGGAAGGTAATACGATCCGTTTTAAGGCCGTAGCAAATAATGGGGGATATTTTGAACAGGTTTATACCTTAAATTCGGATAATTATCTCTTTAATTATGCTAT
>JBMLQR010000298.1:0-3196 GCA_049241465.1 Saprospiraceae bacterium | reverse complement strand
CATCTTGAAAAATCTTCCTTTAGGCATAAGTACATTAAGCAAATTAATGGAAAACAACTGCGTATATGTTGATAAAACAGAATATGCTTATAACTTAATAAGACAATCTGGTGCTTTCTTCCTATCTCGTCCCCGCCGTTTTGGAAAGAGTCTATTTGTTGATACGCTGAAGGAGATTTTTGAAGGAAATCAAAAATTATTTGAGGGCTTATATATTCATGACAAATGGGATTGGTCAAAAAAATATCCCGTCATCAAATTGGATTTTGCAGCCGGGGGAGGTAAAAATCAGGAGGAACTAAATTTGCGACTTTCAGCGTTGCTTCAGCAGAATAAAGATCGGCTTGGTGTTACTTATGATTCTAAAGATTTAGAGGACAATTTTAGCAGACTCATTTCAAGAGCTGCGGCAAAATATGGACAAAGGGTAGTTGTATTGGTGGATGAATATGACAAACCTATGCTTGATAATATAAATAATTCTCAGGTTGTCCGCGAATTAAGGGATGCACTGCAGCGTTTTTATGGTGTCCTGAAGGAACAAGATGCAAACTTGCAGTTTGTATTTATGACGGGGGTGACCAAATTCTCAAAAGTGAGCCTGTTTAGTGGTTTGAATCAGTTGATGGATATCACCATTGACGAAGAATTTTCTTCTATCTGTGGTTATACAGAAAAGGATCTTCAGGAATATTTCATTGAACATCTGGCGGGTAGTGACCCTGAAGAGGTGAAGCGATGGTACAACGGTTATTGTTGGACTGGGCCCGATTCCGTTTACAATCCTTACGATATTTTGCTTTTCATAAAAAAGAGGAAGGTTTTTAGAAATTATTGGTTTGAAACAGGGAGTCCAACCTTTCTCATTGAAATGTTTCGACAAAACCATTATTTTTTACCTGATTTAGAGAATATTGAAGTATTTGAACGTACTTTAAGTTCTTTTGACATTGATTCCTTAGAGCCTGTTACCCTATTGTTTCAAGCTGGTTATTTAACCATTGAAAAAACGTTTATTGAACGCGGGAAACTGGTATTCCGGCTTAAAATGCCAAACCAAGAGGTACGTTTGGCTTTGAATGACTATTTTATAGAGGATTATACCGGTATTTCAGCAGATTTGAAAAGTAGGCAGGATAACCTGTATAATGCCTTGTCAATAGGAAATATAGTCTTGTTTGAGCAACACATTCGCACCCTTTTCGCTGGCATCCCCTGGCGCAATTTCACCAATAATAATCTGTCCCATTTTGAAGGTTTTTACGCATCGGTTCTTTATGCCTTTTTCACTTCGATTAAAGCGCAGGTCATTCCTGAGGATGTCACCAATCAAGGCCAGGTCGATATGACTATAATTTTGGAGGATCATATTTATATGATGGAAATAAAAGTAGTGGACAAGGTTCCAAAGGGGAATAATATAGCTCTCGAGCAGATTATCCAACGGAATTATGCGGAAAAATATCGGAACAGGGAAGGGATGATTGTACATGAGGTTGGTCTGGTTTTTAGCAGTACCGAACGGAATTTGGTACAGGCGGATTATTTAACCACCCAGTAGGAGGCTGTCTAAAAGCTAGCCTCTATTCTTTAAACTATTTTATAAATTCGGTGGAAATTATACGTGCAGCAGCCAGTTGTTTGAAACTGGCAAAGTGTTCTATTGCCACTCAAAAAGGCACCTAAATTTTCTTAAATAAGAAAATACCCGAAAAGACCAATTATGATGCCTCTTCGGGTATTTCTATTTTAACAATCCTTGTTTTATGGTTATTGAATCTGTTGGAACGTGATAGCCCGTAGGACATAAATTTTTATACGTGGTACTTCCTGGCGTCGTAATTCCTTTCGCAGCATACCAATTGTATAGAAATCCGTAGTTGGTTGCATTACTGCCTGAACTTAGTTCATTACCATAAATAGCATAAGCCCCCTATTGATAAACCACCCCATACCGTTGAAACCGTTCCTGAAGAATACGTATTATTCAATGTATTTGATGTTCCATCATTATACTTTGTAACCTTTAAATTTTGCTTCATCCAGCGTTGCGAGCCAATAGAAACCGTTTCGTAAACATTCCCATCAATATCTGATATTATTAAAGTGCCGCAAGGCCCGGATGGAGCAGGTGGTTGGAGAGGTTCGATTATACAACGCACACCCGTACAATTCTCTAAAGTGCCTTCTTCCAGCGCACCTTTATCTCCTCTACATTAAACGAAGCGTTTCTCTTCATCTCATTAGGAGATATTTCTTTTGATAATAATTCGCCTGATGACTATTCTCCATTTGAATTTCCTTTTTCCCAACAAATAACAGGGAGAATCGTTAAAAGTAAAATTCTGATCTTCATTTTATGTTTTTTAAATATGCCATGCCGCAAATTTGAAAACATAAAATAGATATACCCAATTTTTTAAAATCGATTTTCTTTAAATTCCGAGAATTTAAAGAAAATAATTTCTATTTAAATGGAAAAACTGGTAAATGCCCCCTTGAAGACTGTTAAGATAGATAAAATAGTGCTACCAAGGGCTAAAGTGTATAGACATTTGGCCCCTAAGGGGACAGGTATGAAAATCCGTGAAATCCTGTAATCCTTAAAATCCGTGATTCAAAACCAAGTGTTAGTGAGGAATATTGTAGCAATGATTAAAGTATTAATTTCTGTTTACTTTCTTTAATATATTCCTTAGGTAGTTTTCCTGTCACTTGTTTAAAACAATGAATAAAAGTTGCATAAGACCTAAAACCACATTCTTTACCCAGAACTACAATAGTTTTATCAAATTTTTTCTGATTATCAATTAAACTTATGGCATATTCAACCCTCAATCTATTTCGCCAGTCAATATATTTTTCATGATTTAGCTGATTAAAAAAATTAGTTACATGATGAATAGGCAAGTTAATTTCTTCTGCCAACTTATATATATTAGAATCAACGTTTAAAAATTTATTTCCTTTCTTCCAATTTTCCAATAAATGCCTTATGTTATTACTATGGTCTTCGTCAAAAGAATTATTTTCTGTTTCACTGCTTAGTAATGCTTTAGGTTCAATTTTATTATCGTCCAATCTTAATTTTTCCACTGGCATTCCATAAAGAATTTGGGGAAATAGGATTAGGCCAAGAATTAGCACTAAACAGCCCATAAATACAATGGCAAATAGGATTTTTCCCTCAAATTGT
>JBMLQR010000297.1:0-1659 GCA_049241465.1 Saprospiraceae bacterium | reverse complement strand
ACTTTTGACAGAGCTACTTTATACGCATCAAATAGCCCACTTTCCTTGCCAATGAACAATCTGGTTAGAGGGGAATATCAAACTAAGGATAGTACCTTCCAGGTTAAATTAGCTAAGGTTGAGGTAGGTAACTATATCCTAAAAGTGGAAATTAAGGATGATTGTGGTAACTATGCAAGCCGCCAAATTCCATTTACGGTAACGGCTGGAGAAGCACCAGCGCCAGTTTGTGTACAAAATCTTACCGTATCACTGACAACAAATAATTTGGGACAACCATATCACAGGATTCGTGCGATTGACTTCCTTCAGGATACAGATCGCGACTTTGATAAAGGTTCTTGTAGTCCGGGTGGATTTGTATCCATCATCAGGGATTTTGATGTCAAGCAAGGATTTGTACCTAAAAAGGCTGATTCCATACTAATACTGAACTGTAATGATTTAGGTGGCATTCCTGTAAGAGTTTATTTTACTTCTGGTGCTGGAAAAGTTAGTTATTGTTCCGTGTCAATTGATGTTAACGATTATAATAAGATTTGTGAATCATTAGCTTCTATAGCTGGTGAAGTGAAAACCGAATCTAAAGCGCCGGTTGAGGGTGCAGAAATGAACCTGAGTGGTGAAATGAAAATGATGAAACCTACTTCCCTTGCTGGAAAATATGATTTATCTAATCTTACAGCTCAGAAAGATTATACGGTAACTCCTTCTTTGGATAAGGATTATTTGAATGGTGTATCAACTTTTGACTTGGTCACTATGCAAAGACATATCCTTGACTCAAGAAAATTGGATAGTCCCTACAAACTGATTGCAGCCGATGTCAATAACTCGAAGACCATTACGGTACTCGATATGATCCAATTAAGGAAATTGATATTAGGTGTGAACACCAAATTTGAAAATAATAGCAGCTGGCGATTTATTCCTTCAGATTATGTGTTTCCTAATCCGGCAAATCCATGGCAAGAGACTTTCCCTGAGGTTAAAAATTTCAATAACCTCGTCGGAAAAGCCAACAATGCCTCTTTCGTAGGTATCAAAATAGGTGATTTGAATAGCTCTGTTATTCCAAACTCAGCTGGTGTACAAATCAGAAATGTAGTGGATAAGATTAAATTGAATCTGAGTGAAATGAAACTTGAAGCGGGTGAGACCAAAAAAGTTTCCTTCACACTGGAAGATATTCAACAGGTGGAAGGTATTCAGTTTACCATGGAATTTGATAAATCTTCGCTTGAATTGATTGATGTTGTTAATGAAATTACCCAAGATGAACATGTGGCTGTCTTCGGTGATGAAAATCTTATGACCGTTAGCTGGAATGGCCATGCGAAAGAAGGTGCTTTATTCCACCTGGTCTTGAGAGCGAAAAAACCTGCTTATCTTTCTGATGCGATTCGCTTGAATGATAGAATTACCAGAAAGGAGGCTTACAAAAATGGCAAACTTTATGATGTAGTTACAGGTTTTGATAAAAATCAGGAAGGGCAAGTATATGCTCTCTACCAAAATGCTCCGAATCCGTTTACTGATGAAACTATCATTGGATTCCAATTACCAGTTAGTGAACGTGGAACACTTGAAATCAAGGATGCAAGCGGAAGAATTGTTAAAGTAATAGAAGCTGACTTCAGGAAAGGTTATAATCAGCAA
>JBMLQR010000296.1:0-1983 GCA_049241465.1 Saprospiraceae bacterium | reverse complement strand
AACAACGAATACAGCATCTGTCATTGGTGTTAGAAATGTCAATCTGGGTGGAAATGTACTCAGTGACGGAAATTCCCCTGTGATTGAAAGAGGCGTTGTGTTCCATACATCGACAAATCCAACGACCTCCAATAATAAGGTTCCTATTGGAGATGGCATAGGTTCATTCACCTCAACCATAGAAAATTTAAAAGGGAATACAATCTATTTTGTCCGTGCCTATGCAAAAACAGAGTTAGGAACAGAATACGGAAATGAGATAAATTTCACAACATTGCCTGCTTCTCTGCCTATTGTGAGTACGAAACCAATCACCTCCATTACAAACAGAACCGCTGCAAGTGGTGGCATCATATTAAATGATGGAGGAAGTGATATCATAGCAAAGGGAATTTGTTGGTCAAACAATCCAAATCCAACCATTTTGAATTCTAATTTCACCACAGAAGGGGTTGGAATAGATTCATTTGTCAGCTTTATAACAGGACTTAGTCCCAATGCCTCATATTACGCCAGAGCTTACGTAACGAGTAGCAGTGGTACAAGCTACGGTAATGAACTTTTTTTTCAAACCAATACTTTTCCATCACAAATCAGTCCAACTATTACCTCCTTTAATATCTCTGAAATAGGTAGTTATACGGCTTCTTTTAGCGCCACAATTAGCAGCGAGATTAACCATATCGTCTCAAGAGGGTTTTGTTGGAGTCCACTACCTAACCCTACCATATTAAACAATCACGTGGAAGTGGGCAAAGGAGTTGGTTCATTTTCTATAAAACAAGCAGGATTTGCAGGTGGAGGTACAAAATATCATGCACGTGCTTTTGCCGTGAATAGCTACGGTGTATTCTATGGAGAGGAAAAAATATTCTTCACACAATTTGATGTTCCAACCATACAATTAACCTCTCTAAAAGATTTTGGATTATCGGCTTTTGCCTATATAAACATTCCAGATAGTGGAGGTAAAACAATCACTCAAAGAGGTATTGTTTACAGCACCACTGAAAATCCTACCACCCTGAATGACAAAATACTAAGCGGAACTGGAATAGGTGAATTTTCTATCACTATCACCGGATTAACACAAAAGACCACCTATTTTGTCAGGGCATTTGCCACCAATGAAGTAGGTACGGCTTACAGTAACCAAATAAAATTAACCACAAACACTGCTTCAACCACCATTTCAGATATTGAAGGTAATACATACAATACGATAAATATTGGGAATCAAATTTGGATGACCTCAAATCTTTCCACTTCCCGATTTAGAAATGGCGTTTATATTCCATATATTCTAAATAGTACGCAATGGGCTACTACAAAAAGTCCGGCCCTCTCCTTTTATAACCATGACAATAACTTTGAAAGCAATTATGGAAAGCAATATAATTGGTATGCCGTAGCCGATCCACAAGGTCTTTGTCCGGTAGGTTGGCATATTCCGACGAATAGTGATTGGACAATACTGTCCGATAATCTGGGAGGATTAAATCTGGCAGGAGGTCGAATGAAAAACGCAGGTACTACCTTCTGGATATTCCCAAGTAATGGAACTAACTCCAGCGGATTTAATGGATTACCCGGCGGATTTAGAAACGTGGACGGTACCTTCGGCATATTATTACACAATGCTTATTGGTGGAGTGCTACGGATGAAAATGAACAAAAGGCATTTAGCAGATCCATCGTTTACACTGATAACGTCCTTTCTGTAAATAGTTCATTAAAAAACCAGGGATTTTCAGTTCGTTGTTTAAAGGACTAAGACCAAGGCTGGCAGTTATCAATTTTTTATAACTGCCAGTATATTCAGTTTATTAGGCTATTTTTTTAATGTGGATGGTTTATTTTTGACCGAAATAAAATCGCTTAAAATGAACCATTTATTAAAACATGCTGTAAAAGCCCTCTATTTATTTTCCTTTTCATTTGTCATGACTAGTTGTGCAAAAGATATAGAAGTAGATGATTGTC
>JBMLQR010000295.1:0-2681 GCA_049241465.1 Saprospiraceae bacterium | reverse complement strand
TACCTTGTTTGTGTTTTATTCTTGAAAGTAGAACAGAACATATCAAGACTTAAATACCTGCTGACTATAATGGCAAAATTTGACTGTAAAAATTCTGTATAACGACCTGCCAGTGCTTCTGTTGAACGAGTCGTTGAGCGTTGCCTTTAAGTTAATTTATCCTATATTCCACTCTGATAGTATAAACAAAAGAGTATCCCAACATTGACGGAGAAGGTGGCTAAACTTTCATTCTAAAAGCTGATGCTGAAACAAAAAAAAGAGGTTCTGTGGATTTTTCAAAGCAAGTTTCATCCGCGAATAAAATATTGGAAAAAGCAAAAATGAAGTAATTCTTTCCACAGTCTTTTTTAGAGAATTCTTGTACATTTCAACCTCTTTCCGAAGAATTAATTAAAGCTTGTGAACCTTTCATTTGTGATGATACCGACCTATGTGATTTTTTCGCTAAGGACTTTATTGGATAATCCGGTCATCATATCACCGGATTATGCAACCTCCAAGGCCGAGCAGGAAATATCCGTAAAGAAATGTTCCCTCCCAGAACAGAAGTTAAAGCAGTTGTTTGACACCCTTGGCATCAAGCAACGACCCTTCAAAAAATAAAATCTGTAGTACACAAACAGAAACTCCGAAAGCCAGACAGCCTTGTGTGTGCAAGCTTTCCGTCTGGTTGACGCGCAATGTTTTTTAAATTTTTATTCAAATAAATAAAACAGGATATTGACTTTTGATAAATTTAATTTATGTATATATGAAATTATATAAATAAAAATATATGGATACAAAATTAGAATTTTGCGGTAATAAAACCAATATAGATTTAAAATGAAAAAAATTACGGTAGCTAAAGGTGATGGTATAGGTCCAGAAATTATGGATGCCACCTTAGAAATTCTTTTTGCAGCAGGAGCAAAAATTGAAATTGAAGAAATAGAAGTGGGTGAAAAAGTTTACCTTTCTGGCAATGCTTCAGGAATTGCGCCAGAATCCTGGGAAAGTATCAGACGGAATAAAGTATTTTTGAAATCACCTATTACTACGCCACAAGGAGGAGGTTATAAGAGTTTAAATGTAAGTACCCGTAAATTCCTTGGATTATATGCCAATGTTCGTCCTTGCAAAAGTTTGTATCCTTATGTTGACACCAAACACCCGATTATGGATGTCGTCATTGTAAGAGAAAATGAAGAAGATTTATATGCTGGTATTGAACATCAACAAACGGATGAAGTTGTTCAGTGCTTGAAACTCATAAGTAGGCCGGGATGTGAAAAAATAATACGATATGCTTTCGAATATGCTAAGCAGCAAAATCGTAAAAAGGTGACCTGTTTTACCAAAGACAATATCATGAAACAAACTGACGGACTGTTTCATGAAGTATTCGATGAAATAGCCAAAGAATACCCGGAAATCGAAAATGAACATTGGATTATTGATATAGGAGCAGCAAAAATGGCTGATACCCCTGAGTCTTTTGATGTCATTGTAATGCCAAATCTTTATGGGGATGTCCTTTCCGATATAGCTGCTCAAATAACTGGATCTGTAGGGCTTGCCGGTTCAGCTAATATAGGTGAGGAATGTGCAATGTTTGAAGCTATACATGGTTCTGCACCTAGAAGAGCAGGACAAGATATAGCTAACCCTTCCGGATTATTACAGGGGAGCATAATGATGCTAAACCATATCGGACAAAATGATATAGCGGAGAAGATCCACAATGCATGGTTAAAAACAATGGAAGATGGAATACACACCTATGATATTTATAAAGAAAACATTAGTAAGGAAAAGGTTGGAACCAAAGCATTTACTAAAGCCATAATTAAAAACCTGGGTCATAATCCAACAATCTTAAAAGCAGTTAACTTCTCCCATTCTAAGGCAATGCAATTACCCAAATATCAACGAAGACCAGCTGCAAAAAAAGTATTGGAAGGATTAGACCTGTTCATACACTGGCCGGGAAGTGACCCTAATGAATTAGCAGAAAAAATCAAAAAAATGGAATTTGCTGGAATTCAGTTGAGTATGATTACCAACCGGGGAATTAAAGTTTGGCCTAATGGATTTAAAGAAACATTTTGTACAGATCATTGGAGATGCAGGTTTAAACCTGATGAAAGGGTTATAATGACAAAAGAACATATTATTCAGCTATTACAAAATGCAATTTTGGAAGACATTGACACAATTAAAATGGAAAACCTATATTCGTTTGATGGAAAACCTGCCTTTTCTTTAGGTCAAGGTCAATAATGGACAATTATTAGGTATTCCTCTAGTCCCGTTTTAAGGGTTAACTTCTACTTCCAGTTGTACGGAGGTATATAAACATCCTGAAAATTTTATGGATGAATGTGCTCTAAAGAATTCTATTGATTTGTCATGTTAGAATAAATTAAACTAATTTTCATGGTTAAGGCTAAATACAGATGAGTTTGATTTGATCAAATGGTAATATATCTGGTTATTATGACTGGATTAATGATTGTTAAAAGGAAAATGGACTTGACATTTTGAGTTGGTGTAAGTAATTAAACACTAGATTTGAATGAACTTAAATGTAATAAATAAGCAAAAAGGAATAAAATGATTAATCCATCCACTCCGTAATAACGTTAACCTTATAGCATCATGACCAAGAGGCAGTTAACCATGAATTGAATCTATTG
>JBMLQR010000294.1:2900-10689 GCA_049241465.1 Saprospiraceae bacterium | reverse complement strand
CCACCAACAGCTGGAAATGTAAACACAAAAAGGTATCCAGGTAAGGTAATTTATGCTAAAGATCTAGTATTCAAGGGTGGATCTCACAGTGCTCCTCTTGTAATTATTCCAGAAGATAAAGCCAAAGATATGGCATCGAGCCTGCCCGAAGTTCCGGTAAGTCCATCTAATCATTTTTTGAATTTTGTCAGGGCGTGTAAGGGCGAAGAATCTTGCAGGTCATCTTTTAAAATTGCTGGGCCCTTGTGTCAGGTAATGGCCTTAGGGGTCGTTGCTCAAAGAGTTAATGCCAGACTTGAATTCGATATTAACAAAAAAGTGATTACGAATCATGCTATAGCTAATCAGTTACTCACAGGACCCCCTCCCCGGAAAAATTGGGAACAATTCTATAAATTATAGTAAAACTATTAAACCTGTAAGGGGTTACTATGTAAAGAAAATTAAATATAGTAAATATGAAATGTCCAGCATGCGACGAATTACTAGTGATGTCCGATCGACTAGGGGTTGAAATTGATTATTGTCCCAAATGCCGAGGCGTTTGGTTAGATAGGGGAGAGCTTGATAAAATTATCGAAAGATCTTCCCCGACAAGTCAAAGTCAAGGAAGTAGAATACCTGATGAGAAAAGTAGGTATAGGGAGAACGAGCAGAGAGATTACAAAGACCCATATTATGGGAAGAAGAAAAAGGAAAGTTTCCTGGAAGACTTATTTGATTTTTAATAAAAAAAGCGACTGTTTGATAAAAACAGCCGCTTTTTTGTTTGTAGCCCGTACGGGAATCGAACCCGTGTTACAGGAATGAAAATCCTGCGTCCTAACCCCTAGACGAACGGGCCGTTCGTGTTGGATTGTATTGTCTGTAGCCCGTACGGGAATCGAACCCGTGTTACAGGAATGAAAATCCTGCGTCCTAACCCCTAGACGAACGGGCCTTTGTGAAAAACTTTCTATAAAGTCTTTTTCTAAAGGAATGCAAATGTAATAAGCTATTCTTACTCTTCCAATTATTTTGGCCATTTTTTTATAAAATAAATATTTATTTGATTTTTGATTATCTATCCTTTTCACTTTTCATGGTTAATTATTTATAATTCATACTTATTTGGACAAAAAAATATCCTGTAAGTAGTTTTTATGTATTTTTGCAGCGATTTTCAAATTATAGTTAATGTCATTTTTACACTAAGTAAATATTTCGTAAACCTTCACAAATCAATAACATCATGGCTAAAAGAATAGCTATTAACGGCTTTGGTCGAATCGGTCGTCTAACATTTCGTAATCTCATTCAGATGGAAGGGATTGAAGTAGTTGCCATCAATGATTTAACAGATAATGCTACGTTGGCGCATTTATTAAAATATGATTCTGTACACGGTAAGTTCCCGGGAACAGTAAGTGCGGATGAACATTTTTTATACGTTAATAATAAAAAAATTCATGCTATTGCTGAGAGAGACCCTAAAGCTCTACCATGGAAAGACATGGAGATTGATATTGTTATTGAAAGTACAGGTAGATTTACAGATCGTGAAACAGCTGGTTTACATCTCAGTGCAGGGGCAAAAAAGGTTATTATCTCTGCCCCAGCTAAAGGTGATATTCCAACCATCGTTTTAGGTGTAAATGATGAGGTTATTCATGCAGATCATAATATTTATTCAAATGCCTCTTGTACGACTAATTGCTTAGCACCAATGGTGAAAGTATTAGATGATGCATTTGGTGTTGAATCTGGCTTTATGACTACAATCCATGCTTATACTGCAGACCAAAGAATTCAGGATTCTCCACATGAAGATCTAAGAAGAGCCAGAGCAGCTGCTATCTCTATCGTTCCTACGTCAACGGGTGCAGCAAAAGCTGTGGGATTGGTTTTACCTCATTTAAAAGGTAAACTTAACGGAAATGCTATGCGCGTTCCTGTTCCCGATGGTTCTGTAACCGATTTTACGGCTACTTTAAAAAAACCAGCGACAGTGGCAGAAATTAACGCCGCTTTTAAAGCCGCTTCTGAAACTTATCTAAAGGGTATTCTTGAATATTGTGAAGAACCTATCGTATCTTCTGATATTTTAGGTAATCCTCACTCTTGTATTTATGATGTCGATTTGACTATGGTTCAAGGAAATACTGCAAAAATTGTGGGTTGGTACGATAATGAAGCGGGCTATTCTGCAAGATTAGCTCAACTAGCAGATCGTATCTAATTTCTTGGAGTTCTTATGGAAAATATAGATTTTAATAATAAAAAAGTATTGGTAAGGGTGGACTTTAATGTCCCTCTTTCCAGTACTTTCCAAATCACTGATGATAATAGAATCAAAGCTTCGCTGCCAACCCTAAATTATATTTTAGAACATGGCGGGGCTTTGATTTTATGTTCTCATTTAGGTCGTCCCCAACAAAAAAAATTGGAAAATGGGGAATTGAATGTTGCAAAGTTTACGTTAAATCATTTAACGTCCTACTTATCAACAACTTTAAACAGACCCGTTACTTTTATATCTGATTGTATAGGATCGGAAGCTGTTAATGCTTGCAATGCCCTTAAACCAGGGGAGGTAATACTATTGGAGAATACCCGCTTTTATCCAGGTGAGGAAAAAGGTGATAATGAAATGGCTGGTATATTAGCTTCGTTAGCTGATGTTTATATCAATGATGCCTTCGGTACCGCTCATAGAGCACATGCCTCAACGACGTTGGTAGCTAATTTTTTTACTGCTGGTAGCAAGGGTTTTGGTTTTTTAATGAAGGCTGAAATTGAAAATGCTCGCCATATTATTGAAAGTCCTGAAAAACCATTTACTGCCATTATTGGTGGGGCAAAGGTTTCTGATAAAATGTTGCTTCTTGATAAAATGTTGGATCAGGTGGATAACTTAATTATCGGAGGTGGTATGGCTTTTACTTTTATAAAAGCCAAAGGAGGGCAAATTGGGAATTCACTTGTTGAATTAGACAGACTCGATCTTGCTCTTCAATTAATGGAGAAGGCAAAATCAAAAGGTGTGAATTTACTTCTGCCTGTTGATGTTATCGCTGCCAATACATTTAGTAATGATGCTGAAAAAATAGAAGTATCTTCTGATAATATTCCAGAGGGTTGGCTAGGATTAGATATAGGTCCAAAAGCAGTGGAAACTTTTGTTTCAACCATCAAATCAGCAAAAACTATTCTTTGGAATGGTCCTATGGGTGTTTTCGAAATGCCTTCTTTCGCTAAAGGTACCTTAGCCATAGCGGAGTCTGTTGCTGAAGCAACGCAAAATGGAGCTTACTCCTTAGTGGGTGGCGGAGATTCAGTTGCTGCAGTTACTCAAGTTGGCCTTTCTGACGCGGTCAGTTATGTTTCAACCGGAGGTGGTGCTTTGCTTGAAATGCTGGAAGGAAAGGTTTTACCAGGCGTTAAAGCCATTAGTGAATAAAGAGTTATCCAGTCTGTCCCGTAGCACTGGCAATAGCATTGACAGTTAGCAAAAGAGAAACAAGTGTTTTATCTGATTGCTGACTGTCATCGCTTTTTACAAGGATTCTCCATTCCTTTAAAAGCCTGATTTGACTTCTGTGCAAGTCCTCTATTAGAGAATTCCTCAATAAATTAGAATAGTAGTGCCTTGGTCTTCTCTCCTCCAATGTTTTGTCAAGGAGAAAAGACAAATGTGCCTCCGTTAAAGAGAGTTCTTTCTCAAATAATTGTGAAAATTTATTTCTGATATTCTTGTTATCTACTAATTCTGCATAATCTTTCATAATATGAATCGAAGAACGTGCAAGACTGGTATCTACATTGGTAATAAAATATCGAATAAATGGATCATCCTTTAACGCGATTTGGAATTTTTCATAATCTTTAGGACGTTCCGCTCTCAGCTTTTCTAACGTCGAACCTATCCCATACCATGAAGTCATGTTATATCTGGCTTGTGACCAGGCAAATACCCAGGGAATGGCTCTTAAATCAGCTAAAGAGTAAGCACCCGTTCTTCTGGATGGACGGGAACCAATTCTACTTTGTTCTAAGGCATCTATGGGCGTTGCCTGCCTGAAAAATGTTATAAATCCTTGTTCATTCAACAGTTGGGTATATACGTTCTGACTTTCCTGTGCCATCCATTCCAATATGTCCGCTAACGGATGTCCCGAGGGTTCTTTTAATGAACCAAGAAGACTGTGAGAAAGAGAACTGGCTGTTAAAACTTCTAAATTATATACCGCATTTACTCTATTTGCATATTTTTGTTCAATGGTTTCTCCTTGTTCCGTTAATCGTATATCGCCATTAAACGAATGTCCGGGAAGAGCTTGTACAAAGTAGTGAGTTGGACCAGCCCCCCGGCTGATGGTTCCTCCTTTTCCGTGAAAAAATCTAATTTTTATTCCAAATTTGTTAGCAGTATTTGAAAGATTAATTTGTGCCTTATGCAAATTCCATTGACTGCATAATAGTCCCCCATCTTTATTACTATCACTGTATCCTATCATTACTTGCTGGGAAATAGTAAGTATTTCTTGTTGTTGGGCCTGATATTTTAAACTTCTTAGGGTAACAGGGTGGGATAAAAAGGCTGCTAAAATAGCTGGTCCGTTGGATAAATCTTCTATGGTTTCAAGGAGTGGCACTACAGGTAACATGCAGACCATTCCATCCGGTGTGTATCGAGTGAGCCCTGCTTCTCTTGCCAAAATATATACAACCAGCAAATCAGAAACATTTCTGGTCATACTGACTATTAATGAGCCTATTCCTTCCGTTCCATATTGCTGAACGTGCTCAGAAATAACCGAATAAACTTCCATTACATTTCTGGCTTCATCTGCTAAATCATTCAAATTTCTAACGAAAGGCCTGCCAGAAGACAGCTCCTCCTCAATAAATGCCAATCTATCTTCCTCCGACGCATGAATAAACCAATCACCAGGTTGCCCTGTTGCACTAATCAATTGAGAAATGGCCTTATCGTGAAAAGCACTGTTTTGTCTAACATCTAATTTGGCAAGGTGAAAACCAAAAGTTTCCACCATACGAATACTTTCATGAATTTCTGTTTCTGAAATCGTAATAGCTCCATAATCTTTAAGAGCAGATTGTAATAATTCTAAATCTTTTTTTAACTCAAAGGAATATCTGTAGCTAATACTCCTTTCATGTAATGCAGTGGCATGCCCTCTTGCTGTAGCCAAAGGTAGTTTTTCAATGATTAAACTTATAAATTGCCTGAAGGCTTCTCCTTTATTCCTGTTATAAACTTCGTAGGCATTTTCTCCCAGTTCCAATAATAATTCACCTACTCTCCATTGTAAATGATCGGGTGCATCCTCAATGTTTAAAGCAAAACTTAGTTGTTTCACAAGTTGGGTCAATGTTCTTCTCAATACAACAAAGGCATTGAGCCGCAGTAGTTTTAATGTTTCGTATGTCACCTTTGAGGTAACTAATGGATGACCATCCCTGTCTCCACCTACCCAATTTCCAAAGGTAATCTGAGGAAAAGCCTTGTGTTCAAATAAATCTTTTTTGTTATAGCCCAGGAACTCCCAGGCTTGAATCAGTCGTCTATCCAGAATAGGTAAAACTTCTGGGAAAACGTTGGTAAAATAATGGAGTACATTTCTTATTTCAGAGGGAACGTCAGGTTTCTCTAAATATATTTCTCCTGTTTTCCATAATCTATATAAGGATGACTTGATTTTCTCCTTATTTGTCATTAACTCCTGACTGGAAAACATAGTATTTTCTCTCTCTACGAGTAATAGGTACAATTCTCTGTGGTGTTCTAATACAGTGGCTCGTTTTGCTTCTGTTGGATGTGCTGTCAAAACGGGTTCAACCCTGGTGTTTTTTAAAGCCGATGCAATAGCAATAGCATCAATACCCGCTTGTTTAACTTTTTTAATTTGATATGCCCATAGTCCTCTGACTTGACTTAAATCTTGATTTTCTTCTTTTCGACGTTGTTGAACAGCACCATTAACTTCAACAATATGAACTAGTTGGAATAATATAGAGTATAGTTGAACCCCCCTGTCGTCAAGAAATGTACTAACATCTATTTTGTTTTGTAGCAAAGGTATCGTACTTGCTACATCGATTTCGCCATTTTCAATGAGGACATCTTTGAATGTCTGTAATAGAAAAGATAAATCTTTATATGGTTTACCTAGTTTTTCAATGACTAGATCAAGAATGTTTTCTGGTTGATTCCGCATAAAATTTATATATTGCGGTTAAGGCATGGACAAATGTAGGTCTTTTAACTTTCTTTTCTTTTATTATCGAGAAATTACATTTTTTTCAAACTGTTAATTTTTTGTTAAAATAATAAAGTTTATCTTTGTCCAAATTCTAAGAATAAATTCATGAAAGGAATACATCTGTTCATTTTTTTAATTATCGCAGTATCGTTGAACAGCCAGACAATTTATGAAAATTCTGTTGATTATCCTGTTTATGACGGAGATGATTTGGGCGTTATCTGGAAGGGTAATGAAGTTAATATTAATGTTTGGTCTCCTACAGCTACTGAGGTTTCTTTTCAGCTTTATAAGACTGGAAATGGAGGTAATCCATTGAAGGTCATAGCTTTAAAAAGACAAATAAAGGGTAATTGGACACACAAGCTTGTCGGTAATTGGGCGGGATATTATTATACCTTTAAAATTAAATACAAGAATACCTGGTTAAATGAAGTACCTGATCCTTACGCGAAAGCAGTTGGGGTGAATGGTAATAGGGGGATGATTGTGAATCTGGAGAAAACAAATCCAGACCTTTGGGCTTTTGATAAAAGTCCTGTATTAAAATATCAGACCGATGCCGTAATTTATGAACTTCATGTCAGAGATGCCTCAATTCATCCTCAAAGTGGCATAGTAAATAAAGGAAAATTCTTAGGATTAACAGAGATTGGAACAAAATCTCCTACGGGATTACCCACTGGTCTCGATTACATAAAAAATTTAGGTGTAACGCATGTTCACCTTTTGCCTTCTTTTGATTTTAAATCTTTAGATGAATCTAAAATCACCCCTCAATATAATTGGGGGTATGATCCTAAAAACTATAATGTACCCGAGGGTTCTTATGCTACGAATCCTTATGACGGTATGGTTAGGATTTATGAGTTTAAAAAATTAATTCAATCCTTTCATAGTAATAATATAGGTGTCATACTCGATGTTGTTTATAATCACACAGGGGATACTGAAAATTCTATTTTTAATCAGTTGGTTCCCAATTATTATTATCGACAGAATAACGATGGAGGTTTTTCTAACGCCTCTGCTTGTGGTAATGAAACGGCTTCCGAAAGGCCTATGTTTAGAAAATTTATGATTGAATCTTTACTCTACTGGGTAAACGAGTATCATATTGATGGTTTCCGGTTCGATTTAATGGGTATTCATGACCTAAAAACCATGGAATTTATTAGGGATACACTCGTAAAAGTGAAACCTGATATTCTTTTATACGGAGAGGGCTGGACTGCCGGAGGAAGTCCTTTACCTGACAATAAAAGAGCCATAAAATCAAATATTAAAGGTTTAACTGGCATCGCTGCTTTTTCTGACGAAATAAGAGATGGGCTGAAAGGTCATGTCTTTACTCCTTCGGAGAAAGGTTTTATCAGCGGAAAGCATGATTTAGCAGAGTCCGTTCGTTTTGGTATCGTTGGGGGCGTGTTTCACCCACAAATCAATTATGGTAAGGTGAATTATACTAAAGCACCCTGGGCCGAGGAACCTAATCAAACGGTTGTTTATACCTCCTGTCACGA
>JBMLQR010000294.1:0-2800 GCA_049241465.1 Saprospiraceae bacterium | reverse complement strand
GAGGGCTTAGTTGAATACAGTATTGAGAAAGCGCCAAATGAACCCTGGAAATATATTCATGTTATGATCAATGGCACAGACAAGGACCAAAATGTAACCTTTCCTTATGCAGACTGGAAAACAGTTGTAGATGATCAAAATGTTTTTCTTCAGCCAGATGGCGGTTTTAAGGGTAGGAGTGCAAAAATTAAACCTTTTAGTATGCTTATCTTACAATGTGACGAATACCTTATTGAGCCAAACCTTAAAGAGTAATTGGTTCAAAACTCATCGATTTTAATTTTAATTTTTATATCCCATGAAATTTTACACAAATTTAAACCAGTTACTTTTATTTTTAATTTGCAGCGCTTTTTATAGTTGTAAATCAGATGAAAGTATTGAAAATGAAGCAGAAAAAAGTCCTCCTGTCTTTCAAATGACAGATGTTGGTCCAGAAACTGTACCTTTGATAGAGAAAGAGGTTGAGAGAATTGTAAAGGAAATGAATGATTATGAGGTCAAAGGTCCAATCACCGTAAAACATGTAGATGGCCTCGCTGAAATGACTTTGTACAATTTAGCAGGTGTCCCCGTCGTTATTAAAACACAGAAATCACAAACTGAACAATGGTTTTTTCTTTACAACAGAAGAGTAATTTATTTAAGGGAATTGATTTATCAAGATGATTCATTAACTGAGAATAAATTCTATTATTCTAACACTGGGATGATTAATGCCACTCAGAAGGAGGCAGAAAATCAATCTGAATTGTCGAAAGCCACCTCCTCTAAATTTAGAAAGGGCTTTAAAAAGGATTATCGTTTGGATGTGAGAGAAGTAAATTTTTTAGTCATTGGTTTCCTTTACGGAGATTTATAACCTAAGTAGTATTTACTGCTAACTTCTATTTTTTAATGAATTCAGGTCAAAAAATTATATTTTTTTTCCTTATGATTATACCTTTCATGGGATTTGGCCAAAATCCTGTGGAGGTTAATCAAAGGGTAGATTTTTTTCTTTTACCTGAGCCAGATTGGGTAGAAGTTAAAAAATCAGATAGTTTACAGCCTGGAAATAGAGTCTCAGTTCCTGTCCTTGTTGATTTAAATTTGCAAAACAGTGGTAAATGGACTGTTGATCAAAGGGGTTATCGACATTGGAATCTTTCCATTGAGTCTTCGAATTCTGCTCTGGCTTTAGCAGCCCTATTGGATACTTTTAGTTTATCAAATGGGTCAGTTCTGTCGGTTTTTATAGATAATAATGATTATCCTTCATCAAGATACATAGGAATGGAGGGAAAAATAGAGAAAAAGTTATTGGGTTTTTTTTCATCTAATAAAATAAGATTAGAACTAATAGAACCACCTATAGCTGAAATTAAAAATGTTATCCACATTTTTAGGATAGATATCGGATACAAACCTGTTTTTGAACAAATAAAGAGTAATGTTTCCAAAGGAAATAGCGAGACCTTAGGTTTTGGTGCATCTGAAGTATGTCATACTAATATTATTTGTCCGGAAGGCGATATCATTCAAAAGGAGAAAAATGGTATTTGTAGAATCTATGTGGTTGTTAAAGAGGGTATTGGCTTTTGTACAGGAAATTTGGTGAATAACACTAAAAAGGATGGAAAACCTCTTGTCTTATCCGCCTTCCATTGCCAGGATGGTTATACGCCAATGTATGAATTTTGGAGATTCGATTTTAATTATCAATCCCAGACATGTAATCAACCAGCTTCCGAACCCGTTTTTTCTTATATTCAAGGAGCTAAATTATTGGCGAGCAGGCTCGAAAATGATTTTATTCTGTTTGAACTTTCTGGCTCAATTCCTTCTTCTTTCAAGCCTTATTTTTTAGGATGGAACAGGTCTGCTATTGGTCCTCAGAAGAGTAAAATGGCCCACCATCCTAAAGGGGACATCAAAAAGATAGCCATTTCAAATCGTCCGGCACCTGTTTTTACCAATACCATTAAATGGGACAATAATAGAATATCGCCTGCAAATCATCATTTTTTAGTTCAATATACTTTCGGTTCTTTTGAAGTTGGTTCTTCAGGTTGCGCTTTACTCAATGAATCAAATCAACTTACGGGTCTATTACATGGTGGATCAGCAAATTGTACTGTGTCAAGTGGTTATTTTTCGCGATTCTCCTTGTCATGGGAAGGGGGAGGAACACCGTCCACTCGTTTAAAAGACTGGCTGGACCCTATTTTATCTGATTCCATGCAAATCATGGGGTTAGATAACCCAATGGTTGAAAATGGAAAGGTTGCTGGCGTCATATATACAGAAACCAATACGCCAATTCCAAATACAAACGTGCTGTTGATTGGGGATAATGGTTTTTCTGTCTCTACAGTTTCTGATGCTCAAGGCAATTACTCTTTTTCCGGACTTTCAACAGGTAAAAATTATATATTGGATTTTACCAAATCCAGTTCAATATTAAATGGCTTATCCACTTTTGACTTATTACAAGTTCAGAAGCATATTCTCAATAGGGAAATATTAAAAAGTCCATTTAAAATGCTGGCTGCCGATGTAAATAATTCAGGGAGTATTTCAACCTCAGATCTTATTTTATTAAAGCGTGCACTGCTAGGATTAACAACCAGTTTTGAAAAAGTACCAATTTGGCAATTTGTTCCATTTGAAAATGGTTTCATGAATATTGCTTCTCCTCTTTTAGGGCTCAACCTAAACGCCTTTATGGTCCAGAATCTTCAATCTCCCATTCTTGATAAAGATTTTATTGGTGTAAAAGCCGGGGATATTAATAATTCAGCCTCCGTAAATGAGTAGT
>JBMLQR010000293.1:0-6021 GCA_049241465.1 Saprospiraceae bacterium | reverse complement strand
GTTATCAGATAATTTCAAAATAATGTGGTTAATTCTTTTCTTGATACATTAATATGTAGTTTCCACAATGTATATATTCAATATTAAGGTTTAATATTGTGGGTATTAAAGTTAAAAAATGGACATCTTTTACACTGCTATTTTATTTTTTATTATTTACTTTTCATTAGGAATGTTCCTTCTGTTTAAGAACGGAAAGGTGTCAAATACCAGTATTTATTTAGGATTATTCTTCTTATCTATTTCAGCAGGTTCATTATCAATCTGCTTTTTTACATTAAATTTGGATAATTATTTTGTTTTGCCTTTTTTATTTTTTCAATCTCATATAGTATGGTTTTATTTTTATTTGAATGCGGTCACTGGGAATAAGAATTCTGAAATTAATTTTTATTTTGTTGTTGTTTGTTTTGCTATTAGTTTTATTTTAACCTTATATGTTGCTTTTCAATTATTTACAAATTCCGTGGTAATTTTAGAAGAAAATCTATTTCCTTTTCAAAAAAATAATGGTGATCTGTTTATTTGGGTTTCTAAAATTAGTTTTGGCTACAAAATATTTCTATCGGTATTACTTTTTATTTATTCATGGAAATTGCTTAAAGATTTTAAAAAGAAAGGTTTTACTGATAATTCAAGTAAGGATTTATATAAATGGCTGAATAATATTGTGTTAATATTAGTACTATTTTCAATATTCAGGATAGGAATTTTTTATTCAGTTATGCTTTCTAAAGCGGAAATTAATTCCGTAAATTCTTATTTTTTTATTTTTACTCAATTACTTTTACTATTAATTTCATTTCAAATATTTAAATATCCTTTAATCTCTATTGGTATTCCCATAAGTAGGAGGTTTTATAAACCTGATATTCATGCCATTGATCAAACAACAAGAAGTTATTTATTTGATTCTACCATTATAAGTCAAAAAATATTAGATTGGGAAAATTCCTCCACTTCCTATTTGAATAAAAATTTTAATCTCTCGAAATTTGCCAAAGAAATTGAGATAGATGAATTGGAAATCATTTATTATTTAAATGAGTATAGAGAAATAAATTTTCAGGAATATTTGAATTTTTTAAGAATTTCGTTTGTATTAAATAAAATCGAGCAAAACTATTTAAAGGAGCATTCCATATCGACATTGGCAGTAGATGCTGGTTTTTCAGACAGAGGAAGCTTAGAAAGTACTTTTAAAAAAGTATTAAACTGTAGTCTTCACGAATTTATAGAGCATGAATAAAGTTTCTTTAATAGATGAAGACAGTATTTTGATGGCTAGAATGGCTGACTTTTTAATGGAGAAGGAAAAGTATATTGTGGTTTCAAAAAATTCCGATTTGACTTCCTTTTTCAGAAGACCCCCTTTCGTTGTAAATATTATTATCACTAATCTTTTACCAAATTATTTGGAAAAAATTGATCCTTATAAATCCTTAAAAAAGGAATTCCCATCTGCTAAAATATTGGCGCTAACCCATCAGGAATTTGCTTTTAAAGCTTACGAGGCCATTAAAATGGGAGCAGATGGATTTTGCCTGAAAAGTGATTCACTGGAAGACTTTGAAAAAGGTTTGGATAACATGATGGAATTTGGGAATTATGTCTCAAATTCTGTATTGCCATTTATGGTTAAAAGCTTTAGGGCAAAATCAAATTTTGAAGGGGAGGATATCTTGAGCGTAAAAGAAAAACAAATCGTTAAATTAGTTTGTCAAGGACAATCATATAAAATGATTGCCAGTGAAAGCGATTTATCCATAGACGGAGTTAGATATTACCTTCAGCGAATATACCGTAAACTAGAAATAAATAGCAAAGCAGAATTAATTGCCATCGCACTATTCTAGTATTTTCTTTATTCCTCTCCAATTTTAGGATAATCACTCATTTTGAATACCTGATTGATTCCTTTTTTTACTTCTTTAAGAGTAATAATTGATTTATCTCCTGTTTTTAAATCCTCAGATTGCATTTCAACCAACATGCCATAAGGCATTTCCGATGGAAATTTTGATTTCATGCCCATATTTCCTGCATTAAAGATGTTTTCCATGCCGAACAATTCATCACGAGTTACCCATACCTCTGATTTTCCAATATCATTGGTAATCGTATAACCATCACAAGAATAACCCATGATGGTTCTTTTTCCCAGTTTTTTATATCCCCGCCATTCTGTGACATTATTCCAATCAACTGGTTCCTGTTGGGTTTCCACCTGATTGAATTGTTTATATAGTGCTGGATCCAAAGACATTACGGTACGATGTTTTTTTTCTTTATCACCCATTAAAACAACTAATGCCTTGTTTTGATAATCAGCAATCATAAACATCATTTCGTCCTGACTCCTGGAAGCATCGGCTTTATAGGTAGAACCTGTATATTTTGTGCCTTGCTTGAAATACATTTCCAACATCGATGGGGGTTCTAATTTGCCGGATTTTGGAATAAATTTCATTTCTATCGTCGTTTTGATGTCAAAGCTATACTGATTTTCAGTTGGTACGTTGGCCTGATTAAAGACAGAACTTAACTGCCTTAATTTTGCTGTATCGATACTAGAACCATTGTAGGTAGCTGAATCGGCTCCAAAAACGGCATCCCAGGCATTATCTACTGCTTTTCCAGCTGCTTTATCTACCTCTCTTTCTACTTTTTCTTCTACTTTTTGTTCAATCTTTCTTTCGATGGCTTGTTGTACCTTGTTTTTTAATTTATTCAGGATTTGGGCATTACCATAGACAGGAGCTATAATCATTGCGATAAAGAAGGAATAAATAACATTTTTCATTGGTGAAAAAAATTAAAAGGTGATTTTTAATTGACCTTCACTGCTTTCCTTTAAAAATTTAATGAGGCCATACATATACCGTTCCTGATCATCGTACATACACATGTGACTACCCTTTGGACATAGAAGAAAACTGCCATTTTTCATGTTATTTGCCATTTTTTCCATATAGGCAGGATCCATCGTGTCATGCGTTGCACCAATAACCAATGTTGGTACTTTTATATGTTTTAAATCCTCCATTCTGTTCCATTGCTCTAATTTTCCTGATAATCCAAACTCACTCGGTCCTTGCATGGTAACATAAAGGGATTGATTTGTTTGATTTAAAGATCTGGACATTGGCTCCGGCCAATCTTGAGCAGGAATCCGGCAAACATGTTTTTCATAAAAATTGGGTATCAAGATTTCCATATATCGTGGATTTCCAAAATCATTAGCTGCCTCTAAAGCTCTGATTTCAGCTAAAACATTTGGTTCCATCTGAGGAGCTAAAACCTCTTCTGCATATTTATCATAAGCCGGACAAGAGGCCATCATATTGGAAATTATGAGCCCCTTTAGGTTTGCTTTATACTTAACAGCATATTCCATAGCTAAAATACCTCCCCAGGAATGTCCTAATAAGTAAAAATTATCTTTATTCAAGTTTAAGGCTTTTCGAACGGTTTCAACTTCCTCTACATATCTGGCAAGATCCCAGTAAGAGGTATCCATTGGATTAGTTGAACGCCCTGTTCCCAATTGATCATAATATATAAATTCAATACCTTCCTTTGGTAAAAAATTTTCAAAGCATTCAAAATATTCATGGGTTGCACCAGGTCCACCGTTTAATAGTAAAACCTTTATTTTCGGATTATTACCTATTCTTTTTGTCCATAAACTAAAAGTATCTTTTCCTTCAATCAAGGGAATAAGTTGAACGCCTCCCGTTTGGATACCCTTCATTGTAGGTTCAAAATAGGATGATAAGGTGGGACTATTTGTGTTTTCTACTTGTTTGGAGCAGGAAAATAAGATGAAATAAACCAATAAGAGGAGGTATGGGGTTGTTTTCATAAGAAATGACTTAAGTTTAAATTTTAATAAAATTACAATGAAAATTGGAATTCATACAAATAATTTGGGCAATGATTTAAAAACCATTATTTTACTAACCTATTTTCCACTCTCTAAATTAATAAATAATGCGCATTTTAAAATGGTCAACGCTTTTTTTTCTGTTTTTTTTGTACGTTGATGTTCAAGGTCAATCCTTTACAGGCTTCAATAGTAAAGATGGTGATATCCAAAAGGAAATGGAATCCCTCATTATCAATTTGCCTAAATCGGAGATTTTTAAAAAACATTTGGAAGCTTTAACCAAAGAACCTCATTTAGCTGGTTCTCCTGCGAACAAAAGGGTGGCTGATTATATTTCAAAAACCATGTTAGAAGCCGGTTTACAAGTTGAAAGGCCTCCTTATGATATATATCTTCCCTTAAATGCGGGCAAAGTTTCTCTGGAAATTGTCCTACCTTATCGCAAACCACTCAATATCAAAGAAAATATAGAACTTGAAGATGCTTTTTCAGCGAACCCTGCTATCAACCATGGTTGGAATTCATTTTCAGGTAATGGCGATGTGATGGCAGAAGTGGTCTATGTAAATTATGGTACCAAAGAAGATTTTGAAAAACTCGCATCCCTGGGTGTTTCTGTAAAGGGAAAAATAGTGCTTGCCCGTTATGGGGGTAATTTTAGAGGCTATAAAGCTAAATATGCCGAGGCGTATGGAGCCTTGGGTTGTATTATTTTTACTGACCCTGAAGATTCAGGCTACATGCGCGGATTGGTTTATCCGGAAGGCACTTTTTACAGTCCCAGCACCATTCAAAGAGGCTCTTTATTAACACTGGACTATACAGGTGACCCTTTAACTCCTTTTGAAGCCGCTCTGCCTTTAACCGGCAATACTTCTGTGAAGCGTTTGAAACCGGAGGAGGTGAAAGATTTTCATACTATTCCAACTACCCCTATCGGATATGAATCAGCTCAGGAAATCCTAAAATTAATGAAGGGTAAACCTGTACCAGAAGCCTGGCAAGGGGGACTTCCTTTTACCTATCGTTTGGAGGGTGGGGCAGACCTGAAGGTGCGACTTATGGTGGATCAACCAAAGGGTATAGTGAGAATAGAGGATGTTATAGGTACTATCGAAGGTTCTGATTTTCCCGATGACTGGATTCTTTTAGGTTGTCATTATGATGCATGGGAATTTGGTGCATCCGATCCAAATAGTGGAACTGCCATGTTATTGACTTTATCAGAAGTTTTGGGCGAGATGGTAAAGAAGGGCTTTAAACCTAAAAGAACCATTAAAATAGCTCATTGGGATGCCGAGGAGCATGGTATTTTAGGTTCTACAGAATGGGTGGAACAGTATAGATCCGAATTATCGAAAAATGCTGTGGCGTATTTTAATGCTGATGGCGCTTGCTCCGGCCTTTCTTTTGGCGGTTCCTCTTCTCCGTCGCTTAAATCCTTAATGTTAAATGCTACTAAATCAGTTCCTTATGGTGATTTAAAGGAAACAATTTATGAAAAATGGATGGCTGCTAGTGGTAATCCTGCTACACCACCTATTGGAAATCTTGGCGGGGGATCTGATCATTTACCGTTTTATGCCCATGTGGGCATTCCTTCCCTAAGTGCAGGAATGGGGGGGCCAACTCTTTACCATTCAGGTTATGACGACTTTCACTGGTATATGAAATTTGGTGATCCCGGGCTCGTTTCAGGTATTACTATTACCAGACTAATGGGTATAATGGCTTATCGACTTGCCAATGCAACCATCCTTCCATTAGATCCGGCCCAATATGGAAAAGATTTAAATACTCATCTCGATAATGTGCAGAAGGAAATTAAAAAGTTCTCTCCAACTTATTCTGTTTCAAAACTAAAACTAATCACCGATGAAATTACTAAAAATGGTGAACTGTTCCTTAAACTTAGAGATCAGGCTTTGCTCAAATCGTTAAATTCTGCTTCTTTATTGGCGATAAATTCAAGAATTAAGTGGTTGGAAAGAGCATTTATTGACGAAAAAGGAATGGATTATGGCGCATGGTATAAATCTCTGTACGCCTCCTCCGACCCATATAGTGGTTATGCTTCCTGGATGCTTCCTGGATTCTTATATCTCGCATCAAATAAGGAAACAGAAAAAATA
>JBMLQR010000292.1:0-6819 GCA_049241465.1 Saprospiraceae bacterium | reverse complement strand
ACATTCAGATAAAATTTATCCTTTGGTTTAAACATCAGAAATAAACCAAAGACAGTACCCAAAAACGCACTAATCCCGGTATAAGAAAAATCAATATTTCTGAAATAATCCCATTCAATCATTTACCATCACCAATTTATTTATTAATACCTGACTTCTATATTTCATAGTAGCCAGATAAACACCCGCTATTTGCAAATCCTTTTTACCAATGGCCACTTGATGTATCCCTTTAGTATATTCAGCCTTTATCACCTTTACTAATCCTCCACTCAGATTAGATATCTCTATGACCACCTCTCCAGCTTCCGGAAGGTAGAACGGAAGATTAGTCACCTGATGGAAAGGATTAGGATAATTTTGCAGCAGTGCTGCCTCATCCGTATTATTAATTGCCGGGAAGGTCAACTTCATACCCACCGTTTCATCCCCAAGATAAGCCTCTATAGGCGTCAATCGGTTGGTTAGAGACAAATAATCATTTGACCAGTTACCATCGGGTGTTTGGAAGGTTAATGTAATCAATTCTCCTGAATTTTTATCTCCATTCCAACTAAAAGTTAACATATTTTCTGGAATGAACGAACCAATGTGTTCATTTTCCAGCATTTTTGGTAATACATTCAGTAGCGTAAGACCCTTAGCCCATTGCAAGGTAAATTGGAAACCATCTGGTTGATCTTGATAAGGAATGAAGAAAGTACACTGAAACTGACCATTCGCCAATGATTTCACCATCACATTTAACGGTACAGCCTTTTTATCGGAACGAATAACGGAGCTAACTGCGTTGGAGGGATCCACATTTCCGCTAACATCTCCTATTTTGATACCCAAAAAATTGCTGTAGCTATTCGTCTTGAGATTATTAAGATTGAAAATTTCAGGGAAATTATTAGTCCAGAGGTTACCCAAATTTGGGAATATATAACCTTCACGAATAAAACGCCAACTGGTATTATCAGGGAAATGATCTGTCACATTCAATATTAACTTTCTTAACTGAATTAGATCTAGCGTAGAAATGGTACCGGAACGGTTAATATCAGCAGCAATTAACTGATGTGGGGTTTCTAACGGTTTAAGACCTAAAATATGTTTGGTAATCAGAATAAGGTCAAACGTCGATACGCCATTAAGGTGATCTTTGTCCAAAGTTGGTTTTACTGTATAATCATAGCCATTGGGCAGCTCCTCAAAAGTATAAATACCCTTATCGTTGGTCGACAACTCCCTGTCTTTATGACCCGCCAGTTTCATAGAAACTTTAGGGATAGGTAGTTTATTCACCGTCCGGATGACCCCGGCAATTGAGGAATTTAGGATATTTGACGCTGGACAAAGCTTGGCATTATCTTCCACATTTATGAAAGTAGAACAGAAGGAAATATTTCCATAAGCATCCTTCAGGAACACCTTCACAGGAATGACCCCAATGTCATTACAAGTTACTACTACGGAAGAGTCAGACGAGAATGTAGCATTCATATCTCTGGAAATGCCCACGGCAATAACAGGAGAACATGCCCCCGCAGACCAATTCCTGTCTATATCCTGGAAGAAATCAATGGCACGGATACGTTGCATCGCCTGATTATCGTCTGTTTTCATTAGAGAAGTAGTCAAGGTCTGAACGCATACTATGGCAGGTGCAGCCTTTACCGAAACGGAGAAAGGAAGTCTTTTTGTGGAAGAAACCCCACAACCATCTCTGACCGTTACCAGCAGTTCATATTGTTTTGCCGCTGAAACACCAGCAGTAAGATCACTTACGGAAACTTCCACAGAGCCTGTAAAGGATAATGGTAAAATAGAATTTACTTTTCCGACAGCGACTTGTCCATTTTTCTCATATATGACCGCCTTTTCAAGCCATAATGGGCTTGAAGTGCAATTATCTGTTACCTTGAACGCTATTTTACCAGCAGCAAGACACTGATTTTGAGAGGATACTCCAAAGTCAGGTGCGCTGTAATTTTCGCCAATGACAGGTGCTACCGTATCTTTTACCACGATAATCTGGGTATATTGCCAGGCGAAAGATTGTTCGCCAAGGGTACCTGTACAACCCGGATTTAATTTAAGCAAAGCGTTAAAAATATTTGTAGTTGAATCTAAAAGATTTACCACCATCGGGCCATTCACAAACTGGGAAACCACAGAAGGAGGAGAAACCATCTTCTTTTCAAACTGATAAACCTGGGCAATACCTGAAGTATTTCTAGGTAAAACCGTTGCAAAAAGCATTGGATCAGCTGCATTACTGCATTGGAACTGATTAGGCACCTGACACCAGTTAATCACCGTTGAGGTTCTGTAAATGGTTTTGCACTGGTCTCCTTTGACATCTCTGTCGTATATTCTATCGGGCGACATACTGATGGCCAGCAGGTCACAACCATCTTCATCAAAACTAACACCAGGTATAGATTGGCCACCCTGATCGGCACAATCGGTCACCACATCGGCAGGAACGGTGATGGTATATTTATGATGAGCCAGAACAAAAATAGAGTCAGTATAAGACACAGTTACCACCATGCCTGGTTTAAGTTCCTTTTCAACCACCCAGGTTCTGTAAATGAGTCCTGTGTCACAATGAAGCTTCTCTCTGGACGAATAAGTTACTTTACCGTTGCATTCCAATCCGAAGATAGAAGGGAATCCGAAACGTAAAACAGAGAGATCCTCCTGTTGAACCGCTTTTATGGCCTCTTTATCTGTACAGTACATCCAGTTCTTTTTACCTGCATTTCCTGACATTGTATAATCCACTTTGGTAATAACGGGAGCGCTTTTATCTTCAATATTAATGACAGACCAGCAATGGCTCCAGGCACTTTGAGACGATGCAAACGGAAGAGCGCCTCCGTCTCTACCCCACAGTTCCACCATAATCTCCTTATTTCCGGCGGATAAATCGCAACAGAAAATTTCGATATAAGGCATACCCCGAGGTGTCCAGTAGGTGTCAGGTTTTCCATTAACTGGTTCGAAATCTGCAATATCCACTACCCCATTTGGATTTAAGCCAAATCTGTCATATATCAGGTTGGTCTTCAAGAAATCGAGACAGCTTGAGGTGAACATTCTTCTTACATAGAGAGAATCTAGGCGGCAATTATCTCTGCTTCCGTCATTTATATCGGATACATATACCCTACCAGCCGATTTCTCCCCTTCACCCGGGTAAAGAGCGTTTGCATATCGACCATTCAGGTACCAGTTATCGGAACTATTTGACGTTATGGACACATTCAATTGATCCTTACAAGCCATCACTGGCGGCGTATTATCTATTAGATTGAAATAGAAGGTATCTAACCCGGAATTTGCACATTGGTCGAAAGCGGAAACAATTAAACGGTGTTCACCAATGGGCAGATTATTATACACGATACTTTGGTCAGGCATTGGCATGGCCACATTAGCGTCTTCCACCCAGGTAGATCTTGGCACATAATAACCATTCCAATGATTCTTAGTTTCCAGTTTGTAACTGAACAATACATTACTACCGTTACAATTATCTGACACCTTAACATTGAATTGAGAAGATAGAAGCCAGCCGTTCATATCGGCATTCGATGGTAATCGTATGCTTCCTGAACAAGTTTGCGTTGAAGCATTCACTTGTACCGGTGCATTTTCAAGTAAACCTCTTATTCCATTTAACTGGCTACTATTCGCCATAAATTGAGGCGCGATAGTATCCTGGAAAATCAAGGATAATGTATCCAGTAAAATGGCATTGGTACAACCATCCATGATGCTGACCAGCGCTTGAATATGACTGCCACTATTACAACCTGGAAATGTATTATAGGTAAATGACACCTGATAATTACAAAGGTCATCAAAAAGATAAGCGGTATCTCTTCTATAGGTAGAAGTATCGATTAGATAGACATATTTGTATGCATCACGTAAGTATGACCGTATTTCCGTTGAGGTCGTTGGTGCACCACAACTATTGAACACCAGCGTATCTCTTCTATTTCTGGCGTAATTAGTGACAACTGTTGCATTTTGATCTACCTGACCGTTGATGGTTGTATATTTTGTATTGGCACCTAAAGGACCAAAATTACCAAGGCGAACCTGACTTACTGGCGTTCCCACCGCGGTGCTATTTATGGGTCTTCTAAAGTTAATCTTTTGGGTGACCACAGAATCATTTCCATACTTATCGGTGTAACGGAAAGATCTGTTGATGGTAGCATAAATATTATCGACACCACAATTTGTATAACTTAAAACATCAGTTACTTTAAGAGATAGCGGGCCACCACAATTTTCATACACATTAGTAGGTTTTCCTGTAAAAAATTGGTAAGAAGTATTCAGCCAGGAAGCAGGAACATCTTGCACTTTATTCACAGCGTCACAAATGAGATTTACATCATTCGGTTTAGTAACTTCAGGTGCACTATCATCTGTAGCATGAATTCGGCCTGAACAAACAAAATCACCATTTGCCTTATACACGGAATACAACCATCCCACGGTTACTGGGCTAACCCCGTCTAAAACGGCACCATTGGTAGGATTCAAGTCATTTATTTTAACTGTAAGATCAGTACCGACGTTACCCAAGAGCACCATATCAGCAGTAACGAAATTTTGACAAGTCTGGTTCAGGGTAATATTCACATCAGAAATACAGGAAACTCCGCCACTGGGAACGGTAACTGGTGGATTGACCAATACATAAATAGTTGCTCTGGCGCAGGCCACCGGCGTACCGGCGTCACATTGCTGATAAGGCAGATTGTAGGGGCCGAAAAAAGTAGGCTCTGGAAAGAAATTAAAAGTACCGTTATTAAATATCTGAAATTGTCCGACTGAAGCCACCGTTGTATCCAAAATTGGCATCACGGAACGAAGTGACACTTTCCAAGATAACTGGTCAGCTAAGGTAATGGGAGTACTTAATGAATTGTCCGCCACCCCTTTACCATGTCCCTCGGGATCTTTGTCGTTTGTTAATATTTGCTTACCTATAATGTTCACACCCGCTTTAGTGGTATAATAATCATCTGCTGCCGAGGTGTTATTTGCTGCATTCTCTTCAAGCACGGTAATCACCTGAATGGCAGTTGCACAAAGCGTTGGTCTATTTAGTTCACAAACCTTATAAGTAATCGTATCATTTCCAAAGAACGTAGGATTCGGTGCATAAGTAATATCACCAATAGATGAAATACTGGTTACTATGCCACTGTCAGGCTGAACTACAATCTGAACATTTGCCGAATCGAGTTTTCCATTTTCAATACCTGATTTATCATTGATTAGCGTAAGAATAGTTACAGGTGTATTATACCTAGTCATAGCAATATCTGTATGCGCTACAGGTCTGTTAGCAGCAGAATCCGATACTTCCAGTACATCAATTTTCAATTGCGTCAATTCGCATCCAAAGCCACTGGCAAAAGGAGGACACAATTCCACTTCATACAGAAAAGTTCCGGGCACAAAGGATAGGAAAGTGTAGTAACCTTTATTATTCATCCTTGGTAATGTAGCCGACGGATTAGATGGCAGTGCTCCTAAAATCCTGTAAGAGGTACCCGGTATGAATCGGTCGTTGGTGGAAACATCACCAAAAAGATCCTTAGCCACATAAGTTGCATTAATGTCCGGAGATGGCAGAGAAACTGGTTTTACCAGAATATATAACGTCGCCTGGGTACAAGCCTGCGGCGTGCCATTGTCACACAAATCGTACTTAAAAGTTAGTAAGCCATAAAAGCTTTTTACCGGGGTGAACACAAAGGAACCGTCTGCCTTAAGCACTAACGTACCTTTGTTACCACCAGGCCAAGGGTAAGTTACTGGAATAACGGATAAGCTATGACCTTCTGGGTCAGAATCATTGGTAATCACATTGCCAGAAACAGGTCTGTTGGCAAAAGTATTTACATGATCGTCATTTGCCTGAACAAAATTTGGATCTGAAACAGGTTCAATCTCAATAATCTGATAGGTAGTATCACATAAAGTAGGTTCATTTAGCTCACAAACCTGATAGGTCAAAGTATCATAACCCACATAATTTCTTAGCGGCGTATAAATGATATTTCCCGAACCGTCATCTACTTTTCCTGAACCAAAACGACCATTCGAAATGATTTTGACAGAAAAAGGATCTAACAAACCACCACTATTTCCCGGAGCATCATTTACTAAAGATTCCAGCGTGACCGGATTATTTTTCTTCGTGGTTGCGAAGTCAGGTAATGCTGTTGGTGGATTTAACGGTGATTCAAAATCTAATACATTGATTGTTAATCTGGACTGTAAGCAAAGGTCGCTAGGAGTAGTAATTGAAGGTGGACACACATAAACATCATATTCATATAAACCCTTTACGTCCGTTACAAAAGTATATGTACCTATTTTATTTGCATTAAAAATTGGAAGAGCATTAGATGGGTTCCCAGGAATAGGCGCTTTTAAGGTATAAATAGTAGGCTTAAAGGTAGAAGGTAAAATGTCATTCGTAGCTACGTCCGCATCTGTTTCCTCGATTTTAATCTTTACGTACGTCAGGTTATAGTCCGGAGTAGGTTTTGGTTGAGGTTTAACAAGCAGATATAAGGTTGCTTTAGCACAAGCCTTAGGTGTCTGATTATCGCATATTTCATATACAAAAGACATTGGCCCACTGAAATTACCATCGGGTTCGAACTCAAAAGAACCATTGGACAGTAAAACAAGTTTACCAATGCCTACCAAATCCGTGGTTTGTGGTGTAACCGTCGTTGGATGACCTTCCGGATCCTTATCATTGGTAATCACAGAGCCCGTCACTTT
>JBMLQR010000291.1:0-5658 GCA_049241465.1 Saprospiraceae bacterium | reverse complement strand
CAAATAATAGTTCTTGGAAGTTTATCTACGACATCCACTTCAACCATACAAAAATTAGAATTTCCATAACAGTCCGTTACTCTAAGGCTTGCCATGTTATTCGTTAATATTTCAGCACATTTATACACGAGGGAATCAGAGAAAGGTAACGGAGAAGCCGTCATTTTCTGAAGTTTAAAGGTCAGATTGGTACAACATAAATCGGTTGCCTGAAGATAGAAGGAGCTGGGCTCCACCTGAGCTTCCCCGGTGAGTGTTAATGACACTTGAATACTTGAAGGACAGACCAGAACAGGTGGCGTATTATCAACTACCCGAACCATGCGCGTACATTGTGAGGTATTTCCACAAGGATCTGACACCATGTACATGATACTATGCAAACCGGGAGGAACACCTGTTAATTGTCCACCATTCCCATTTATCACACCAAAATTGGACATAATAACCACTCTGATCTGATTGTTTGGTGCACAAGAGTCTATAAAAACAATGGGTGGAACGATTACGGTAGCAACACATTGTGTGGCTGACGAAGTAAAAGCAATCAAAGTATCAGAAACACAGGTTAAGCGAGGTTTAATAGTATCAATAACTTGAATAATTTGTTGAAAGGTGCGTATTGCATTGGTACACCCATCGACGGCTGTCCAGTTTCTGATTAGGGTAAAGGTAGGCGCGCAACCATTGATTCTTTGATCATTATAGGTGAGGGAAAGGCCACAAATATTTGTAGGCGTTATATTAAATCCGTTTAATTGAGGCCAACCTGTGCTATCGGGAGTTACATTGGGCGTTACACAGGAAACACCCCTTCTGCCAGCTACATTATCACGGTTTGCCGGAAAAACCAAGTCACCCACGACAGGCCTTCTTATATTTATTTTTTGAACACAAGTATTTTTCAATCCATTAAAAAGCGTGATAGTCCAGGTTCTGTTTATGACACCAATGAGTGTATCGGTGCAAACATTTATTCTATTCTCGTATTTATCTTCAAAAGAAATACTGTAGGTATTGCACTCCAACGAGGTAGCTCTACCTAATCGCGCGGTGTCTGTAGGCGTACCACACAGGATGGTTGTATCTCTTGGACAAATAATAAGAGGCGAACCTAATGAAACCACTTTAAAGGAACCTACACATATATTTCCACTGGGAATATGTCTAATCCTTGCATAGAGCAATTGATTTAGATAGGTACGACCTACAAAAGGGGTAGATGGTAAAACCTGGCCATTGGGACCAAGCATAACCGTAATTTCATAATCTGTTGGCGCTGATGGGGTACAAATACCTGGATTCGTCTCGCTGAGAATCATTGCGGGCGTAATTCTAAGATTACAGGTAGAATCTGCGCTAATCAAAACATTATTATTACAAATCAGCGTACACTGGCTGTGTAATAAAACAGGAGAATTTAAAAAGAAAGCAATTATAGTTATAATAATCCAATCTAATTTTTTGCATCCACGCATGATAAATATTTTTAATAATTACAAGAGAGGCAATACCAAATTCATGCCAAACTGAATGATTTTAAAAAAAGCGACATCTAAAAAGATGCCGCCTTATATAAACTATGGAAAAGCTTTTAATTTATTTATTACCTGAGCTTAGAATCATTCTTTTAACATCGGTAAAAGAACTGGTTTCTAACCTATAGTGGTAAGCGCCATCACTCCAAAAGCCATCTCTTTGGAAAGGAATTTCGTTATAACCCTTTTGAAAAATACCTTTAGTTTCCCAAACCGTCCTTCCAATCATATCAGTAATAGATATTTTAACCTCTTGTGATTGTGGTATAGTGAAGCCTATAGTGGTATTTTGATAAAAAGGATTCGGATAATTTTGAAATAACTGATACCCTCCTTTATCTATATCTTTAGATCCATCTTTGAAAATAAGGTTGAGATCTAACATACCACCTTCATGAGTGTAGGCCTCGGGAACGGTAGGATGAGGGGCTACTTTTAGCGCGTAGATTAACTCTGACGATTTTTTTGCCCTGAACGTAAGTCTAAGCACGGGAGTAGCCTTGGTAGGCCATGTTTTCTCGCGCATAACATTCCAACTGGCCGTTAGAATACCTTTTTCTTTATCAATTAGCGCAAAATTTTCATCTGAAATGCCTGGAACATCTCCAGCTGTATAATCTATTATTTCCAATATTCTCTCATCAAAATCGAAGGTAAACTGAAAGCCGGCGACATCTTCCTGAGAGTCTGCATTTACGTCAATGGTAAATTCCTCTCCGTAGCTAAATTTCAAGTTGGGTATCTGCAATTGCAGTTCCCCAAAAGTACTTCTTGGATTTTGTACAATGAGGCTATTTGGCGTTGCAGAGCTATTTAAATCACCCACTTTAATTCCTATGAAATTAGCCTGGGCAAATTTTGTTTTAAAATCATCTAAGGTCTTTGCTTCAGGAAAAGGTGCCTTAAGAGGATTTATACCAGCGGGGAAGATATAATCGGCATCAATAAAGCGCCATGAGTTATTCTGTGCACCTAAATCAGTATCTTTTCCCAAAATCAACTTCCTCAATTTTATTAAATCGAGCGTAGAAACATTACCAGAGCGATCAATATCAGCAGCGATTTGTTGGTAAGGCGATTTCAGGGAAATTATGCCGAGGATAAACTTTTGGATTAGTACTAAATCCATAGTTGACAGTCCATTAAGCAAATCGTCATTCTTATAAGGCTGTAATTTATAGTTTTTACCAAAAGCTAAATTTGCCAATTCAAACGTGCCAGTGGCTGTAGTTATCACGTTCATTGCGGGGTCATTCACCTCTTTTATAAGAACTTTTTCAACATCTTCCCCTTTTTCTGTTTTTATAACACCGGCTATTTTTCCGATAGGATTGGTTAAACAAAGGCCATCATTATCCTGAACATCAACGGTAACGGTACAAAAATCGCTATTTCCTTTAGTATCTGTCACCCAAAGTTCCACAGGTTGAATCCCGAAATCGGCGCAGGTAAAAGTTAACATAGTGTCGAGAGGATGAGGGGGGATTCTGTTCCCTGAATTACCTCTTTTAATACTTATTTTAATAGGGCCGCCACATACATCGCGACTGGAAAGATTTATATCTTTAGCATCTACCATAGCCATGATTGCTGGCATTCTAGATAGATTTACTGCTATATTTTTACAAATAGGGGTAGGTGGTTTTTTGTCAATAACCGTCACCGACGTTTGTCCTGTCACTTTATTACCGCAACCATCAGCTACAGAATAGGTGAAAGTAGTAGTACCTAAAGGATAGGTTCCACTTGCATTGGCTCCATTTTGATTAGCAAAAGGTGAGTTATTAGTAATGATAAGATTCTGGTTACAATTATCGGTAGCCGTAGCCAAAGGAACAGTAACCTGAGCAACATTACAATCGGTAAACAAATTAATAACCTGACTGGCCGGAACTTTTAAAACCGGTGGTGTCTTGTCCTCCACGATAATTAACTGGGCATACGTAAATCGATGACCGGGAGTACCAGGCACATATTTACACAAATCGACAACTTCCCAGGTACGGTAGACTTTGAAACAGCCCGGAGAAGTCATATTAAACACATTATCTGAGTAGGCAAAAGCAATTTGAGCACAAAGGGGTTCATTCACTATTGGCCTCCTACTATTTACCGGAAGATCATTCACACCCACCTGAGCATTGCAAGAATTGATAGTTACATCAGTAGGCCAGGTGATGTGTTGAGCTAATAAAATAGAATTATTAACAATATTTACATTTTGGGTACAAGTAGCTTTTAATCCCCGTGCATCTGTAGCAGTAAAAGTACGGGTGAGAAGACCTGTATTACATTCCTCCATTTTCACATTGTGAGTAGAATCTAAAGTATAGCTACAAGCTTCTAAGACGATAGGGCTTCCAAAGCGACCCAGATTAATAAGTTCATCATTACATTCAGTGGTGGTATTGGCCGGACAAATAATAACAGGAGGAAGTTTATCTTCAACCAACATTTTTACCTCACAGGTATTATAAAAATTTCCCCAAAGATCTCCACCTGGCACTTCCCTGGAAGGATCGACAGGACCTTCCCCTGGATTTGAGATATACACTCTCATTTCTACGGTAATTCTACCTTTATCGACATCATCGCAACAAAAGGTAACATAATCATCAAACCATTCCTGATAACCGGGAGCGGGAGAATCATCACCATTAGAACCGTTACAACTATTGGTATCTTTCCTGCGCACTTTGTAATATATAGGAAGCCCACAATTATCTCTTGAACCACTGTCAAAAGCTCTGGCAGAGGCATAGGCTGTACCCTCATTGGTCAGCGTAATATTTCCCGGTCCGCTACAGATAGCAACTGGAGGAGTAGTATCAAAAACCTCCACCGTAGAGGTACAGACCGCTGTATTTCCGCATTTATCAATGGCCATATAGGTTATTGTATGTGTACCTAAAGGCATACTTATTAAATTTGGATAAGTTCCTGAAAATGGCGTTGTTACCATTAAATTTGGCGCATTATCACAGTTATCTGTTATGAGTTGAGGCGCGCTTAAAGGTACAAAAGCCAAGCAGGTTGACGGTTGTGTTGAAACCCTTTTTGGTAAAGGACAAACGATTACTGGCTTAGTGGTATCTTTAACCTGAATAATCTGAGTATGAATTGTATCCTGGCTGTTACAAAGGTCGATAGCGGTCCAACGACGAATTACAGCAAAACTTATCCCTTCACAGGTTCTTGTTGTATCATCAGAATAAGAATAATTAATTTTACACAATCCAGCTGAATTTATCACACTTCCGTTTACGGTAGGAAAACCTGTTATATTGGGGCTCACATTGGGCGTATTACAACTGAGCAAGGTATCACGTGGAAAAACGATTCTTCGAAGAAGAGTTAATGAATCGAGGCTAGGCTTAAGCAAGCTGATTATCTGAATGCATGTGTCGGCATTTCCATAAATATCAGCAACAATCCATCGTCTGAATATTTTTTGGAGGGTATCAAGCGAACAATCTGACACCGATACACTATCTTTATAATTATAAGAAAGTAAGCCATTGCAATTATTACTCACGATAGTAGGTCTTCCCAGATTAATTCCAGAAGTATCAACACTACAACTAACAATTGTATCGCGGCAGGTAATAACGGGCGGCATTCTATCCACAATTCGGGCAAAACCATTACAGGAAAAGCCGCCGGTACCAAAAACCAAAATTTCGATCCGCACAATAGAACCGATATAAGGATTTAAATTTACCGTAAGACTTCCAGTATCTCTCTTAATGAGCGTCCCGCTTTGTGTAAAAAGCGCAATAGACATATTAGAAGTTGCATAGGTCGTTGAAGCGGTATCGACAATAATAGCAGGATGAATAACCCCCTCACAATTTTGATTCACTGCAATTTCCTTGGGTGCATTTATTGGTGCGGGATTACAGGTCAAGGTTTGAGCACTCATATTTTCCGATATGAAGATAAGGAGAGAGAGAACTAGTAATGGCCCAAACCTTAACACATTGATTAAAGACAGATTCCCCAATCTAAGTAAATTAGTGAGGATAAAGAGTACATTTTTTTTTGCTTTTCCATTCATGATTTCCATAATTGCCGGATTTGAGATACGAGATAAAACCGTCCACATAAAAAACCAGCGAAA
>JBMLQR010000290.1:0-4656 GCA_049241465.1 Saprospiraceae bacterium | reverse complement strand
TCTCAAATCGTCTTATTCCTAATGATTGGTTTTGCCCAAAAACTGATGAATAACAAATATCCAAAGGCTAAGAATATGAGAAGCATTCCTTCTCTTAATCCAATAGCGTCCTTTAATATGCCTATCACCAATGAAAAAAGGGCCCCACCTGCAATGGCGGAACATAAAATGCCGGTAAAACTGCCATGATTTTCTGTTACACTATTTAAAGCCAGTGAAATAATGATGGAGTACATGACTGATAAGCAAAATCCAAGTGCTGGAAATCCCCAAAGGGCCATGTTTACATTTCCCCATAAGGTCAATGCTAAAATGAGGATTCCTGCAACAGTGAAAATTCTTAATACCAGCTTACTATCCATTATTTTAAGTAATAATAAACCTAAAGCGCATCCTATGGTCATGAAACCCCAGAATTTTCCGACCGTAGCGGCTCCCTCAATAGACGGATTTAAACCATGATAGGTTCTTAAAAATTCTGAAATCCAGTTAGCAATTCCTTGCTCAACCCCTACATAACAAAACATAGCTATGGTGTAAATCCAGATAAGTCGTGATTTAAATAATGAAATAAAAACGGCCTTCTCCCCCATTTTCTCATCCTCCTTCCTTTCTACCGGAGGAAATGAAATGAAAAATATTCCCAATACCATAGCTAAACTTATGACCGAGAAAACCCAATAAAGCGATACCCATGAAAATGAATCCTGGGTCAAATTGGACAATAAGCTAAAAAACCAGGAAGATTGGCTACCTGATACTTCAAGATGTTGAACCAAATAAATGTAAAAATATGGACTTAAAAAGGAAGCGACGCCAAATAATAATTGGGCCATCACAGAATAAAATGCAAAATTAGATTCCCCACCGGTTATTCTTAATAGTGGATTTATAACCACTTGTAACATGGCCATAGAAGAACCTATCAGAAAAAGGGATATTAAAAATACATTATAAAAAGGAAAAAGAGCAAATAAGAAAGAGCCACCAAAAGAAAGGATCCAGGCACCCAGCATACACCATTTATCCCCATATTTTTCAATCAATATTCCCGACGGTATAGACATGATACCATAAGCTATGAAAAATGAAAAGGGTAAAAGTCCTGTGGTAAAACCATTTAACTCAAAATTATCCGTCACCGCAGGTATGATGGAACCTAAAATATTGGTGATGAATGAAATAATAAAAAATATTAGAAATACCACATAGATCAGGTAATGATATTTTTTCATAATCAATTTTCATTAAAAGTTAAGGCAGCAGCTCCCAGAATCGCTATTTCTGGTAAATTAGACACTTTAATCTCTAAGTTGGAGATCGTTTTAGGATAAGGAAAATCAAGCAAAGCCTTTCTCATTTCTTTTTCAAAAAACGAATAAGCCGCTGATAAAGAGCCCCCCAAAATAATTACTTCAGGATCGATGGCGAGCAATAAAATTTTCAAATATTGACCTAAATGATGACCATATTCCTCATACATTTTTAGGGCCTTTTCATCTCCGTTTTTGGCTTGCTCAAAAACTGCTAAACCGTCCGTTTGCTTGAATAGATTAAAGAATTGTCCGGAGCAGTAATACTCAATATATTTATCTAAATAAGGAATCATTCCAAATTCTCCGGCGCCCGTATTATTACCGGAATAAAGTTTAGAATTCAAAATAAGACCGGTACCAACGCCCGAGCCCAAGGTAACAGCAGCAATATGATTATAATCTTTACCCAATCCAAAATGTTTTTCACCAACAGCAAAGCAATTAGCATCATTATTGATGTAAATTGGCACAGAAAAGTGTTTTTCAAGAATACTTTTCAACGGAACTTCCTTCCAAGATGGTATATTAATAACATCATAAATCATACCATTTTTAGTATCAACCACGGAGGGCACCCCCAATCCAATAGCCATGGTGTCATAATTAAATAGCTTTTCCATGAGTTGAAGAAGCGTTTTTAATACCTGGTCATAGTCGCCATCTGATGGTGTTTTCTCAGAAAACATCAAACTAACCTTTTCATTTGCAACACGACCAGCTCTCATCTGCGTTGCACCTATATCGACACCCATTACATTTTCCATAGTACTTTTTTTATAAATTCACCCTTAAGATATAGGAATAAAGTTACTTTTTAGCTTTTACTCACTTTTTTAATACGATGAGTGTATAATTCTTTTACTTTTGCCACATAATTGTAAATAATGAGAATTGAAGGAATTGTTTTTGATTTAGACGGAACCTTAGCGGACACAGAACCCTTACATATTGATACCTGGTTAGTCATTTTAAATAACCTGGGATTAAAATTCGATGAATCCTGGATGCACCAGTGGATTGGTTTATCTGACAGATTAGTGGCAGAACATGTTTGTGAACACTTTTTGAAAAACCAATCTGTTGAAGGTCTTCAACAATTAAAGCAACAAACCTATAGAAATAGAGCTATAACTGAGGTTAAATTATTTGACCAGGTGGAAGATTATCTTCATGAAATAACTCAATTTGTACCTATAGCGTTAGCTACAAATAGTTCTCAGGATGATGTTTCCGCTGTGTTTCAGGCTACAAATCTTCAACGACATTTGAAGGTCATTGTGACGGCAAATGACGTAACCAATTTAAAACCTCATCCGGAACCATACCAGTCCGCATCCTTCAAATTAGGATTGGAACCTTCCCTTTGTTTTGCCCTGGAGGATTCGCCAGCGGGCATTCATTCTGCAAAAAGTGCTGGCTTATTCGCTATTGGCGTCGAAAATTCACATCCTTCAGAAAAATTAAAAGAGGCAAATCTTATTTTTTCTGATACCCCAAAGGCATTAGCCTATATATTAGATGTTTTAAAATCAAATTGAAGTAAAATGAAAAAGAATATTTTTCCCTTCCTTTTAATTTCCCTTTTATCGACCGCTTGTTTCGGCCCCCAAAATAATGACCACAAAAATCATGTTTACGCAAATGATTTTGAATCCCTTTTTGGTGTGTTTCCCAATGTTTTGAAGGGAAAAAGTCATAGTGGCGATTGTTATTATCAGGTGTCTGATCAAATAGAATATACCACCGGATTTTCACAATTTTTTGAGAATATATCTCCTAACTCCTTCGCAAAGGTTAAAGCCAGTGCCTTTGTATATCTGCCGGAAAAAGATATCCAGGCTGAATTACAGATACAAATTTGGGATAAGCAAGGGAATATGCTCAATATGAAATCTTTACCATTTGAAACACGCGATGTAGGGGTAAGTCAATGGAAAAAGATAAAACTGGATATGGATTTAATTAAAGATTATGATCCATCCAAACAAATCAGGATATTTATCCATAATCCCTACAGGAAATCGTTTATGTTAGATGATTTTCAAGTGACTTTTCTTCAGTAACCTGAGCGTAAAAAAACAATAACGCAATAGTTAAAAAGTTGGAGACCAAAAACAAGTTATGAATGGGGATAATCATCAGATTATAGAACAAAACAATTTCTAGTTTTAGCAGGCCCAAAAGAAATACCCTGAAATCAATTTTCCAAGGCAAATATTTGTAAAGAATCAATAAAAGGAGGGGAACTAAAAAGGTCAGAAGCATTTGAATATTGACAATAGACGGAAGATTTTCCTTTGAAAAAAATTTAGCAAGACCAAGTCCATTCTGAATTGTGGGTGAAAGTTTTTGGAAATCCTCCCCTATCACTGCGGTTACGTAATGTTTTGGTAATGCCAAAAAAGTATGAATCTCAAAAATGGCTCCAGTGATGATCATTAAAAAAAAACCGGTTATAAAAGCAGAGGCTAACATGGTATAAAGCGCTTTTTTATGGTCAAATATCCAGTATGCCAGGAAAATAGCAGGTAAAACGGGTAAAAAACTATAGCGCGTTAATAATCCTAAGGCCATGGTTACTCCAATCAGAATAGCATTTCCCTGCCATAAACTGTAGGCAAATAAGACAAAAAACAGCACGACAGGTCCCTCATCACCCATTGAAAAATCATTAGGTTCCAACTTGAAGATGGATTTAAACAATACAAATACGGGTATCCATACCAACAAACTGTGCCAACCCGTGAAATGATATTTTCTTAAAAATAAAAAGCCTAACAATAGGGCTATAATAAAAGAGAACCAGGTAATCCATCGCAAATCAAAGTCGAACCATACGGCTGGAAGATAGGTCATCCACATGGACGGCAAATAAATGGGTTCCATACCCCCCCAAATTTCTGGGATTATTCTATAAACCCCCGTTTGGTTCATAAACCTTTTGCATAATATTTCCATAATTGGAAGCATATCAGCGATTTTATAATCCACTGGTATTTTAACCATCAAATCTACAGCAATGGGATAATAGAGGTATAATAGATAAGAAAAAGGTAAAATAAGGAGGTATTTCGACCATTTATGACCAAAGCCTATCGGTTTTTCAACGGGTATCAGGTAAACTACACTAAAAAAGAGTCCCGCACTTAAATACAAAAAGGAATTATTATTTAAACCATATCGATAAACACCTTCTGAAAGGCCAATCATTTCAAAATAGGCAAGAATCAACAATAAGGAAAATAAGAAAAAATATTTTAAGTGCTTCATAAACAGGTATGTGTACTTTATTGAAATCAAATGAAAACATCAATACTTAGTTATTGCCATACAATCTGTC
>JBMLQR010000289.1:0-2396 GCA_049241465.1 Saprospiraceae bacterium | reverse complement strand
GTATTATTTCTGTAAAATCAGATTTCCTGTATATTGTCCAAAACCATCGGTATATTTATAGATATAGACCCCTGCATGAGGCAATTCATTGGCCTGAAGGGTAAAAAGAGAAGAATCTCCTTTATTGAACTGCCAGGATTTTGTCCATATTTTTCTTCCCTGCACGTCATAAATATCTAAAACCCCTTGAAGACCAGAAGCGGGAGGCAATTGAAAAGTCACCCAATCTTTAAAAGGATTCGGCCAAAGCCGCAACCCACTATTGGTTGCGGCATTTGGTGATGCATACTGAATGGTCAGGGGGGCGACCACCACTGAATCAATGTTCTGTGTTGATAAGTAGGCCTCGGAATCAAAAGAATTATTATTTAATACTATGGCATCGGAGAGATTAGTTTGTCGAAGTGCCTCCACCTCAATAAATCCTAATACCTCACCTGCCTCACTCTTTTTTAAATTGTCTGCATACCAGGACAAAGCCCAGGTATTATTAATCAATGGTTTACTGCTGATATTGAATTCTTCAGAACCAGAGAAGCCATGTATTTTAATTAGTTCCGGGTTCACTTGCAGGGCAAATTGTCCACCCCACCAAAGGTCAGTGCTTTCAAAATGAATAGGTAGCCAGACCCGTTCCCCTGGCTTAAGCTTCCATTGTGGGAGTATAAAGACTCTGGAAGATTCCTGGGAACGGGGGCTGACGCCATTTTCAGGGATTATACTGTTATTAACATCTCCAACCTTTATAGCTACAAAATCACCATCGGTCATATCTTTGAAAAGATTGGAAACCGATTTAGATTCTGGGAAAGGCGTCGATAATGGATCCTTTGGATTCGGGAACTGGAAACTTTTAGGAATAAAACGCCATGGCTTATTCTCAGGAAAGGTATTGGTCACATTCAAAATCAACCTTTGCAACTGAATGATATCTCTTACAGAAATCCTTCCGTTTCCATCTACATCTGCGGCTATTATTTTATAAGGAGATTCAAGCGCTTTAGAGCCTGTAAGATGCCTATTAACCAATATCAAATCGAGGGTAGTCACACCATCTGTATAATTTCCTGTTTTACCAGGCATAAATTCATACGACCCTCCAGGCAATAGATTCCCTAGGGAATACGCTCCTTTATTATCCGTCATAGATTCCCCGGAGTAATTTTTCATTTCCTCTACTTTTACCGTTGGTACACCTGAACCATTTTCCAATTTAATAGCTCCCGCTACGGTAACTCCGCCGCCACAAACAGCCAATGGGTCATTTATTCTAACGATAACATCGCAACGTTCATAATTTCCTGCAATATCAACCGACCACACTGTCAATAGATTATCACCAATGTCGTCACACGCAAACGTTAAAGAAGCATTCGGCGGCGGACTGGTAAAACCTGGGGTGGGTCGGGCACCAATTCTCCATCGGATAGAATCGGTTTCTGTACAATTATCAACGGTGGCCCCCGTATTAAATTCCACGGCATTCACAATGGCCGTGCCAGAGGCGGCGAGGGATCTACTCACTATATTATTACAAAACATATCCGGAGGCGTATTCTCGATGATAGCAAAAGTAGCATCACAGGTTCCAAAATTTCCACATATATCTGCTACACGATAGGTTACATCATAAATACCCGCTGGAATTCGGGAAATGTCTAAAGAATTTCCAAAATCACCACTTACTGAAATGGTAACCAAATTGGGCAAACACTCCTGTATATTGGTTGGGATGGGCAGTCTGATGGTAGTATTACATGAATCCGGATCCAAATAGATAACCAGTCCTTCCGAAGGACAGATAAAACTTGGTGGCGTGTTATCAAACACCCGAATAAGCTGGGTACCTACAATTCTACCCGATGAAGGACCAATTGGGTCACCAGGTTCATACACACAGGTATCGGTAATCGTCCAGGTTCTGGAAATCTGAATACAAGCACCAGAAACATTATAATTTACTGCATCACTATGGGTAATAACAATGCCCTTATAAGCAGGATTTAACACGGTAGGTGATCTGAAACCTATGGGTAGATTTACTGGATTCAGGGAAGCTAAATTAGTACAATTTGTCTGAGAATAATCGGGAGGAAATGTAGCTCTTAAGGTAGTAGAATCATTTAATATAATGATTTGGGTTGGACAGATTGTCGTATCGATTCCTCCATAATAAACGGTCCAATCTCTTCTTATGACGCCAGTTCCGCCGCCACATCCAAGATTTCTGTCGTCCTCATATTCGAGTTGAAACAAGTTACAAGTACCATTTACAAAGGGAGCACCTACAACGCTGGTATCGGCTAAAAATGCAGGGTTTTGTAAAATTACAGTATCGGGGCAAATAATAGTTCTTGGAAGTTTATCTACGACATCCACTTCAACCATACAAAAAT
>JBMLQR010000288.1:0-1879 GCA_049241465.1 Saprospiraceae bacterium | reverse complement strand
GGAGAAACTACAGCACAGCAACTTAAATATTCAGGAGCCTTGAATGTTATAACGAGCCCATTTACAACGGAAGAAAGCATGGCTCAATCTATCATTAATTTTTCATGTGAAAAATCTGTTAATATACCTAATAATTAATTTTCAACAATTTTGTTTGCACTACCTCCTCTCCAACTATAAAACGAAGGGAATAAAATCCTGAAACAGGAAATAAATCTTCCAGTAAGTTTTCAAAATGATAGCCATCTAAATATTTATTTTTAAACTCTTTGATTAACTGTCCATTAGGACTAAATAGTTGAACCGTAACGAGAGACTCTTTGTGAAGTTTAAAGTTCACACTCGTACCGCCAGAGAAAGGGTTGGGAAATGATGGTAATATTTCTATATTGTTAAGCTTCAAAACATTAGATAAATCTACCCTTAAGATGGACTCTAGTTTGTAAAATTTAAATTCATTAGGTAATAAAACCCTGGTCTTTAAAAATCCTTCATTAATATTACCCCACAGAGTATCAAATCCAACTGATATCCACTCTGTTCCATTCCAACCATTTAACCTTAACTGTTTTAAATCTAATACATTGGAAGGTAAATTATTTTTACTTCCCCAACGCATTGAAAACTGAATAGGCCCATTATTTTCAATTTGCCACACCGGGTCGTTATCAAGATTTTTATCTAAATAATTACCAGATTCAATAAAACCTACTTTTGCGTATTCATTCCCATTATTGGTCACAGATGTGATAGAAATGGGATAATAGCCTGAAAAAGCGCTACCAACGGGAAAAATCACTGGATATAAAGACAAATTTCTACCTACCAAACCTTTTCCATTGGTGAAAATATAATTAACTTCACTAAAGTTAGACAGATTAGCAATGTCAATATCAGTATCATTTAGTGTTAAAAAGGTATAATTATTTACAAAATGAAGGTTTGATACGGCTAAAGAACCACCGTGAAGATAGGTATGGACGGAAGGGCTTTTGAGCAAAAATAAATGATTAATACTTCCGTTTAAAAGATTAATATTCCCGGGCGAATCACCAAAAATTTGAAGGTTATCTATTTTATCCTTAATGCCGTTACTTTCTACATTTCCAGAAACAGCCAAAATACCTTTACTGATAAGAGATGCATTTTTATCGATAAAAATATTTGCATCTACATTTAGATAGGTTGCGGAATCTACAAAAATAGAGGTACCATTTATGTTCAGTTGACACCATAAAGAGGCAGTAAACAAAAATAAAAAACCAAAAGATAATATAGTTTTTATTGGATAATTAATCATGAGCTAGTCTGAATCCTAAATTATTAAAACGGCTTGCCGGAGGATTGCCATACCTATAGGAAACTCTGCAATCATCGGAAATATCATCAAAACTGCCCCCTCTATACAACTTACTGGAACCATTTACAGGACCCGTTGGATTTGTAAATGAGCCCGGCTTATAAAAATTAAACCAATCTTGAACCCATTCCCAAACATTCCCTGACATATCATACAGCCCTAAAGAATTAGGCTTTTTAGATTTAACTGGTTGCGATTTTCTGCCTGAATTTTCTCTAAACCAGGTAACCTCATTTACATCAGATGAACCAGCAAACAAGAAGTCGGTCGAATTTTCTCCACCTTTAGCTGCAAATTCCCATTCTGCTTCTGTTGGCAATCTAAATACAAATGTCGATTGTTTAGCGTTCAATTTTTTAAGAAAATCCTGAATATCTAGCCAACTTACATTTTCTACCGGACAGTTATCGCAATCATAGTTAAAAGAAGGGTCAGAGCCCATAATTTCCTCCCACAAACCTTGGGTTACCTCCGTTTCAGCTAAATAAAAAGAGTTAAGCGTGACTGTATGAATAGGTT
>JBMLQR010000287.1:4266-16189 GCA_049241465.1 Saprospiraceae bacterium | reverse complement strand
TTGTCAATCTTACATTTGAATAAAAAGCATGTACTTATTAAAGAAAACCAACGGCACGATTTTGCTTATTTTGTTATAAAAGGGGCAGTGAGAAGTTATTTTCTGAAGGATGGTATTGAAGTGAATACCTGGTTTGCTTTAGAAAATGATATGGTTGGGTCACTGCAAAATTTTAATGACAAGCCTTCGAAAGAAACCATTGAGCTGGTCGAAAATAGTACCCTAATTTCAATCAATATAAAAAAGCTAAAACCCTTAATGTTTTCAAATATTCAAATTTCCAATTTTATAAATGCCGTAATTGAAGAGTACGCCCTATTTTTGGAGGAAAAGATTTACTTTTCTCAAATGATGCATTCAATTGATAAATATCTCATTCTATTAGACAAAGAACCGCAACTTTTCCAACGAATACCATTAACATATATCGCTTCCTTTCTTGGCATTACCAGAGAAACATTGAGTCGATTGCGAGCAAAATGATTTTGTGACATATATCAAATGAAATCATTTTTCAGCATCCCATTTTTGCAGTCTAAAAAATGATACCAAAGATGAATGTAACCACGCAAACCAACCGACTTCTATCTATTGACCTGGCCAGAGGCATGGCCGTATTTTTTATGATATCGGTTCATACACTTGAAGTTTTTGCAAACCCGGAAGTAAAAAATTCTATATTTGGACAGATCATAGAATTTTTGGGAGGGACACCAGCTGCACCTGTATTTATGACTTTGATGGGATTTTCATTTATCTACTCAAGAAAATCAGAATTAAAACCTAAACTATTACGTGGGTTTAAAATATTTTTAACCGGATATATTTTAAATATCATAAGGGGGGTCATTCCATTTACCCTTTCTACTTATCTTAATATGGATATTGCAAAAACATTTCAGATAGAGCAACTGAATGCGTACACCATTTTCACCATAGTAGATATTTTACAATTTGCTGGAATTGCCCTAATGATAATGGCAATCATTCAAGCGCTTAACATCAACAAGTACTTTGTTTTATTATCAGCATTTGTAATTAGTATGATTTCACCAATTCTCTGGGGAATAAAATTAGATATACCAATAATAGACCAGGCATTAGAACTGATTTGGGGGGACCAGCCAATAGAATGTAGCTTTATTGCAAATAAAATCGCGTTTCCTGTTTTCCCCTGGCTCACATTTCCTCTATTAGGGATGTTTCTTGGAGAAACGGTAAAAAATTCAAATGATTCCAATAGAATATTTAAACACTTTGGTATTGCCGGAATATTAGTTATATTGCTGGGCGTGGCCATTTCTTATCAAAATTTTGCATATCATTTCAATGACTATTATCATAGCCGTCAAGGTGCTATGTTATTTATGTGTGGGTTTGTACTATTTTGGCTATATCTCAATACATTAATTTTAGACAATTTACCTGAGAATAGACTTTTTAAATTACTATTTAAATGGAGCAAAGGCGTGACAAATATTTACTTTGTTCAATGGATAATTATTATTTGGAGCATTGCCTTTTTTGGCATTAATAGTAGCTCATTTGCCACTACTGTTTTATTAATTTTGGTCTTCACGGTAGTATCACATTATACCAACGAATGTATCATTTACCTTCAAAAAAAAGGATTTGTGAAGAGGTAGAATGATAATAAATAGCATATCGCCAAGGACTTTGAAGTTTTAATGGTAAACCTGGAAAAAGTTTAATCCTTTAAATTCCTGATAGTTACAAAATAAACCATTGCCTTATGTTTACAGCTTTTTTTCTAAGGAAAGTAAATATTAAGCATTTTAAACTTTATTTCTAACTTCAACTCATTAAAAATGAATACAATGTTATTCCCTAAAATATCGATAATACTTAATATTCTTGTGTTCATTCCTGTTTACTCAGGAATACTTCTGCAGGCCAATTGGGCTGTTGATTCGTATGGAATTGAAACGCCAGCACGAGGCATTTTGCTTTCTTTATGAAAATTACAGATACATCTTTTAAATCTCAAATAAACTCCCTTTTTTAACTTTTTTTTTCACAATCTATATGTAATATTGCTTTGGACAAAGCTTCATGTCGTCCAAATGACGCCTATTTGTCCATAATTTATCCATTTACTCATGTCATATTTGCAATATGGAATTTGGAGCAAGACTAAAAGAGATTAGAACAAGTTTGAACATCTCTCAAAAAGAACTTTCAGAACAGACAGGTTTAACCCTTAGAACGATTCAAAGAATTGAGAATAAGGAGGTAAAGCCAAGTCTTTATTCATTAAAAGTTATTGGAGAGGTATTGAAAACCGACTTGTCTGAATTTGTTAAACCATCCAATACCAAACCCTATGAATTTAATTTAACCCTTAAAATTACAGATATGAATCAATTTCTAAATGACTTAAAAGCCTTAGTAATTAACCACTCTAAAACAATTTTCATTATTTTTTTAGTAGTTTATCTATTCACAAGTTATGCTGATATTAAATCGGGCATAATGGATGCCTGGAATGGTAAGTAGCCATCTTGAAAAATCAATAAATATGAAAACCAATCTTAATTTAACAATATATTATTAAATTAATTTATGCAAAAGTTATTTATCATTTACTTTTTATTCGTTTTGTTTCCAATGGCTGGTATGTCACAGGAAACAAAAGTACAGGTAACCGAAAAAGTTTCCATCAGCTTCCCTGGAAAACCCGATGTTCAAAATATACAGAATGGAAGTACGCTTTATGTGGTAAAATTAGCCGATGGAACTGCTAATTTTAATGTCGTCGTTCAGAACTTATTGGACATTGGACAAACTACAAAACAGATTAAATCACAACAGTTAAATCCTGGTTTCTGGGAACAGATGGAACTTTCTCTTATTGCACCGTATGGCTCTGAAACGAAGGTTTTAGCAAGAGAAATCAAAAAGATTGGCAGTAAAGAAGTTTTAAGCCTTGCATTTAGTGCAGTGATTAATGGTATGAACAGAGAGATAAACTCTTATTTCTTCATAGAAGGTGTTCATAGTATTAATATCGTGCACTACAAGAGAGCTGATAGTGCTTCATTAGAATTAAAAAACAATTTTTTTAATTCGATCAAGATATTGGATTAAAACTTCAAAATTTGATTTTAAGAAGTATATCCCCTTGATTTTTCTAATAATTACATGCTCTATCATCGTATTGTGGTCTCATCTTTCGTTTGTAAATGGAGCTACCCCAGGCAATCCATCCCTCAGCTAGCGGATGGATTTTTCTTTGTCTATCAGCGAGTTAGAATTACTGCATCTTTTGACTATTTCAGATGGACATTTTCTACATTTTAACAACTATTCATTGTTTCATTTTTCGATTTAATATCCAGTTGCTTATAAAATTATATCTGAAAAATCATTTCAGATTAGGTATATATCATTTCACACGATTTTCAACGGAGTTCATCAATATAATTATTACTACTATTATTTCTTGTAGAAGTTTGCAGTGTTCAATCATATTTTAACTTTTACAACATGAGAAAAGTAATTTTATTTATTGCATTCTTAACGACTAGCCTTGCCGCTAATGCGCAGAGTACAGAAAAATATTCCTCAACAAAAAGCAAATTTTATTACTCATTTGCATGGGGGCTTTTAACGTCCAAAAATTACCCAAAAGACAAATCGGCAGTATTTGAATTTGAAAAACCTAAGGTTTCAAATTCATTATCAGAGTCGCCCTCTAATAGCACAAAATATGAGCAAAAAAGTATTCTTTGGGGAGCTATCCAATGGACAGAAAAGAAAAATAATGTTTCATCAACTACATCCGAAAGCAATGGAAAATAATTTTATTCATTCCGCCAGTTTAGGGAAGAATGAATGGTGGCGTTATATATTGACTATTTTGACCACTGTATTTACCATCGTCCTAACTAATTTATTGATCCGTAAATTACTGCCAACCATAAAAAAATTATTTCCTGATAATGATTTTGGTAAAGATTTGGGCACTTACAGTCTTGTTTTATTGGTTTTCGGTATGGCTCTTTTCGCATTTCTGGTTGCCGCAAGAAAATTCCATCATAGACCAATGATGTCTTTTATTAGCGAGGATCGTAAATTCAGATTCAAATACTACTTTTTAGGATTCATTTCGTGGGCATCCCTACTATTTATTGGAAATTTAATTACAGATTTTGGAACTTTTAAAGCCTTCATCCAAAATTTCAACCTCGCAGAATTTTCATTTCTATTTTTAATTGGCTTTATTTCCATAGGTATTCAGTCCTTTTTTGAGGAAATTGTCATTCGTGGATATTTTTTACAAGGTCTTCACCTGTGTATCAGGAATATTTTAATTCTCATACTTTTAAATGCGTTAATTTTTGCTATTTTACACTTGGGCTATGGCATAGGAAGTTTTCTTTCTTCCTGGCTATTTGGGATTGCGTTTACCATAATTGTAATTCTGCAAAAAAGAATAGAATTTGTATCGGGCGCACATAATGCCAATAATTTATTATTGGCCCTTGTGTTTTTGGATTTATCTGATGTAAGTAAAGAAGAATTTAGCTGGTCAATTAATTGGACTGAATTTAGCTTACACATTGCTGCTTTATTACTGCTAATTGGATTGGTTTATAGGTTTTTAAGCAAAAAAGAATGAGGATAAGAGTAATATATCACCTTGCATTTTGGGGATTCTTTACTTTTCTTTTTTATCAGCAGAACCAGGGAGCGAATGCACTTGAGTACCTAAAATGGCTTACCGTTCTTGGAATTTCTGCCATAATTGTTTATGTAAATCTTTATCTACTTTTTCCAAATTATTTTTTCAGGAAAAGATATTTGATTTATTCATTATTTCTAATTCTTCTTATTGGCTTAGGTGCTTTTTCGCTAAGATCAATTTTTAACACAGGACATTCTACTTTTGCAACAACTTTTTTTCAACATGGTATAAATCTATTTTTCTTTATTGTCATCACAAGTTCTTTTAAATTTTTTAGAGAATATAAACGTAAACAAGCGTTGTTAATATTAGCTGAAAACGAACAACTCAAAACGGAGCTTTCTTTATTAAAGTCCCAGGTGAACCCTCATTTTTTATTTAATACACTGAATAACTTATATGGGTTAATCATACAAAATCAAAACACAAAAGCTTCAGAAATTACGCTAAGGCTTTCTGATTTAATGCGTTATATACTAAAAAGCAGTAAAGAAACAAAAGTAAACCTGCAAGATGAGATCAAATTTATTGAAGATTATTTGACTATAGAAAAAATTCGGCTAACAAATAATGTTGAAATTAAATTTGAATTTTCTGGAATAGATAAAGATATTTTAATCGCCCCATTGTTATTCATTCCAATGGTGGAAAATGCTTTCAAGCACGGATTGCAGAATATTTCACTGGATAATTACGCACACTTTTTTTTATCCATACAAGGAAATGAAGTATTTTTTGAGGTTGAAAATTCAATTGGAAGAAAAACAGATAAACAAACCAACAGTGGAACAGGCTTAATTAATCTTCGAAAAAGATTGCAACTAATCTACCCTCAAAAACATCAATTGGAGATAAATAAAACAGAAACTAATTTTAAAGCTATTCTATACGTGGAATTATGAAATATCAATGTTTAATAGTGGATGACGAGCCAGTTGCTCAACAAATATTGGAAAAATATATCAATCAAATTGAAGCACTTCATTTAATAGCAAAATGCAGTAATGCTTTTGAAGCAATGAATATTTTGCATCAGGAAAAAGTTGACATCTTATTTCTGGACATTAAAATGCCTTCACTTTCCGGGATAGAAATGCTTAAAACCATACAAAATCAGCCTAAAGTAATTTTAACAACGGCCTTTTCAGAATTTGCTGTTGAAAGTTATGAATATGGCGTTATTGATTACCTTCTCAAACCCATTGCTTTTGAACGTTTTTTGAAAACAGTAAATAAAATCCTGCTACCCCAAAATATAGATTTTAATAATGGCAAGGCTGACGAAAAGCTTACTATACAACCCACTTTTATTTTCTTTAAGGCAAACAAAAAAATCTTTAAGTATTATTTAGTTGATATACTTTTCATTGAAGGAAGTGGCAATTACATTAAAGTCCATACCCAGAACGATAAGCCTCTTATGGTTTTAGATAAATTAACGGATTTACTGGAGAAATTACCTCCCAGACAATTTTTAAGAGTGCATAAATCATTTATTATTAATATTTCACATATTATAAAGATAGAAGGGAATGTCCTATTTATCAGAGATAGAGAAATTCCAATTTCAAATACATTTAGGAAAGATTTAGATGAGGTGATACAACGTAATCTCCGCCTATAGATTGACATAAAGTTTAAACCTTAATACCCTATTATCCGAATACTTAATCAACCTATTATAGGTGCATTTTTTTTTACATTGTAACCTTTTTATATGAATGACCTCAGAGAATTAAAAAACTTCGGGCCATATATTCATTTGAACAAAATTTTAGGTGATTTAAATTGATTTTAAGGGATTTAGTTTAAGGCTCTAAACGTTCAATGAGCCTGGCGGAAATACGAAGAAAATCCATTTCAGTTATGATACCTATTAGTTCTCCATCCGTAACCACTGGTAGGCAGCCAATTTTCTTTTCGCGCATGATATGAAGTGCTTCTATGATTGATTTTCCAGGTTCAATAACGATCGGGGAACTAATCATGATATCTTCAACCGTTTGCTGTTTGTTTCCCTCTTTTATAGAAATACCTTTTTGGCTATAAAACCTAAGGAGTAACCTGGAAGTTATTAATCCACAAATATTACCCTTTTGATCTTCCACTGGCATATATCTGACCTTTCTCCAATCCATTAATTTTGCTACCAACTCAATGAGGTCATCTTTTGAGACAGTAAAAAGATCTGTTTGCATAAATTCCTCGACCCTCAAATTCCCTGGTCTATAATCTAACAAATCTTTCAATTCCGGTAATTCCCAGGTATGGACAGGTTTACCCAAATTCTGATTTTCATAAATGGCGCTAGTCATTACGGTCACTGCCTCGTCCATACTTGTTTCTTTTTTCAGCTTGGTAAAAGCGCGAAGCTGCCATCTTGCCCCATTCAAATTTAACTTAGCTCGTTGTGAAATGATATCCATATAAAAATCAATATCTCCTGAATGAATACCTTGCGAAGCAAGACCTTCTTTGGCGAGAGGAATGAGTTCATGTTGAACCAGATCGGTTACCGTAATTTTTTTATCTTTAAACCAAGTAAATTTCGAATCCATCCCAAAGCGCGCTGCTTTCTCAAAATTATCTCTTACATCTTCCCAGCTCATCTTTTTTCTGATGTCCCCCCATTCTTTAGCGCAACCTACGACGGCCCCTAACCAAAGAGCGGCGTTAGCTATTTCGTCCACAACGGTTGGACCCGCAGGAAGAACCCGGTTTTCGATACGCAAATGAGGTTTTCCAGTATCACTAATACCATAACAGGGTCTATTCCATCGATACACCGTTGAATTATGCACTTGCAAGGCACTTAATCGGGGAATATTTCCTGCGAGAACGGTTTCGATAGAATTTTCATTTGTTTCCGGATAAATCAATGATCTGAAGCGAGCAATGTCTTCCCGATAAATATCCAGGATGGAGTTATGAACCCAATCGGAACCAAAATTAACTCTTGGACTCCGTTCCCGCATGTGCTCATTGGTAGTTCTTACGTCTAATGCCTGTTGAAAGAGGGCAATTCTGGACTCATGCCATAATCGTCGGCCAAAAACAATGGGGGAATTGGCTGAGATTCCCAAAACGGGAGCCGTTAATGCTTGAGCTATGTTATAATAAGGGACAAAATTTTCCGGATCAACTTGCAAATGAACTTGAAAACTAGTATTTGCCGCTTCCAAAAGAGGGGTATGACTTCTCAGTAATAATTCATCAATGCCTTGAATTCTTAGCTCAAATGCTTGCCCCAACAACTGGGCACTAAGTGATTCCACCAATAATTTATACCTTTCCCGGGGCGTTAAATTATGAGATTCCAGATCATTTTTATGCAGCGTTGGCAAAATACCCGTAAGTAATATATCTGATTGAAAGTGCGCTAATTCCGTTTTAATAATCTGTAATTTTTCATTTGTTTCTGCCTCCATATCTTTAAGTGCAGAGCCAGTGAAAACGCGAGGATCCAGATTTATCTCCAGATTAAATTTTGCCAATTCCGTATCTAACCAAGGTTTATCTTGTAGCAAATCCATGATTTCCAACGCAATAGGAGCAGCTTTGAACGATTTTTTTTGTATGATACACATTTCTTGTTCCGCACCAATTCTGGTAATACCGGTTTCAAAAAACTGATTGTGCAACATGTATTCCAGCGCTTGCATATCCTGCAAAAGATTGGAAACAAATTGTTGCTTACCTAATTCACCTTTTGCTTTTTTAAATTTTTTCTCACCCATTATAAAAATATTATTCCCTAATATAACTAAAATTAAAAATCAGACCCTACTGAAAATCAAAATTTTTAAATTATTATTGCGTTCATTTCAAATAAAACAAAGTATAGTGCGGGTTTTTGTATTATTTTTTTTCTTACTAACCGTTTTTTCCTGTCGAAGTGACCGACGTTTGGTTTCCTTCTTCATGTACTACCCTAATATTCGGCTAAATATCCCCTCCGGTTTAAGTGGTATTTTACCCAGGGTGTATTCATTGGATTTGGTTCCATCAAACATAAAAAACTTTTTACCCGCAGGGCTTGATACTGCATTAATAACAAGAATAGAACCTGTTTCAGCGCGTTTGGTTACTTTGGACGAAAGCATCTCCTTTTACTGGTTAAGAGAATTGTCTGTTAGAATATGCCAGGACAGATCTCTTACCTGCCAAACTGGAGAAGAAGTTTTTTATCAAAACGAACTAGCCTTAAGAAGACCGGCTTTAGAGATTGATTTATTTCCAACGCTCATCAACGCAAGAAAACATCTTGTAAAAAATTCGTTCAAACTGGAGGTATGGTTTTATTTACAAGACATAACGCCAAGAGAAATTCCAGCCCGCTTAGAAATGGAATTTGCCGCTTACCAATAAGTTCGAATATAGACGGTTCACCTTTACAAATCAAATACGATTTTTAAAGATTCTTTTATTTTCTGAAAGTCAATTTCATCCATTTCACCTAATTTACTAACAAATCTGTTTGTTGATAAAGATTTTACCTGAAAACAATCTGCTGTTGAATCTTTACCCAGTTTATTCAGCGTAGTTGGTTTAATTTTCACCATCCAGTCTGCAGTAATATATCACTCATTCCAATCTGTAATCGGAACAATAATCCGAAGCGGTAAAATACCGATGGCATCATCATTAACAATAATTGCAGGTCGTTTTTTATTAATCTCCGCGCCAACACTTGGATTAAAAGTTACCCACCATATTTCTTTAGTATTCATAAATGTCTTCAGCATCAACGATAGAGGAATCAGTTAATTCATTATCATATAAATAGTCAATGAGTAAAAATCTTGCAGCTTCTTTCCTTTCCTTTTTTTCATCTTTTAGTAATTCATTATCAATTACTTGAGATTTACCATAAGTATCCAACCAAGGAGATTCTTCGTGAGTTAATTCCATCATTTTTACTGGAGAGAATTGACGAAAATATCCATAAACTTTATTAATAAATTTTTTCTGTTTATCACTTAAATAATCAAAGGAATGGTTAGTTTCTGGAACAATGATTGAATTATTTCCATAAACTTTAAATGTATAGTACTCTTTAGAAATCACCGGGCCATATTTCCATGCCTCTATTTCTTCTTCGAATAAGACTTCATTAAAAAGTGCCAAATGGAATCCTTGCAAATAATATAAAATTTTTTGCAACTTCATATTCGTCAGGTTTTCCTCAGGGTTGTTCTGAGCCAGGCTAATAATGTAATTTGAAATTTGATTTGCTTTCATTACCATTTTACTTTGTGATATATTAGCCCCAATCTTCAAAAATAAGTAATTTTCACATAAATTACAATTAAAAATCAGCATTCATTTGTTTGACTCGTTTTTAAAAAAGAGGTCACCTTTTTAGTCCGCTGCACCATTTGTTTTCAACAAAATGCTACTATCTCCGAAGCTCAAGAACCGAAATTTATTTTCTAAAGCGTACTTATAAATTTTTTTCCAATCCTCCCCTACCCAAGCTGCGATGAGGAACAACAGAGTACTTTTCGGCTGGTGAAAATTTGTAATAATGCCAGAAATAACTTTAAAATGATAGCCAGGTACAATCATTAGTTTAGTTTCCCCCTCTAACCAACTCAGGTTGTAATGTTCCATAAGTTGAATTATTTGCCTAAGAGCATCTTGTAGTGACAAACTTTTTTGACTGAGGTAAGGCTCCCACTGCGAAACCGAAAGAAAAGCATCTGATTTTTCAGTTAGATTGTTACCATACCAGTAAATACTTTCGAGGCTTCTCAAACTAGTAGTACCTACGGCGATGATAGGTTGTTGATTAAGGCTGGCTGAAGCTAATGTTTCCAAACTTTTTCGTGAAACCCGAATCTGTTCTTTATGCATGACGTGCTCCGAAATATGCTCAACTTTGATGGGTTTAAATGTACCTGCACCAACGTGGAGGGTAAGAAACACAAAAGTTACCCCTTTTTCCCTGAGCCCTTTCAGCACATCTTCTGTAAAGTGTAAACCAGCCGTTGGCGCTGCCACTGAACCTTCTGCTTTTGCATAAATGGTCTGATAATCCGTTTCATCGTCAAACTCGACCTCTCTATTCAAATAAGGTGGAATAGGAATTTGCCCTATAGCATCTAATATGTCGCCAAAAACCATATCGGACTCACTCTTCCAGGAGAAACGAACGAGAAAAGAATCATCAACCTGTTCCAATTTTTCTGCAAACAACGTTACCGGAGACTCGTTTATAGCCATCTCGATAGACATTGGATTTTCTTTCCAGCGTTTATTATTGCCAATCAAACATTTCCACACCACCTCATTTTTAGCATTTAAATTATCAAAATGAAGGGCAGGTAAAAAAGGATCTAAACAGAATATTTCTATTTTCGCACCCATGGGCGTTAAAAAAAATAGTCTGGCATGAATAACCTTGGTTTCATTAAAAACAAGCACAGCATTTGCAGGAATTACGTCAGGCAAATGGGTAAACTGAAAATCAGACATATCCCCATTATTATAATATAATAATCGGGAATGATCACGAGGTGAAACAGGATGTAAGGCTATAAAATCATTAGGTAAATTATAATCCAATAATTCTAAATGATCCAACCATTTAAGATCCATAACCATATTTTTAGGCACGAAATAAATAAATTTATAAATTCATTACAAATAACTATATTTTAGATTAAACCTTTCCCATTCAAAGCTATCAAAAGTAGTAAATGATTTAATAATGACCATAAACTACTCCGATGAGCAACTTTGCAAAATGGCTAAGAACCCAAAGGAAAAAGAATGGGCATTCAAAATGATTTTAAAAATATATCAGGAACGCCTGTATGCCCTCATAAGAAGGATGGTTGGTACACATGAAGATACGGATGATATTTTACAAAATACCTTTTTAAAAGTCTATAAATACATCCATACTTTTGAAAATAAAAGTAGTTTATACACCTGGATTTATAAGATTGCCCTAAATGAAACCTTTCGTTTTTTAGAACAACAAAAAATTCAAAAACGAATACATGAATCAGCCATCAGACATGCCAGTGAATCTTATTCATTTGATATACAGTCATTTGAGGAAGAAAAAATATGGATATTGCTAAACGAAGGTATTGAATTACTACCCACACGACAAAAATTAGTATTCAAATTGAGATATTTTGAAAAAATGACCTACGCTGAAATGGCGGGTATTTTGAAAGTTACGGAAGGATCATTAAAAGCATC
>JBMLQR010000287.1:1875-4166 GCA_049241465.1 Saprospiraceae bacterium | reverse complement strand
CCTGGCGTTGAGGCTCCTAATGGATATTATGACAGTCTTGAAAAATCATTAGCTGAAAAAATAGACAAAATTAGTCCGACAAACCGGCGAAGAAAATATATCAGACCCCTATTAGCCTCAGCGGCGGGATTTTTGTTGCTCTTCTCATTGGTAAAATTCTTTTGGATGGATCAGCATGTTGATAAAAAGGAAGCGGATTATACCATTCATTCAATTTCAACAGAGGAAGCGGCGCTATGGTTAGGAGAAGAAGCTGTCATTTCAGAGCATGATATTCAATTATTTGCAGAAGAAATGACTTTTAACACTGTAGAAATAAAAACTAAAAACAAATAAAATGAAATTTAAAAACCGAATGTCCATTTTACTGATATTCACGATGTGTCTATCTGTAACATTATCTGCTCAGAGACCAAATCCTTCCAGAAACTATCAACAACGGCCCAATGCAGAAAGGGTAAAGGCCGTAAGAGTAGCACTCCTTACGCAAAAAATGAGTCTAAGTACGGAAGAGGCTGAAAAATTTTGGCCCGTTTACAACGACTATGAAAAGGAACAAAAAAAGATTAGGGAAAAATTTCAACCCAATAAAAACATCATGGTCTTAGATGATGCTGCTGTTGAAAAACACCTGATGGGCTTACTTGATATGGAGGAAGAATTGGTGAAAATGAAGAAAAAATATTTTCAACAATTCAGTAAAATTATTGGCTATCGAAAAGTCGCTATTTTAGCAAAAAGTGATCGTGAATTTTATCTGGCCATGATAGAAAGACTGAAAAATCAACCTAAAAGAGATAACTAAATGATAGAAAAGAGCGGTAGAAATATCGCTCTTTTTTATTCAAATCTATTGAATTAGAACGTATTTAAATATAATCAAAAAAATAATAATGATCAAAAGATAATATAAACACAAAACATATAATGATTTTTTATATACCACTATTTCACATATTTTTTTTTATAACATAATATAAAACAGTCACTTAGATTTTTTCCGCTTTCTAATAAAAACATACCGTTTCGTTAATCGCTTCATTTTTTTTCATACATTCGTTCGAGATTTGGTTACAATATGCTTACATTTATCGAGCAATTTGCAGCACGTAGCTGATTGGGAGGCAATTTAGCTTTTAAATCCTTTGGTTTAATATAAGTGGAGGTTCGAAAGAACTACTCACTGCATTTGCGTAACCTATGAACGACAAAGAAAAAATTAGCATTGAGCATTTAGTACAGGCTTATGACGCCTATGTTGAATGTGGCACGTCAAAAATGTGGGAAGAGAAAGAATTATTTTTACTCATGGATTATTTCGCCGTAGAGCGACAATATGAAAGAAGTTTAGAAATATGTGAAGAGGGAATTAATTATTTCCCTTATTCACTCACTTTTTATCTTAAAAAAGTAATTTATCTGCTTGAGCTTAACAAAGTAGATGAAGTTAATGATGTGTTAGAGCATGTAAATGCTTTGTCCCCTGACAACGAAATGGTGACTTTACTCCATGCCAGGTTACTGTTTAAAACACATAATAACGAAGAGGCACTGAACTTAATTTCTACTTTAGAGGGTAAGTTAGATGAGATAAGAACTTGTGAAATGCTTCTTTTGAAGGCTAATATTCTGGAGGAAGAAGGGCAAGTTGACGGCATTTTTCAGATTTTATCTCAAGCCGTATTATTAGACCCATCCAACGAAGAAGCTATCGAATATTTTTGGGCATGGATAGAATCGTACAAAAAATATGAAGAGGGTATTTTAGTATTTAGTAAAATACTTGATTTAAATTCTTACAACGGATTATCCTGGTATTACCTGGGATTATCTCAAGCTTATTTAGGAAATTACGACGAAGCGTTGGAAGCGTTGGAATTTGCCTATTTATCTACCCCTACTTTGGAGATTGCTTACAGAGAATATGGCAATTTGTGTTTTGAATTAAAAAAGTTTCAAAAGGCTTTAGAAGCTTATGAAGAAATGATAGCCTTGTTTGTATCTGATTCTGAGGTATTAATGATGTGTGGTCAATGCTGTTTAGAACTTAATCAGGCACAAAAGTCATTGGCTTACTTCCGAAAAGCGCTACAATCTGACCCCATGAATGACGAGGTATTATACCATATTGGGGAGGTTTTCTTACAACACAAAGACTGGAAAAAGGCTATTTTATATTATAAAAGAGCCATTAATATTGAAGATCAACGGGAAGAATACTATTCTTCTATGGGCATTGCTTATCAGCAAATGGGTGATGAGGAAAAAGCTGAGTTCTGCTTTCAGGAGGC
>JBMLQR010000287.1:0-1775 GCA_049241465.1 Saprospiraceae bacterium | reverse complement strand
TAAATAAAAAAAGGGTTAAAGAAAAAATCTTTAACCCTTTTTTTATTGAAAAATTTCCCTTTTGAGAAAACTTTTGCGCGGTAAGAAAATCAATCTATGTGCGCGAAACAAGCGGCACCGATGATACCCGCGTTATTTCTCAGTTTTGCTGGTTTAAGTTTTGTTTTCACATTTAAAAAGGGGCTAAAGAGGTCAAAGTGTTTACTAATGCCGCCGCCCAGGAAAATTTGATCTGGATTTACTAACAAATCCATATAATTCAGGTACTCATCAAATCGCTTCCCCCACTCTTCCCAATCCAGATTAAGTTCTTTTCGAATACGGCTGGAGGCATAATGTTCGGCAATCATACCATGCATACGAACATGACCGAACTCAGTATTTGGCAACAACTTACCGTCCAGAAACAGAGCGCTACCCAATCCTGAACCAATGGTGATAAGAAGAACCACGCCTAACATATCTTTTCCGTGTCCATAATTCATTTCAGCTAATCCAGCTGCATCGGCATCATTGATGACACGAACTGGAAGCTCTGTAGATTTTTCAAGAAATTTTTTGACGTTCAGCCCATTCCAATTTTTGTCAATATTAGCGGCGGAATAAGCGGTACCCTTTTTAATAATACTGGGAAAGCCAACCCCTATCCGTTTTTTCCATTTAAAAGCCTTTACTAACTCCTTAAATGTTTCTGCTACAGCCTCGGGAGTAGCGGGATTTGGCGTTTCAAGCCTAATACGATCTGAAACAAGAATTCCTTTAGTACTATCAACGAGCGCCCCTTTAATACCAGAGGCTCCTACATCGACACCTAATATAATATCAGCATTAGGCATAAGCTGGCTATTTAATCAATTTTAAAGTCATCAACACATCTGAGACGGGTCTATCCGCCCCATCCTTTTGGACTTTTGCTATTTTATCAATAACATCGAGCCCCTCTATTACCCTTCCAAAAACGGTATAATTATTATCTAATTGAGGCGTTCCTCCCAGAGCAAGGTATTCTTCTTTTTGTTTATCACCATATTTGAAACCATTGCGAGACTCCATTATTTTTAATGAATTTTCACTTACGGGAGCACCATGAACGATATAAAACTGAGAGCCTGAAGACCTCATCTCAGGATTTGAAGGTCCGCCTGTTCTAGCCGCTGCAAGAGCACCTTTCACATGCACCAGTTGGTCATTAAATTCAGCTGGAACAGTATAGCCTGGACCACCCATACCTAAACGAGCGCCTTTTGCTGCATTTCTTGATTGAGGATCTCCTCCTTGAATCATAAAACCATCGATGACCCTGTGAAAAAGAAGGCTATCGAAATAAGCTTCTTCGACTAATTTCATAAAATTATCGCGGTGCGCAGGGGTTTCGTCATATAATTTGATAACCATATCACCTAATGAGGTTGACAGGTGAATCAAACAATCTTCCGGAGCTTTAATCGTAATATTTTCCATACTTATTCGTTTTTTCTTTCCATTAAGCGCTGTCAGACGAACCGCAAAATTACCTGATGAATAAAATCTGTGCACAGGCATTGAATCCACTGATATAGTTCCATCGCCAAAATCCCAAAAGAAATCGGTTGCCTTTTTAGAATCATTTTTAAAATAAATAGCTCCCGGAGCCACGGTGTTGCCCTCCCAACTAAATCTTGAAACAGGCCTGTTACAGGCAAAAGAAGCTATCAACAGAAGAACCAGAAAAAAAACTGAAACATTATTCATTTGGAGCGGAGTATAAAAAAAGAACTCAAAGGTAATATAATATT
>JBMLQR010000286.1:0-2747 GCA_049241465.1 Saprospiraceae bacterium | reverse complement strand
GTTCAATGAGAAAAGTAGGGGTACCCGTCTCAAACCAGTAATTTTGAAAACTGAAATCTTCGCTTAAAAATAAGAGAATATCGTATGGATTATAAACTGATTCCTGACCTGTCCAGTTATATCCATTATACCATTTTCTCACCTTTTCCGGGTCACTACCGGAGAGATGTTCACTGAAATATTCTTCAAGATCTTTGTCTGTATAACCGCAAATAGAAGAATAGAATTTACTTATTGTTATATCTTTAAGCTGGTTCAGTCCACTGAACAGATTTACTTTTGAGAATTGGGTTACCCCTGTCATGAATATAAACTGGAGATTGGCGTCTTGACTTTTTAAAACAGAATATAGATTTTTTAATCCATCACGCAGTTCTTTGGCTATCGACATTTCACCAATATTGTCTAAAATAGGTTTATCGTATTCGTCCACTAAGACCACTACCCTTTCTCCATATTTCTCTCTTGTACCTTTTATTATTTCCGCAAATCTGCCACTAATGCTTTTATTTACGGTCGTAACTCCAAGATTTTTTTCATTCAAAAAAAGAATTTCATGAATTTTTTCATCTAAATCTTTTCTGCTTTTAAGCATCCCCTCTGCAAAATCAATTTTGATAACAGGATATTTCTTAGTCCAGTCCCATTTGTCGTAAATATACAGACCCTCAAACAATTTATGATTCCCTTCAAAAATCTCCTTTAGCGTATCCACAAACAAACTCTTACCAAATCGACGAGGACGGGATAAGAAGAAACGACCAGGCGTCTTAATAAGATTGAATGCATATTCTGTCTTATCAACATAGATGCCATTCGATTCCAATAAAAGACTTAAAGTGCTTATCCCTAAGGGAAGATTTTTCAAAATAATATAATTTTACTATTTTAAAGATACGACATTAATATCAAAACTAAGAAATGTTGACTGTCGAGGAAAAGACGATGTGTGCATTTTTAGATTAGACGATACGTGCATCGTCTCTACAGAGATTTTGGTTGAAATAAAATCTTGGCTGGTCATCAAATTCCTGTAAAACAAAGACCTCATTTATAATCCGTGAAATCCTGAAAATCCTTTAAATCCGTGATTCAAAATTATTTACAGGAAATATTCCCAAAAAATACCCATCTCCACAACCAAACCGAATACTATGCACCCAATCTTTGTTGGAAATTATGCGCCCAGCAGTGTGTGGTTTTGAATCAGGATTTACAGGATTAATAGGATTAACTATAACGTCTCCGGCTTGATTGGGAAGGTTATTGTTAAAAAGTACTTTCATTTCAAAGCCTCTTGCCGATGCGTTACGCAGCGGCGAAAAGAAGGGTATAAAGTACACAATCTACGAATGACCATTAAACCCAAACCAAAGACGTCCTCCGTAATCCTCGAAATCCTGTAAATCCTGATTCAGAACCAAGTGCCAGTGGGTAAATTCTACATTGAAACCTGTCGGGGAGAAGACGCGAGGCATCGCGTCTCTACAACGTCCTCAATAATCCGTGAAATCCTCTAATCCTTATTTAAATCATATTGTTCCAAATAATGACCTATCAAAATTATCAATACCGAATACATGGAGTCACATACAATTTATGCAGATAACGGAAAGAAGATAGAAGCTGAGAATTATTTACAAAAATGAAAGGAGCACCTTATTAGTGATTGGAGACAAGCTCCATCCAGGTTGAACAGTTTAGTCACTATCAGCTCCTGGATTATCACATCTAATAGGTGCTCCTTCATTGTATTTTGTATCCTCTGGTTATTTTTACGTCCAACATTGCAAACCTAAAATCAACGATTTTGGAGCTGCATTATTAAAATTAACCGGAAGTACTTGGTTAGAATGCCTATAAAGATTTTATTGTTATATATCCATCTGCTTTAGCCTCAGTACCACACCCCAACCCTATCAATGGAATTTTGATGAGGGATTCACCTGTTTGTTCTGGGTTACCTGTAAGAAATATTTCATTATCGTACAAACTAACCGCCGTACCTGATGGTAATCCGGTCGGAGTGCCTATTTCTGTTACTCCTTCAGTTGAAAAAAGGAGGATAGGTGTCTCTATTGTTTGGCCGACCTTGATACTTTGAGGGTTTGCAAAAAAGGAGAAGCAAGGAGGTGGTGCCGCTTCTACAACAATTTTTCCCTTTGCTTCTACACTACCACATCCCCCCGTCAAGGGAATCACTACATCGAAGGTACCTGCTACAGTTGGTATACCTACAACATTTATTAATCTTTCCTCCCAATAGGCTTCCATGCCGTTAGGTAAGCCCGTCGCTGTACCTATACCTGTCGCTCCTGTGGTAGGAAAACCAATTGCAAATTGCACGCCCACTTTTAAAACTGGTATGGAGGAGCTGGGTAATTCAGCTGGTGTGTTAAGCGTGCAAGGCGTTACAGGCGTTCCAGTAACTTTGGGCGTCGAACCTCCTGCTGCATTGAGCGCTACCACGGAGAAAGAATAACTCACGTTAGTTGTAAGGCCTGTTATATCAATTGGCGACTTATCCCCTTTAATAGTAATCGTGGCGGATGATTTACGTTTTGCAGGAGCGGAAGATGTAGGTGTTGCTGTTGCTTCATAACCAGTTATAGGACTCCCTCCATTACTTGCTGGTTCACCAAACGTAACCCTGACAGACGTTGGACTCGTCACTGTGGCAACAATATTACTTACAGGTCCAGGTGGAGTGATTGATACGCAGGGTACCCCCGGACAATTCTCCAGCG
>JBMLQR010000285.1:0-1401 GCA_049241465.1 Saprospiraceae bacterium | reverse complement strand
AAAAGTGACACATTTTCCAAAACAAATAGTACTGTCAATTTTCACCGTTTTTGTTTTGCGGAAGTCAGGTAAGTTGACAAATGTATCCTTCTGACATAAAATCTTATCTGTAACGGTAACAGCATAATTACCAGAAGGAACATTATTCAACTGAGCGGTAGTGTTTCCATTGCTCCATTTATAGGAAAATGGTGGAATGCCCCCTGAATTTATATTCACCGACACATTATAGTTACAATTAATTTTAGACGTTGTAATGCTAAGATTCATTGGGCTATTGGAACAATCAATATTCTTACATCTTACTTCTATGGTATAAGTACTTTCATCAGACGCTTTAAATCCATCTATCCAAATGTAATAAATACCTGCGGCTAGATTTTTTAAGATTACGTCTTCTGAATTTGAACTCTTGTTACCCACAGCCAAACACCTGCCACTTGGCTCGCATTGATTCAACAAAAAAATATTCAAGCTTTTGCCAGGATTAATTTTACTTAAAATGATCTCAACCTCCTGCGCTGTTTTAATTTCAAAATAATACAACTTTTCTTTACCCAACGCGACGCCTGTGCAATAGGCTTTATTCCTTGAGTCTCCATTAAAATTATTATCAGCCAGCGGTATATTGCATAATAACAAGGTCTTTTTATCACAATTTGGTGGAGGCGGAGGAGGTAAGCAACAGCCATTTCCAGTTCCGTCTCCATAACATACCAATCTCAGATTGAACTCACCTTCCAGACCTTCCGGGCTATCCACAACAAAATAGTAGGTTCTTCCAGCCACGGGATAAAATAAAATGGCTTCGTCGGAAAGATTAGATTCCGTAGATGCCGAGAAAGATGAAACTGCATTTCCGCAATTATCCACCACAAAGAAATCTACATCCGATTTTAGGTTTTCAAGAAATGCAATCACCTCCGTAGCACCTTGTGGCGCTACAAACTTATAAACCAACTCTTTACCATTATAATAGACGGGGGAATCTGTTCCATAATAGTTATTATTTGCCTTCCCTGATTTGGTATTACCTGAATAGGTTTTATTACAATCTACAATTTGTGCATTGGCACAATCTAAAAAACCTCTTGGTTTAGGGCAATCAATCTTTAGGGTAAAAGAGCTTTCCTTTTTATTGTAGCCTTCCACTACAATATAATACTTCCCTTTCGGTAAATTTTCAACGAAAATACTTTCATAACTTCCATCTGTCCGAGTACTTGATTTGACACACCTATCAGGATTCATTGGCGTCACATATTCCAAGAGAAACAGGTCCAGATCTTGAACCAAATCGGTAAGAGAAATGACTACATTTTGAGTGGACGGATTATCAAATTCGTAGATTATTTCATGGCCATCCATTTTATGGTCAGAACAAATATATTTGTAATAATT
>JBMLQR010000284.1:2141-4137 GCA_049241465.1 Saprospiraceae bacterium | reverse complement strand
CTTACCTCTTTTTTCTTATTTATAGGTCAAGCTCCGGTTTCGTTAAGCATAGGCGCTTTGATTTCCGTTTATTTGTTAAAAAACAGAGCTATTTCGGAGGTTAATATCATCATGGAGAGAGCCATTGAAAAAGCGGGAAGTATTTTAGTCATAACCGCCAGTGGAGGCGTATTCGGCTTGGTTATCAAGGAATTGATGCAAGATTTACCCTTAAATCAATGGCTTGGAGGTATGGGATTAGGCCTTTTCATTCCCTTTTTGATAGCCTCATTCCTTAAAATAGCCCAGGGCTCCTCTACTATCGCTGTTTTAACCACCGCCGCCTTGATTAGCCCCATGCTGGAAACCATAGGATTGGATTCATCATCCGGACAATTAATGGTTATTTTAGCTATGGGCGCAGGATCTATGGTATTTTCCCATGCCAATGATTCTTACTTCTGGGTAATTACTCAGTTCTCCGGCATATCTTCTAACACCACCCTTCGATATTTTTCAACAGCCTCATTCATTATGGGGATTACCAGTATGTCAACTATTTTTCTTATTAATTTATTATTTTTTTAAAAATCCGGAACGAAACAGACTTGATAGGCTATATATAATTGATATTAATTTTAATCACTTAATTTATTAGTTATGAAAGCCATTTCTTTTTTAAAAGTACTTCCCATTATCGGATTATTTTCTGGAACCTTATTAGCACAAGAATTTCCAAAACCTGAAGAAAAGCCAGATTTTCAATTTATTTCCACTGACGGCCTATCTGAATTAAAGGGTCATACTTCAAGACCCATTCCAAATCAGTACATTGTCATTTTAAATCCAACCGTAGCAAAGACAGCCCTCCAGGTGTATGAATCTCAATCTTTTTCAACGAGAGATGAGCAGGTAAAAACAGGGATTGAAGTAGAGCGCAATGCCCAAAATAATATTCTGGCTATAGCGCAGAAACTAGGTATTTCCCAATCAAGCTTGCTGGGTATCTATAGCGGGGTGAATGTAGGATTTTTTGCCACTATACCAGATGATGTCGCTAAAAGACTGATAGCTAATATCAAGCAATTTCCTGAAGTCAGTTCTATTACACAAGATCAGACGGTAGCGAGAGCAGGTGAATTAACAAAAAGTAAGGTTCCTCATCTAATAAGCATGGCACAATCTGTTCCATGGGGTGTTGCATTCACTGGTTGGACCAACATGCCAAATCAAATTTACTGGGCATGGATATTAGACACAGGTATTGATTTACAACATCAGGATTTGAATGTATTAGGAAGTGCACCCTTTGCAAAATCCTTTATTGCCGGCCAAACAGTACAGGATGGACACGGACACGGTACCCATGTTGCTGGAACGGTAGCTGCAAAGAACAATACTTTTGGTGTAGTAGGTGTAGCTGCGGGTGCGCGTGTAGTACCAGTAAAAGTGTTAAGTAATTCAGGATCAGGATCATGGGGTGGCGTATTAGCAGGAGTTAATCATGTGGCAACTTATGGAATACCTGGAGATGTGGTCAATATGAGTTTGGGTGGCACTGGAACTTATGCAGTCCTAGAAACTGCTATTGCCACCTTAGCAGGCTCAAGAAAAATATTCTTCAGTATCGCTGCCGGAAATAGCAATATGCCAGCTACCGGTTTTACACCGGCCAGAACAAATGGAGTGAACGTCTATACCATATCTGCCATGGATAACAGATGTAATATTGCCGGATTCTCAAATTACGGTAATCCACCTGTTGACTTTGCAGCACCTGGCGTGGGAATCTTATCCACCTATAAAGGAAATGCTTATGCGACCATGAGCGGAACCTCAATGGCCGCTCCACATGTAGCAGGAATCCTTTTATTAAACTCCGGACTGGTAAGAAACGGAGGATGTTGTGCCGGCAGACTTTGTACAGATAAGGATGCAATCAAAGATCTGGTAGCAAAAAGATAATTAGTTTCCTGAAAATATAAGTCCCATGAAATAAAGGAGGTTTTCCAAAAGG
>JBMLQR010000284.1:0-2041 GCA_049241465.1 Saprospiraceae bacterium | reverse complement strand
GTTTAAGAGCTAACAATTTTTGAAATAGGTTGACAAAAAATTAAATCTAAATGAAAAAACAAGTTAAAAACTATTTATTAAATATAATTGCATTTTCAATCTGGACACTTTCTGTAAATGCTCAAAAGACCATTTTACCAGTTAATTCCTATGGTGTATGGGATAGATCGAATGCCTATGACATTTCAGTTAATAGTGATTACAACTATTTAAAAGGAAAAAGTGCCGATGTAAACTGGGAAGATGTGCAGCCAAATAACTCAAATCAATACAATTGGTCTGAAATTCAAACTATATTACAAGCAGCTTACAATAACAATCAAATGGTTAACATAAGCGTAGGAGTTGGTCCCGATGCACCAGTCTGGATTTACGCTAATGGTGTCCCTAGTGTGCTTACAAATGATTTAGAACATCCAAATTGGAAACAATATCCTTATTATTTGGATGACGATTTTAAAAGGTATTATTTCAATATGATAGAAAGTTTCGGTAATTTCTTACGATCACTACCGGCAAATTTATTTAATCATGTTGCATATATTCAAGTAAAAACTGGATGCACAGGCGATGAAGTTGCCTATAAGGGAAAACCTCTTAATTCCTCTTATACTATTTCTGAAAATCAATGGAGTACATTCCGATTAGAAGTATTTGAAAAATTTAGACTAACATTTAACACGGGTAATAGTAAGACCCAAATTGGTCTTCTATTTAATAATATCGACCCAATAGACCAACCTTCAGAATGGCAATGGGTGTCAAGCAATGTTACCTACGGATTTGGAACAAAAGGTGGAGCTTATGCAAGGGGACATCATCTCTCTGACGAGTTGGATTTCAAAAATACCTGGACTCCATATCTCGTTAATCCTCAAGGATTACATTTATTTTCTGCCGCTGAAATGGATCAAACATGGACTAAACCATTGTACCAAATTAATATTCCATTAGGCTTTTATTGGGGTGTATTAAGTGGGCTTAATACGGGTCTTTCGGTTTGGCTAGTTACCCAAAGTGCATTGCAAGAAGCTAAATCAAAACCAGAATTACACGACATTTTTAAGCTGTTTAATAAATATTCCAAACAAGTATATCCTAATTCAGCAGATGCAGCATATTCCATTTTTCATGAAGGATTAAATTCTCAAAACACTGTTAAATTTCCAGAAAATATTTTCGGTCAAGCCATTAAGCAAAATCAGTCTCGATATATTGCCATTTGCAATGCTTATGCAAGCCGTGGTGCACAAATGGATGATGTGAATTCAGCTACTCAAGGACAAGTTTATCAACGGGATCAGCAAAAAGGGTATAATGATGCCGGTTGGAATATTCAAGAAGGGAATTACGAAAGATGGATAACTCAAATAAATCCAGATTTAACATCCATTGGTCTTTTCAGAGTAAGAGGCGTTATTAATACAAGCTCATCAAAGTACGACCGTTTTGCACGTTCTTTTGAAAAAAGTAGTGGGAAAAACACCATGTATTTTAAATTCCATCCCGATGTTTTTACCCTTTCTGATCCAGACAGTTTAACATTTAAAATTACGTGGCTCGATAAAAATAAAAATTCGACCTGGGCACTAAAATATTATAATTCATCTGGCTTGCAGACTGCATTAAATATCACTGGTATTGGTGACAATCAGTGGAAAACAACTAATGTTACAGTAAACAATCCAATAATTAAGCAAAATGGTGCTTTAGGTTCTGATTTTATGTTGGTAAATACAGATAACATTGATGATATCTTTCATGGTATTGAAATAGATATTACACGAATGGGTACCATATCTTCTATTGAAGATAATTCTGAAAACGTTGAAACAGTAATTTTCCCAAACCCAACATCGTCAATACTTTATTGGAATAAAAATATTATCTCAGATGAAATTATAATTTATAATACAAAAGGGCAAGTAGTTTCAACCGTCAATACATCTGAAAATAATTCACTTAGCTTATTAAATTTAGAAAAAGGGATTTATTTTATTATATTTTTCAAAGACAAAAAAAGAGTATTAACCAAAAAAGT
>JBMLQR010000283.1:7494-12343 GCA_049241465.1 Saprospiraceae bacterium | reverse complement strand
AATTCAATGGCTTTCAATGTTTTAGACATTATCATTTCTTTACCTGTGGTCAGATAAATTTTGGTATAATTCCCCATTCCTTCACAATAAATAATAAGATCTTTGTTTTCTAAAGAATACCCTTTGGGAGTTGGAATGACTAATTTACCAGTTTGTTTTGATATAATTTCAACTTCTTCAGAAGGCATAACCCTAGCGGTCTCCTTCGTTTTTGTATTCAGGTGAACTTGCAGTCTTTTTAACATATCTGAAAGGTCATCTATGGCAATTGGCTTCAGGATGTAGTCGAAGGCACCGCTCCGAATGGCCTTTATAGCGTGTTCTTTATGGGCGGTGGTAAAAACCACTTCAAAAGATCTTGGCTCCTCAAAATGGTTAAAAAGATCGAAACCTGTGACTCCCCGCAGCTGAATATCTAAGAAAACCAGCTGCGGTTGGTACTTTTGGATAAGAGAAACACCCTGTTTGACATTGGAGGCTTCACCCAAAATATTGATTTTATCGCCAAAGAACTGTTCTAACAATGAAATCAAAACCTCCCGCGCTAGCTTTTCATCTTCTATAATAATGGCTGACAACATATATTATATTTATAATTTAAATAATTACTTAAATAATGCTATTAAATATAGATGTATAATTTTGTAAATTTATACCAACTCAAAATATATAGCTACTATTTTTATTAAGCGTAGCTATAAAATTATTTACCGTAAATAAAGTGATCATGAAAAAAGTACTTTTTCCCGCTATTGTCTCCACCCTGATATTATTTATCTGGCAATTTATTTCCTGGGCTGCCGTTAATTTCCATGAAAAAGCACAATCGTTCACCGATAAGCAAGACGATTTATTAAATGCCATAAAAGCCACCGGATTAAAAGAGGGTGCCTATTTCTTACCGCTGCCAAAACCAGGATCTTCAACAGCAGAGCAGGAGGCACATAATACCGCGATGGTGGGAAAACCATGGGTCATGATTCAATATCACGATGCTTTTAAGGTAAATATGGCCATGAATTTCACCCGAGGCTTAAGCATACATTTCATTTCTTCCCTTATTCTGATTTGGATGATAGGCCTAATGGCCAATCAAACTTTTATGAATATTCTAAAAGTTTCATTGGCCATTGGGTTTGTTGGTTTTTTATTTTATCCTTATACCAATGATATTTGGTATGAAACATTTGACACGGTAGCCAGCCTAATGGATGCGGTCGTTGCCTGGGGCCTTGTGGGTATTTTCCTGGGTTGGTATTTGAAAAAAGCCTAGTCCATAAATGCCTGGTAAACCAATTGGCGCAAGCGACCATGATATTCCCAGGAGAAATTGGCTTCCTGTGTCATGAGAATGGCGATTAGCTTTTCTTTTGGATCAATAAAAAAGTGCGTATTATAAGCGCCCTCCCAATAAAAAAGACCTTCGGAACCAGGGAATCTTGTTGCTGCGAGATCTGTTACCACGGCAAAACCGTAACCAAATCCCTCTCCAGGTCTGATAAACATATCCGCAGAATGATTGGCTGTCATCAGCTCAATTGTTTTTCTACTTAGTAATTGTTTACCATTAAATGAACCGCCATTTAGCAGCATTTGGCAAAAATTACTATAATCTTTTGCCGATGAATACAGTGCGTTAACTCCGCTCCAAAGTTTAACCCCTTGTTTAGGTGGCTGATTGGCGGAGAGGGAAATTTTTTCTCCTTTGGTATGAACTTTTACTATTTTATTGAGGTCAGCGTCTGGCACATTATAAAACGTCTGATTCATATTCAATGGCTTGAAAACACGGGTTCTTAGAAATTCATCGGTAGAAAGGCCCGAAAATTTTTCAATTAACGCAGAAAGAATATCTGGTCCGGCACTGTAACGCCATTGCTTGCCTGGTTGACCATAGAGTGGAAAGGAAGAAATTTTTGATACTCTTCCCTGGATGTCCGGATACAGTTTGAAGAAATAATTTGCCATAAATTCCTTTTCAAACTTGTCGGCACCCAGTCCATGAGTAAGGCCAGAGGTATGGCTAAGTAGTTGGGAAATAGTCATTTCCGATTGTAAGGAATCAGTTTCGCCGGAGATACCGTCTTCTCTATTTTTAATTACTCTGACTTTCTTAAATTCGGGAATATATTTAGAAACAGGATCAGACAGTAAAAATTTCCCTTCTTCGTAAAGCATCATAAAAGCGACGGTAATGATTGGCTTAGTCATAGATTGGATATAAAATAAATCGTCCTTTTCCATGGGTAATTTAGCAACGGCATCTTTAAAACCTAACGCCTTATGCTGAACCAACTGACCGTCTTTAATAATCAGGGTAACAGCCCCCGGGATATTGCCTTTTGCTACTTCAGACAGCACAAAATCATCTAATCTTGTTAAACGTTCTGTTGATATGCCTGCAATCTGGCTAAAAACAGGTGAGAGGAACGCTAAGGCTACCACTCCCAGGAGAATAATTTTTTTCATAAATATCCTATTTCTCATCATTTGATTATAAAGAATTATTGATTTTCCGACGTTTTTTCTGTATTTAGTTTTGTTTTCTCAAAATATGCCATCAATTGCTCGTAAGACAAACCATAAATCTCTTTCGAGATTTTTTCTTTTATGGCTCGAAACGTTTTAACAGTATCAAAATCTTTTTTTTCTGTTTTAGTCTTCATGTTCAAACCATTTTTAGCTACTAAAATACTCCTCAATAAAGGACTCTGAACCATATTGTTTCTTCAATATCTTTCATTTCAGCGAGCAGATTATCAGGATATTCTGTATCGACATCGGTGACGACGTAGCCTAAAGAATTGGTTGTCTTTAGCGATTGAGCTAAGATATTAATATGATGTGAGGCAAAAATCTGATTGATTCTTGCGAGCACATTGGGTACATTTTTGTGAATATGCAATAACCTGTGAGCATTTTTTACAGCGGGCACAAACAGATTTGGAAAATTGAGTGACCCCATGGTATTGCCAGAATTGAGGTATTCCGTAATTTTCTCTGGAATAAATCGGGCTCTATCCATTTCTGCTTCCAGGGTATTGGCAGAAATACCGTCAGAAAAGAGGACGCTTTCAAATGCTTTGATTTTATCTAACCAGGTTAAAGCATCTGGAGAAAGTTTATCGGGATTCAGGTCGAGGGCGCAACTAAAAGCAGGATTTTCGACCAGATGGTGATAAAGCGCTTCCAGTTTAACTGCTTCGATATTTCCACAATACAGCACTGCGGCCGATGGTTTCAATGCGTTGAAAAAGGATTCCCGGAAAAAATGTTTATTTTCAGGCAGCTCACTGACATGAATAGAGACAAAATCGACTTGCATTAGCAGACTATCCAACTGGCTGCATTTTTTGCTATTTCCCAGGGGGGATTTGTCGGCAATATCAAAAAACAGGACCTCCATGCCCAGGTTTTCGGCTAAAACACCCAGTTGCGAACCTATTTTACCGTAACCAACGATACCCAGCTTTTTTCCTCTAATCTCATGGCCCATTTTTCCTGCAGCACCCCTGCTTAAGGCCAGCATATTTCCCAGGGTAAACTCACCCACCGAGCGCACATGACTGAAAGGAGCGTTAAATACGGCCACTCCATGACTGGAGCAAGCGTCCATATCGATTTTTGAGGCATCGGAACTAAAAACGCCGAGACTAATCAGCCGTTTTGTATTTTTCAAGAGATCCTTTGTTATTTTTTGGTTGGAGGTAAGACCGAGGATATTCACCGTTTTTAACTTTCCTGCCAATTCCTGATCGTCCAAAGGTCTGTCAATAATTTCCACCTGATAAGCCTCCTTTTCAAAAGCAAGGGCAGCTTCCTTGTTAACGCCCTCCAATAAAAGAACCTTAATTCTTGTTTTGGGATAAGAAAGGCTTCTGGCCAGATTCAACTCGTACAAAATTTCATCGACGGTAGAGGCAAAATGGTCTGCCTCTTTCTTTACCTTTTCGCGCTCAACATTTTCAGTGAAGAGATAAAATTTATTGGCATAACCGGCCTTCCATATTTCGAGATCATTGGCACCATCCCCGATGACATAAACGTCACCATTCAGGTGTAAATCTTTAATAACCAATGATTTTCCCCCATTTCGCGAGAGCGGATTTTCTGTATCGAACCCAATAATATTTCCCTCCTCGTCATAAACGAAGGTATTGGCATATACGTTTTCGGGTAAAAGGCCGTAAGCTTCAATAACGGGGACAATAAACTCCTTGAAACCATTTGATACCACATAAACGGTATCTTTAAGGGCTGACAGATGTTTTTGGTTCCGTTCAAAAGAAGGAGAGATTTGAGCTTTCAATCTTTCCGCCAGATGATGAATATCATCTTTATTGGCCTTCAGGAGGTCCAGTCTAAGGGTCAGGGATTCTCGGAAGTCGAGTTCGCCATTCATACCCCGGTTGGTAATTTCGTGAATAGCCTGAACGACGGCATCCTTTTTTGAGGAATGCGCCAGGACAATTTCAGCCAGGACATCTAAGGCTTCCACGCGGGTGAAAGTACTATCGAAATCAATGATAAAGTAAGGATTCTTCTGCATGCTACAAAAATACAATCTTTTTTGAGGTGTAAAAAGAAAAAAGGCATTGCAGTTCATTTTAAGAACTACAATGCCTTTCAAATCATTTTACCAAAAATCGGTTAATTAATAACCAGGATTTTGCGGCTTAAGATTTGGGTTATTCTGCATTTCCGGAATTGGAAGAGGCAGAAGAAGGTGTTTTTGCTGTAACTTTTGGTTAGAGCTTAAGTTTGTATGACCTACGAACTCATCGAAACCTTTGGTATTTTCATTGAACGCTTTACGTAAGCGAACCATATCAAACCAGGTAATTTGCTC
>JBMLQR010000283.1:0-7394 GCA_049241465.1 Saprospiraceae bacterium | reverse complement strand
CCGGCAGAACCGTTTGATGTCTGGTTGAAATGTTTAAACACATAAGGAGCACCCAATTCGAAAGGCGCACCATTTCCGTTAGTAAAATAGCTGGTATAGAAATAACCATCCTGATTTTTAGCTCTTAAGTCACCTTCTTCGTAAGACTTATAAAAAGCAGAAGTAGGCACAGAACTACCTGTTCCACCAGGACCGTTGAAAGTAACTGGTTTGAAGTTAGGGAAGAAGTTACCCATAGGGTTACTTGCAACGACATTATTGTACTGTAACATGAACAAATGCTCTAACCTGTTTTCAGTACTTTCCCTGTGTACGTCATAATAGCTGTTAAATAGATTAATCACATTTGGATTACTATTTGCGTAAGTAATCACCTCAAACGCTTTATCAGCAGCTAATTTATAGTGAGAAGCCCCTTTTCTTAAAGGGAATCCAGCCATAGTAAGATAAACTTTAGCTAATTGCGCTTTTATTGCTGCGGTATTCACTCTACCAGAGATATCCATCCAAGGCAATCCAGCCGCTTCAGCAGCCACTAAATCATCTACAATTACTTTATACACACTTTCCACAGAAGCACGGGAAGGATAAAAATCATCAGAAGAAGCCGTTTGAGGCTTAGTAATCAAAGGAATATCACCCCATAATTGCACGGCGGTAAAGTAAGCAGAGGCACGAAGGAATTGCGCTTCTCCTAAAATACGCTTTTTCTGAGCGGCATCCATCGGCGTAATTGCAGGAACTTTATCCAACACCTGGTTTGCTTGAGCTATCACTCTGTACAAGCCAATGTAGTAGTTACGGATGTGTATAGTATTTCCGTCGTGAACAAGGCCATAAAGGTTATTCAAATCGGAATTTTGAGCCGTTTCTGTGGTAGAAGTACCTGTCATCGCCTCCAATAACTGCCAGTTGGTAGAGAAGATACCTGCACCATTACCCATAAATCGAAGATCTGCATAAACAGAAGCGATAGCTGCTTCCGCATGATCGGGGATCGTGTAGAAACTTTCCGGCGTAAGGGCTGAAGGAGCTACTTCGGTTAAAAACTCGGTACATCCCATTTGTACAACGACAAACAAGAGTAACCAAAACCGTTTAGCTGCACTTGATATATTTTTTATTTTCATGACTTTCAAAAATTTTAAGATATCTAATTTAGAATGCAACCTGAGCACCTATTAATAATACGGTTGGCTTCGGATAATTGTGCCAGATCATACCTTGAGAAAAGGCACTGTTTCCACCACCTTGATTGGTAGGCGTAACCTCAGGATCGCCGATAATCTTATCTGAAACAATCAGGAAGAAGTTCTGTGCAGAAGCATAAACACGTAATTTGCTCAAACGCAATTTACTTAATGTTTCTGCCGGGAAGCTATAGCCAAGTAACAAGTTTCTACCTCTGAGGAAAGAACCGTCCTTAATCCACCAGCTATCTACGTTAGTAACATATCCAGCTCTGGTATCGCGAACTTCTGCAATCATCGTATTTTGGTTAGTAGGCGTCCATGCATTTAACACAGAGCTGTAGCTATTTGCCAAAGCCTGACGGTCTTCACTAGGGTGAAGGTTCATCAACATAACGTCGTTTCCATAGCTATACTGTAAATCTAAGGTCAAATCAAAATTACCAATTTTAAAGGTATTAGATAAAGTTCCCCAGAAGTCAGGATTTCCGTTTCCAATGATACTACGGTCAGCATCGGTAATAGCGAAATCACCATTAACGTCCTGGTACTTAATATCACCTGGCAAGATAGTCAAACCGTTGCGGTAAGAGGTAAATTTAGCAGCTTGAGCTCTTTCCGCTTCGCTCCAGATACCCAAACGAGTTAGGCCCCAGAAAGAACCAACAGATTCGCCAATACGGATAATATTTGTTGGGTTAGTGAAGTTAGGTCCACCTACGTTGAATATATCAGAAGGCGTTGCTAAAGTCAATACTTTGTTCTTGTTTGCAGAAATATTAAAGAAAGAAGTCCACTGGAATTTTTCTTTATCAACAATCGTAGCATTCAAAGTAAATTCAATTCCTTGATTTTCCATAGAACCAACGTTACGACGAATGGTTGTGTAACCACTGGTTGAAGGTACTGGAGCATCAAGAAGCATATCGGTAGTTAAACGATAGTAGTAGTCAAGTTCGACATTCAAGCGATTATTAAACAAACCAAGTTCAACACCTATGTCTGTTTGAGCCGTCTTTTCCCACTGTAAGTTTGGATTTGCTAAACGGGAAATACCTGTACCTGAAACACGGGCATCCCCAATAATGGTGGCATAGTTGGAAGACAATAAAGAAAGAGAAGAGTAGGCAGGAATTTCAGAGTTACCTGTCAAACCGTAGCTGGTTCTTAACTTCAAATTAGATATTACAGAATTTCCTTTTAAGAAATCTTCTTCAGAAACTCTCCAGGCTAAGGCACCTGAAGGGAAGAAGGCAAACTTTTCATTCTCACCAAATTTAGACGATCCGTCACTTCTGCCCGTAACCGTAACTAAATATTTATTTTTCAAGCTATAGTTAACCCTTCCAAAATAAGAATTGAACGAAAACTGAGCCCCATCAGAGCCCACGCCGCCAATAACACCCGCTGCACCCAAATTGTTAAATCCGAAGTAATCTGTAGCAAAAGTTCTTGAGTTACCAGAGATACCAAAGATATCCGTCTGCTGCCAGGAAACTCCTAATAATGCATTGATATTGTGAATCTTATTGATTGACTTATTGTAAGTCAGGTAATTTTCCAACGACCAGAAAGTTTCCTTTCTGTTAGAAACAGAAGCTTCTCCTCTGTTTGCAATAGCCAATGTTCTCGTTTGAGATTGATTGTTTTCCTGCGTTTGAATATTAACACCTGCAACAGATCTAAATTCAAGTCCTTCAGCCAATTTGATATTAGCATAGAAACTACCTAAAGTAGTTTGGGTGTTAAGTATAAACTGACGACCATATAGACGGTGAACTGAGCTAAAAGTACCTTCAGCAAAAGGAAAATCCCTGTTGTTGGCATAAGTACCGTCCTCATATTTTACAGGAAGGAAAGGGAAATCTTCAACAATCTGACGGGAAACCGCGTCATTCACGTCGGAAAGTCTTTCAGACTGATTGTTATAAGAAAGCGTTCCTCCCACTTTCAACCAGGGTTTAATCTGATCATCGATAGTAAAACGACCAGAATAACGCTTCATATAAGTCGTCTTGATTAAACCCTGATCATCGCGATAGCCCATAGAGAAGGCATATTGCGTGCGCTCATTACCACCATTAAAACCTAAATTGTGATTTTGAGATAATTTTGCCTGGGTTGATTCTTCAAACCAATCTGTATCAAACTTAGGACTTCCGTCAGCATTCCAAACACGAGGATCGATACGACGGAGTTTTGGATTTAAATAAGCCCATCTACCTGCTTTCCAACCAGCTGGGTCATATTTTTCCATATTTCTCCAAGCTAAATCTTCTACAGCAATATACTCAGCCGCGTTCAATACATCTGGTTTGTTTGGGCCTGTCGTGTTGACACTCATGTCCACATTATAAGTAACCATACCTTCTCCTGCCTTACCTTTTTTGGTGGTAATGAGGATTACACCATTAGCACCTCTGGCACCATAAATAGCTGTAGAAGAAGCATCTTTAAGTACTTCAACAGATACTATATCATTTGGATTGATATAGTCAATCGCGTTTGAGAACTGATTCTGAGTTCCCTGTGGCAACATAACTCCGTCCACCACATATAATGGGTTGTTAGAGGAGTTGATAGAGCTAAAACCACGAACACGTACAGTAGTACGACCACCTGGACGACCAGAGTTGTTGTTAACCTGTACACCCGCCATTCTACCGGCAAGCGCCTGGTTTAAAGATGGGCTGGGACGCTCAAGTAATTCATTCTCTTTAACGGAACTTACCGAACCCGTTAAATCTGATTTTCTCTGCGTACCGTAACCGATAACGACTACTTCAGAGAGTACTTTTGAATCGGGAGATAAAGTTACGTTAATAACCGTTTGGTTATTAACAACTACATCTTTCGGTTCGTAACCAAGATAGGTAAACGTCAAAACGCTGTTTGGGCCAGCTACCTCAATGCTGTACATACCGTCCAGATCAGTGGTAGTACCTTTTGACGTTTCCTTAACAATAATGTTAACACCGATAAGGGCTTCTCCCCTCTCGTCTGTAACCTTTCCCTTCACGGTTTGACCTATTGCTGTCGTCATCCAACCCAGGGACAACAAACAGGCAACTAGTATTGCCGCCATTTTAGGGTGACTTTTTGCTTGCATAAATACAATTGTTTTTAGGTATTTATAAAATAATTTCAGAAACAAGATAATGGTTTTTAATTGTTAATTGTGAATTATCATTATTATTTATTCATTAAACATAGGTAAACAAAATAAGTGCCTGAAAATAGCTTTACTTTCAGGCACTTAAAAAAATTATATCTTGTTTTTTAGCCTGGGTATTTCCATGGGGCCCGATACTCCCTTTCTAACCCGCGATTGGCCTCTTTATCGTTCACGATGAGATCTTTTTCATGATTCCATTCGATGGATCGGCCGAGTTTTGCTGAAAGATTTCCCAACAAAGCCATGTTTGTGGCATGTCTTCCGTGAGAAATATCGGCATGTGGATTTTTTCCTGTGGGAATGCATTCCAGGAAATCCTTCCAGACCAAACTTATATTTTGCTGATCGGGATCATTCAATTGTGCTGCTTCTCTGAGTATTTCCTTTTTAGTATCATTGGGATAAAAAGTCCAGCCTTTTAACCATCCCAAATGCAGGACGCCTTCTGATCCATAAAAATACACCCCTACATTTTCCCCTTGTCTTTCCGGATGATTACTTAACAGCGTATGTTCCCAGGAAAGAATAAAGGATTCGAATTCATAGACAACTGTTTGTTCTTCAGGGGCATTAGCTAAGGAAAGTCTGATATCAGATTTTTCTGCGGAGTAAATCTTTTTGGGCATAATCTCGTCCGTCCACCAAAGGATCTGATCAAACCAATGTGGACCCCAATCGCCTAAATTACCATTGGCAAACTGCATATAGTGCCTGAATCCTCTGGGATGAATACCGGGATTATAGTTAACCATGGGCGCCGGACCGCACCAGAAATTCCAATCCAATCCCTTTGGTGGCGCCATTTCCTCTTCCTTTTTACCCAGGCCCTGATTATAATGAACAAAAGCTTTGACCTTATAAATTTTACCTGCTTTTCCTGACTTTAAAAATTCCTGAGCGCTTACATTATGTGGGGAATAGCGCCTGTGAAAATCGACGATACAGACCCTTTGATTATCCCTGGCTGCTTTTTCAATGGCCGTCCCCTCTTTTACGGTATGTGAAATAGGTTTTTCAAGAAATACGTGCGCCCCATTTTTCATTGCCTCGATCGCTATTAAAGCATGCCAGTGATCGGGAGTTGCATTAATAACAATATCTGGTTTCTCTTTTTGAATACATTCCCTAAAGTCATTATAAGTTTTAGGTCTGTCATTTGTCAGTTTATCAACCTCTGCTTTACATTTAGTCAATTGATTATCGTCCACATCACAGAGGGCGGCCACTTCAATTTGACCTGTCCTGATACCCTCCCTAAGAATATTCAATCCCCACCAACCACTACCAATGAGTACGGTTTTATACTTAGACGGTTTAAAGGGAATGAGATAAGGTTGTGCGAAAACAGCGGCACTAGCCAAGCTGGCTTGTTGTAAAAATACGCGTCTTTTCATACGGGTAAGAGGTTTTTAAATAAACGGACATACAATACGAAGGTTAATTTAATCATTTTGAAATACATTTCAAAATTTCAGGCTTAAAAAGTCCATTTTAAATAGGGATGGGCAAAAAACACAAACTTATGTTCCGATTATGTGTAAAAAAACACATAATCAGAAGTATTTATTGGAAATGCGTTAAAAAGCGGTAACTTTATCCTATAATAAAATCTTAAAATATGTTCTTTGAGAGAAAACTGTATCCTGAACTATTACAATGGAAAATCGGGAAATACAGAAAACCCCTTATTCTTCAGGGAGCCAGACAAACGGGTAAAACCTCATTAATTAAACATTTTGGAGCCACACAATTTCTTGAAACAGCCTACTTTAATTTTGAAGAAAGACCAGAACTGGGACAAATTTTCAAGGATACCAAACAAGTAGATCGAATATTGCATAATTTATCCATCATATACGGAAAAAAAATAGATAGCAGCACGATGTTAATTGTGTTTGACGAGATACAAGCCTGCGAGGAAGCCTTGAATGCCTTAAAGTATTTCAGTGAAAATGCCCCTGAGTATGCCATTATTGCGGCAGGGTCATTGTTAGGTATTAGTCTGGGTTCCCATAAATCTTTTCCTGTCGGCAAAGTTGAATTTTTACAATTAAACCCTTTGACATTTTTTGAATATTTGAAGTCTAAAAATCTGTCTTTATGGAATTATGCTCAAACAACAACAGAAAGTTTTGACGCATTATTACCAGGTTTTTTTGTTGAATTTATTGATCACTTTAAAACTTATATGATTTGTGGGGGAATGCCTGAGCCGGCGTTGCGTATGGTAGAGACTATGGATATGTACGAAGTGGAGAAAAGTATGAACCAGATACTGGGTGCTTATGCTTTAGATTTTTCAAAACATGCAGAAAAGACGGAGGCGCTCCGTATCAGATATGTTTGGGAAGCTATTCCAGCTCAACTGGCAAAGGAAAATAAAAAATTCATTTATCAAACCATCAGGCAAGGTGCCAGGGCCAGGGAATTTGAAATGGCTATTGAGTGGTTGGAACAAGCCAGATTGATACACCGGATTCCCCTTTGCAAGAAACCTTCTTTTCCTCTATCGTTTTACAGCGACCTTTCCGCATTTAAAATTTATATGCTTGACGTTGGTTTATTACGCATTCACACCCGGCTTGATCCAATTATTTTTAAAGAAGGACATCGACTTTTTACTGAATTTAAAGGCGCCTTATCTGAAAATTATATTTTACAAAGTTTGACGGCTCAATTTGACGGATTGATAAGTTATTGGGCGTCTAATGGAAAAGCAGAAGTAGATTTTTTACTACAGTATAAAGACATGATCATTCCTATAGAGGTAAAATCGAGCGATAATGTCACAAGTAAGAGTCTTTCTGTCTATGCTAAAGAGTACTCGCCTCGCCTAAGGATTCGATTTTCGCTTAAAAATCTGGAGTTTAGCACGGACGGGTTACTGAACATTCCCATTTTCCTGGCTGACCACACGCGGACATTCATTGATGTTATAATAAAAAAAGGCCTCTGATAAAACCAGAGACCTTTTTAGTTGGCGGTCCGGACGGGACTCGAACCCGCGACCCCATGCGTGACAGGCATGT
>JBMLQR010000282.1:0-3632 GCA_049241465.1 Saprospiraceae bacterium | reverse complement strand
CTGATGTAAGAGATGAGTCTGCAAGACAAGGTATGAGGGTAGTGGTGGAGATAAAAAGAGATGCTATGGCTAAGGTAGTTCTCTCACAACTTTACAAATATTCTCCTCTTCAAACTTCCTACGGCATCAATAATGTAGCTTTAGTTGGCGGTAGGCCTGAAATCTTGTGTTTGAAGGACATGATTGTGGAGTTTATAAAATTCCGTTTGGAGGTCATTGTCAAAAGAACAAAATACGATTTAAAAAAGGCAAAAGAAAGAGCGCATATCCTTGAGGGTATCCTTATAGCTCTGGATCATTTAGATGAGGTTATTGCCCTCATTAGAGCTAGTAAAAATGCGGAAGAGGCTAAAGAGGGCTTAATGTCAACTTTCGGCTTATCCGATATTCAGGCTAAGGCTATTCTTGAAATGAGGCTGCAACGTTTGACTGGTCTTGAAAGAGATAAAGTAAGGGCGGAGTATAAAGAGGTAATGGATAAAATTGCTTACTATGAATCTATTCTGGCTTCTGAAGAAATTCAAAGGGAAATAGTTAGAACGGAACTTTTAGAAATTAAAGAAAATTATGGTGATGCAAGGAGAACGGAAATTGTTGCCGCTGAGGGTGATATCAATCTGGAAGATCTCATAAAGGAGGAAGAAGTGGTTGTTACCATTTCCAATCTGGGCTATATTAAACGTACCGCAGCGTCGGAATTCAGAACACAGAGTAGGGGGGGAAGAGGTGCAAAAGGTTCACGAACGAGAGATGAAGATTTTATTGTCAATATGTTCGTGGCTAATTCACATAATTATTTGCTTCTTTTTACTGAATCTGGAAAATGCTTCTGGTTACGAGTTTTTGAAATTCCAGAGGCAAGTAAATCTTCTGCAGGCAGAGCCATTCAAAATATTCTAAATATTGCACAGGACGATAAAGTCAAAGCTTATATTAATATTCCAAATTTAAATGATAGTGAGTTTGTTAAAAATCATTATATCATTTTCTGTACCCATCTGGGGATTATTAAAAAAACAGCGGTAGAAGCTTATTCCCGTCCAAGAGTGGGCGGTATTAATGCCATTACCATCGCGGAAGGGGACATGCTGCTTTCGGCTACTTTAACTGGCGGTGATCATCAAATATTCCTCGCAAGTCGTCGTGGGTATGCCGTTCGCTTTCATGAATCTAAAGTAAGGCCCATGGGAAGGAATGCTACAGGGGTTAAAGGCATGGCGCTTTCTGGAGAATCTGATGCTATCGTGGGCATGCTTTGTATCAATCCTACAGAGAGTGTTCAAGATACGATTCTGGTCGTATCAGAGAAAGGAAATGGTAAAAGGTCAGAAGTCGATGAATATAGACTTACTAATAGAGGGGCTAAAGGAGTGAAAACGATGCAGATTACCAATAAAACGGGCGCGCTGATTGCTATGAAGGCTGTCCAGGAAAATGAAGATTTGATGATCACTAATCGGTCTGGTATCATTATTCGTATGGCTGTGTCAACAATGAGGGTCATCGGTAGAGCTACTCAAGGCGTAAGAGTAATACGATTAGACGAGGATGATGCGATTGCTGATGTAGCTGTCATTCCTTATTCACCTGAGATAGAATTGCCAGAAGGCGAGGAAAATATAGGAATTTCTATGGAAAATGGCGAAAATAGTATCGATAACCAGGATATTTCAGATAATGACACTGAAATTCCTCAGGAATTATAATATTTTTGCAAAACAATAATTTTGAATCCTAAATACGTTATTTAGGTAAATCATGTTTACCAAACAAACCTTAATGAACCATGAAAAAGTCATTTTTATTATCCTTTCTTTTAGTAGGAACTATAGTTTTGAATGCACAAGATTATAAATCGGAGTTTTCAAGCGCTAAAAAAGCCTTTACTGCTTTCCAATTGGATATGATTGGGAACAAAGCAAAATTAAACGATGCCGTAACTGCTATTACTAAGGCAGTAACTTTTCAAGAAGCTACCCTTACTCCTGAAGCTTTTTTAAAAAGTGGGGAAATTATGGCCGAACTAGCTAACCAGATTGTTACAACTAAACAGTTGGGTGTTGGTTCTTTAGATGATTTGCCTAAAACAGCTAATCCAGAGTTAATTGCTTATGAGCATTTTATGAAGGCTATGGATATGGCGGTTAAACCTGCAGAGAAAAAGAAAACCTTAAAGCTTATTGGTGCTCTTCAAAATTCATTAAGTAATATTGGGGTTTATAATTACGACGAACAGAAATACGAAATGGCTTTTAAAGACTTTTCTACCGTTATCACCATCCACGATATGTTAAAAAGTGCGGGAGAAGTTAGTACACTAGACGTTGAAGCTGATTACTTAAATCAGGTATATATCTCAGGGTTAGCCGCATTTAACGGTGGTTACGATGCTGAAGCAGAAAAGTATTTTACCATGCTTGCAGATAAAAAATACGATAAGCCTGCTATTTATGAATCTTTGTATAATCTAAAAGCGAAGAAGTCTTCACCGGAAGAGGCATATCCAATTCTTGAAAATGCCCGCAAGCAGTTTCCTGATGATTTATCTTTGCTTTTTGTAGAAATCAATCATTATCTTAAGTTACAGAAAATGAATGAGTTGATTCAAAGATTGGAAACAGCTATTAAAATGGAACCGAATAACGTTTCTCTTTATTCCGTTATGGGCAACGTTTATGATAATTTACACCAGAAAACGACTAAAGATAATGGTGATCCTGTGGTTGCTGATGGTTATTTTGCTAAGTCCCTGGAGTATTTCAATAAGGCTATAGAAATGGATCCAAAAAACGTAGAGGCTCTTTACAGCATTGGTGCCCTTTACTATAATAAGGCTGCATTAACTTCCCAGAAAATGAATGCGCTAAGTGAAGATTATTCTAAAGAAGGTCTTAAAAAGTTTAATGACCTTAAAGCTCAGGTTTTCAAACAGTTCGATGAATCTTTACCTTATTTTCAAAGAGCTGAGGCACTCAATCCAAATGATACCAATACATTAATCGCTTTAAAAGAAATATATGCTAAAAAGGATCAGCTGGATCTTAGCAAAGAATTTAAAACAAGATTGGAGTTAGTTCAAGGTGGTGGAAAAAATGACAAAAGTTATTTTCCTAATAACTAAATAACTCTGTATTTATTTTTATTGGCCGCTTTTGCCCTTGGGTGAAAGCGGCCAATTTATTTTTTTTGATTTTATTCCTTTTTTGCGTACATTTCAGGCTTATTTAATATTCCGATAGTAATCTTAATATTATGAAATTCATTCACTTGTGTTTTTTTGGGTTAGTATATAGCTGTGCTATCAATGTGTCTTTCCTTTCCGCTCAATCTACTTGTGAAGTTCCCTGTTCAAGGAATGATTGTGGTGCAGTAAATTATGACGTTTCTCCTATTGATTCCCTGGTTTGTGAAGGTTCCATATTGCGATTCAAAAATAATACAGCGATTCAAACTTATACAGGGCTTGTAATTCGTTGGGGTGATGGTAAGCAAGACACCGTTTTTCAATTAAACGATTTTTATCATAAGTATGATCTACCAGAGTCTTTGAAGGCGTCCTGCCAAAATGATACCATTTTAAGGTTAACAGTATGTATAACTGCATTCAAACAATGCAATGAAGGATTTACCTG
>JBMLQR010000281.1:0-5553 GCA_049241465.1 Saprospiraceae bacterium | reverse complement strand
TACTCTCGCCTTGATTTAGGCTTTGAATGATTAATCTGATCCTATTCATGGTAACGGGTTTATTTGCCGTCTCCTTTCGATTTTTTAATTCGAAAGATAGGCACCTCTTTTACCGTTCTTTTATCAATTAAATCTGACCTAATTTAGCACTAAATAGGGTAGTCAATTTAAACCGGGTTGCCTGGTCAATTTTGGTGAATACATTTAATTTTAGCTCACATTTTTTAATGAAGTTTCTTGTTAATATTAGCCGGTTCTTGATTATTCCTATTTTTCTTGTTAATGAATAAATATGAAATTTCACCAAAAGTGACGAAGAACCAATTTCAGCCGGATTTTACAAATGCCGTCTTCCGCAACAGTTACAAACTTATAAAAGCCTCATGCATGGTTTTATCTTTAAAGCTAAAGGTAGCTTTAAAGATATTCCAGGATATAATGTTGTACTTCGTATGCTTGTTGAAGTGGCTGCATGGGTGATGGGTTAGGTTTTAGGGATGAGGTGTTAGATTATTAATTCGAGCTTTTATTTCTTGCATTCGTTCTATCAATTTATCGAAAGGAAGTGATGGGTTATTTAGCATACTTTCCTGCATGATTTTACACAGTTGCCAATTTTGAAAAACAAAACTTCAAATAACCGCAGAACTGGCAATTACGCCAAACATTTGTTGATATTGGGTCATGGCAATATAATTTTGTAATTTGCTTTTAATTTAACTTAACTATATAATTAAATTATGAATATCCTAAGTATTTTGAGTAAAGATATTAGCACTTGGGATGACCTAATGCAGAAATTTACCTCTCTTTCTAAAAAAGAAAAAGGTGATGCCTTTGAAAATATTACTAAACTATATTTTGAAATTGATCCTAAATATCAGTTTTATGATAATATCTGGTTGTTCTCTGAATTACCTGCAAAAGAACTTGAAATTTTAGGTTTACCCTCACAAGATTTAGGAATAGATATTATTGCAAAATCAGGGGATGAATATCATGCCATCCAATGTAAATTCCATGATGATCATTCGAAATCTATTACTTTTAAAGAAGTTGCCACATTCATTTCATTGCTTGAAAGTAATCCAAAATTGACTCAAGGTTATATTTGTTCCACTGCTGATTCAACGTCTCATAATTTCCAAAAACTTAAAACAAAGCCTATTAATTTAATTCTATCTGATGACTGGAATAATCTTGGACCTGATTTTTTTCATCAAATAGAAGATATACTTAACGGAAAAAAACCAACATATAAAATATTTGAACCCAAAGAACATCAGGAAAAAGCCATTAAAGACGCAGTTAGCTACTTCAGCAAAAGCGCTAACACAAGAGGTAAACTTATATTTCCTTGTGGCTCAGGTAAGAGCCTTACCGGACTTTGGATAACTCAAGCTTTAAGGTCTAAAACCACATTAATTGCTGTTCCAAGTTTATCCCTGATAAAACAAACATTAGAAGTTTATCTTAGTCAAATGGCTGCATTAAATGTACCTGTCAAATGGCTTTGTATTTGTTCTGATGAAGGAATAGGTAAAGATGAAGATATTGTCATTTACACAGAAAATATAGGTGTACCTTGTCAGACTGACCCCGTTTATATAGAGCAATGGTTAATAAAGAATAAAGGAGAAAATATTATTGTTTTTACAACTTACCAAAGCGGTAGAATTATTGCTGAAATTTCAAAAAATTTAGCTATTTCCTTTGATGTTGGCATTTTTGATGAAGCACACAAAACGGTAGGTTCAGATAAAAAACTATTCAGTCACCTTCTTTTAGAAGAAAACATATCTATTTCTAAAAGAATCTTTATGACAGCCACAGAACGGTTTTATCAAGGATCAGATGACAGTATTATTTCTATGAATAATACTTCAATATATGGTGAAGTATTTACGCAGATGAGCTTTAAAGAAGCTATAGAACTTAATTTATTGACTGATTACAAAGTCATTACTATTGAAGTGGGAAAGGCTGAGATTTCTGATTTTATCAAACAAAACAACCTGGTTCAATTAAATGACAAATGGAAAAAAGAAACAGAAGCCCGTTCCTTAGCTTCTATGTTGGCACTCAGGAAGGCCATGGAACAATTTCCCATTAAAAATGCTGTTTCATTTCATTCATCCATAGATAAAGCTATAAGGAATAAAGAACTTCAAGACCATATTTCTACTACTTATAATTTCGAACCTATAGTAAGTTATACCGTTTCAGGCAATCAGCCTACCGCAAAAAGAAATAGAATTGTTCAGGAGTTTGCAAGAAGTGAACGCGCCTTAATCACGAATGCAAAATGTCTGACAGAAGGTGTTGATGTGCCAAATATAGACTGTATAGTATTTGCAGACCCTAGAAAGAGTAAAGTTGATATTGTTCAAGCTTTGGGAAGGGCACTTAGAAGAAAGGAAGGAAAAGAATGGGGTTATGTTGTACTGCCAGTGGTTTATGATGAGGAAACTAAAGAAATTGACAATGAAAACTTCAAAGAAATTGTAGCCATTCTGAGGGGTTTAGCCTCCAATGATTCCAGAATAATAGAATATTTTGAAGCAAAAAGTTCGGACAAACATACAAAAAGTAATAAATCAGACAGCTTATTCAATTTTAGTGTTATATCAGAGATATTAGACGAAAAGGAACTTGAAAAACATCTTGAAATCAGGTTGTGGGATAAACTATCAGGGTACAATTGGTTACAATTTGAGGAAGCAAGGGATTTTGCAAGAACTTTGAATCTAAAAAATAATCTAGAATGGAGAGAATATTATAAATCTATTAATAAATCACTTAATATTCCATTTAGTCCTGACAGTTATTATAAAGATAAAGGATGGAAAAATTGGAGTGATTGGCTTGGTACAGGTTATATTGCATCTCAATTGAGAGAATATATAAAATTTAGTGCTGCAAAAGACTTTGTTCATAAGTTAAAACTCAAAAGTCAGAAAGAATGGAGAGAATACTGCAAATCTGGACAAAAACCGGAAGATATTCCTAAAACTCCAAATCAAGTTTATAAACAGGATGGTTGGAATACATGGGGCGATTGGCTTGGTACAGAAAATGTTGCCTCTTACAATAAAAGTTTTCTTGAATTTAAAGAAGCAAGGGACTTTGTTCAAAAGTTAAAACTTAAAAGCAGCAAAGAATGGTCGGATTACTGCAAATCAGGCGATAAACCCGAGGATATCCCTTCAAATCCAAATGGAACTTATAAACAGAATGGATGGAAAACAATGGGAGATTGGCTTGGTACAGGTACCGTGGCCGCTCGCTTAAGAGAGTACAAATCGTTTGAAGAAGCTAGGAACTTTGTTCATAAATTAAAACTCAAAGGTCAAAAAGAATGGAAAGACTACTGCAAAACTGGACAAAAACCAGAGAATATACCAGCAAGTCCTAATAGAATTTACAGTCAAGATGGTTGGAAAGATTGGGGTGATTGGCTCGGTACATGGAGTGTGGCAACTTTATTAAGAGAGTACATATCCTTTAGTGATGCAAGAGACTTTGTTCATAAGTTAAATCTCAAAAGTCAGAAAGAATGGAAGAATTATTGCAAATCTGGACAAAAACAAGAGAATATACCAGCAAATCCTAATAGAACTTACAGTCAAGATGGTTGGAAAGGCTGGGGAGATTGGCTTGGTACTGAAAGTGTTGCCTCTTACAATAAAAGTTTTCTTGAATTTGAAGATGCAAAAAAGTTTGTACAGAATTTAAAACTTAATAGCAACAGAGAATGGTCGGTTTACTGCAAATCTGGACAAAAACCAGAGAATATACCAGTAAGTCCTAATAGAACTTACAGTCAAGATGGTTGGAAAGGAATGGGAGATTGGCTGGGAACAGGTAGTATTGCATCTTTTTTAAGAGAATATAGACCCTTTGAAGAAGCAAGGGATTTTGTTCATAAGTTAAATCTCAAAAGTCGAGAAGAATGGCAAGAATATTACAAATCTGGACAAAAACCAGAGGATATCCCTGCAGCACCAAATCGAACTTATGAAAAGGTTGGATGGAAAGGAATGGCAGATTGGCTGGGTTCTGGTACCATGGCTAATCAATTAAGAGAATACAAACCATTTGAAGAAGCAAGAGAATTTGTTCGTAAATTAAAAGTCAAAAGTCAAAAAGAATGGCAAGCTTACTGCAAATCTGGACTTAAACCTGATGATATCCCTACAAAACCAGATAAAACTTATAAAAAGAATGGTTGGAATGGATTTGGAGATTGGCTGGGTTCTGGTACCGTGGCTGCTCGTTTTAGAGAGTACAAATCATTTGTAGAAGCAAAGGAATTTGTTCATAAATTAAAGCTCAACAGTCAGAATGAATGGAGGGATTACTGCAAATCTGGACAAAAACCAGAAGATATTCCTTCAAATCCTCACCAAGTTTATAAACAGAATGGTTGGAAAGGATTTGGAGATTGGCTGGGTTATTAAAAAGTAAAAGGTTCAGTCAGATTTTTGGTTGTCCGTTCCAAACTGCAATACTTTTGTAATCACTTTCTGTGTAAAACTGTCTCATTTTTTTGCCATAAACCTAAAAAGACTTTTTCTACCAGAAAATATGTTCTTGGTTAGAGGGATACCAATCATTAAACTGACCAATCCGTTTATATTCGTTTGTACTTTATGCGTTTCGGAATAAACATTGGCGCCTGTCACTGAACCCTGAAGAATACTGATTTTAATACTCACCATTTTTTCGGAAACTAGGTTTCCGCTGGCATCCCAAATTACAGCCTGATAACTCATCAGATTCGGTACTTGAGATATCAAATTACTTAAAAATAAGAGAGTTATTAAATTTAAAAGGGTAATCTTTTTCATCTGATTATATCTTAACCATTTTGAAAATTCTGTTTTCTTTCTTTGATTTTAAGGAAATGAAATAATTACCAGCAGGTAAATCCCTCAAGGATATCTCTGATTTTTCTGACAGAATATTTCCATTCTTAATTTCCTTTCCCAGATAATCCATGATAGTGTATCTAACTTGAACATCTTCCTTAGAAGATAAAATCAAAGTCATGGTTTCCTGGGTCGGATTTGGATAAAGTTGCACCTCCTTTAAATAAACCAGTTCCTCAACGGGTGTCGTTTTTTTGGTATAAACCTGTTGAACTCCTTCATTTAAATAAGAACCATTTCCTTTTTTCAAAACATAAGCTACCTGGCCAACGGTAAAACTGGTAGAACCTCCTGTTGTCTTAAAATGTCCCCCTGTTGAGGATATTGCATTTTGGGCAAAAGAACAAAAACCACAAGACATTAATAATACTAATGGTAGGATCGATTTTTTGATTAAATTAATAACTAACATTGAATTTCATTTTAAAAATTTATCCTAATGTAGGTTTAAACATTCGATTAACATAATTTCAATTCTTATTCAAACTATATATTTATTAACCGTAACCTTTTGTTTATTAACCGTAGGTCATCCACCCCAAATCTTATAAAATTCTATACCCCCAACTCATAAAAAACAATTTCCAATTCGCTTTGTTACCTTTCCATGATAGATTCAATC
>JBMLQR010000280.1:13435-16144 GCA_049241465.1 Saprospiraceae bacterium | reverse complement strand
AGATGATAGATAGATCGGCCGAAATCAAAAGAAAAGCGTTTTATTTTAAGGCCAAATCCAAAGGAAAAGCCATTTAAACCACCAACGCCAACGGTACTAAATTCCATTCTACTTCTATGATTGTAAGCCATTCTTAATTTGAAATTTTCATTTGCGCCTACAATAAGTTCTCCATTGAGAATAATATGCCTGAATAAATTATCAACAAAGATGGCAAGCTGCGCTGGTTCAGCTAATTCCTCTCCGATAATAAGCCTCGCTGATTCATTATCTGGATTGTAGTATCTTACGTTCCAACGATTCAGATTGTTATAAAGAAGCGTAAACCGAAAGGGTAAATAGCGTAATTTTTTTGAAATAGCTATTTGTAAATCACTAGGTAAGGGTTCCTTGCTGTTACCTGAAAAATATGGATTAAGTTGTACGCCAGCATTTCTATATACAATTCCAATAGTAGTAAGCTTTGAAGAATCAGTGTAAAATAAGCCGGCATCTAAAACAAGTGCGGAAGAAACAAATTCACCTAAGGAAGATTGAGCGAAAGACAGGGTAGAACCAATTTGAAGTCTGTCATCAATGGAATGGGCAACTCCGACGGACATTCTATTTTCATTTGCCTTGAAAGTTCCGTTTGTCTGAAAATACTCGTCAGTTCGGGGCATTTCACCGTACTGAATATAATGAAGACCAAGATGTAACCATGTTTTGTTATCAGCTATAGTAAACGCATACGCAGCATTTCCACTTTGTATATTTCCGGGTAAAAAAAAATGATTTAGTCCAAGTTTTCCTGTCATATTCTGATTTAAAACAGCTGGATTACCACCAATCAAATTAATATCACTATCAGACACTGAAATTTGGTTTCCACCGAGACCGGTTAATCTGGCGGAAGGAGGAGATGCTAAAAAATTAAAAGTAGCTCTTCCCCCGGGAAATTGTCCATATACAGCCTTAGCCGCAAAAAGAAAGAAGAGAAAGAGTACATTTTTCATTTTGTGGACTGGTTTTCTTTCCATTGTGTACGGCAAATACCACCGGAACAAATCATTTTTTTTACTAATTTACCCTCTTCATTATAAAATAATAAAGGACCGTCTTCGGTATTTCCATCTTTATAATTTCCAGAAACACTTAGTTGCCCGGAGGGAAAAAACTCTTTAAAAGGGCCATTTTCTTTATTTTTTGAAAAAGTTACCTCCTCAATCAAAAATCCCCGCTCATCATATTTATACCAGAGTCCAACCATTTCATCATTGATGTATTGACCTTTTAATTTGAGCTTATTTTTCAAAAAAAAGCTTCGGTAGGCACCATTAAACTGTCCATTTTCATGCGTTTCCAAGACCGCAGTATCTTTTGAACCAGGAAAAAATAAGATTCTTTCCCCATGGAGTAAAGAATCTTTTAAAGTGTAAATCTCTACCGGAAGTCCATTTTTATCTTTTATCACCACTTTTTTCCCGTCAGCCTTGGTACCCTCTAGTTTATCGCAGCCTGTTGGTAAGAATACCAAAATAAAAAGTACCCTGCAAAGATTAGTGGTTAATGATTTAAAAGATAAGTTATGCAGAACCATAGGAAAAATATAATGATTTAGGAAATAACCGATCTTCCCATACTTTCATAGTAGAATCCCTCCTCCGTCATCTGGTCCAATTCGTATAAATTCCGACCGTCAAATATGTGAGGTTGACGCATTAACTGTTTCATTATCTTAAATCCAGGTGTTCTAAACTGGCTCCATTCTGTGACAATAGCTAGAGCGTCAGCTTCAATGAGTGCTTCGTAAGGTTCATTAACATAAATAATACGATCTCCGAGTGTTTTTTGAACATTAGGCATAGCCTCAGGATCAAAAGCTTTAACCGTTGCGCCGGCTGCCAGTAATTTTTCTATGATAAACAAAGCGGGAGCCTCTCTAATATCATCGGTATTAGGTTTGAAGGCCAGGCCCCAAACGGCAATATTCAAGCCTTTAAGATTGCCATTAAAACGGTTAATTATTTTATTTGCAAGTATTATTCTCTGATTGTCATTTACTTGCATTACAGACGAAAGGATGTGGAAAGGATAATTATTATCATTTGCTGTTTTTGCCAACGCCTGAACATCCTTAGGGAAACAACTGCCACCATAGCCGACCCCTGGAAAAAGAAAACGTTTTCCAATTCTTGAATCTGAGCCCATTCCCTTCCTTACCATGTCAACATCAGCGCCTAAGATTTCACAAAGGTTAGATATTTCATTCATAAAAGAGATACGCGTGGCTAAATAAGCATTTGCAGCATATTTGGTCATCTCCGCAGATCTTACATCCATAAAGAATATAGGGTTTCCCTGACGAACAAAAGGTTCGTAAAGCTGTCGCATTAATTTTTGAGCTTTTGAGGAACTTGTTCCAATGACTACCCTATCAGGTTTTAAAAAATCATCGACGGCAACACCTTCTCTTAAAAATTCTGGATTTGAAACGACATCAAATAGATTTTTCGATAAACTTTGTTCCAATATAGCTGAAACTTTTTCAGCGGTTCCAACGGGTACGGTACTTTTATCAACAATGACTTTATAGTCAACAATGATTTCAGATAAATCTTTAGCTACCTTTAGGATGTATGATAAATCGGCAGATCCGTCCGCTCCAGGCGGTGTTGGCAAGGCTAAAAAAATAATTGCCGCATCTTTTATGGCCTCTGGAAGATTTGT
>JBMLQR010000280.1:0-13335 GCA_049241465.1 Saprospiraceae bacterium | reverse complement strand
TTGGCAAGGCTAAAAAAATAATTGCCGCATCTTTTATGGCCTCTGGAAGATTTGTTGTAAACGAAAGCCTGCCTTGCTTAGTATTCCTTTCAAAAATTATATCCAGGCCAGGTTCATAAATTGGTACTTCCCCTTTTTTTAATCTATCCACTTTATTTGCATCAATATCGACACAAATGACATGATTGCCAGTTTCGGCAAAACAAGCACCGGTTACTAAACCAACATAACCAGTACCAACAACAGCTATTTGCATAAAAATGAGTTAATTTGAGTAATATATTCTATAAATAACATCGGCATAATCGTCAGAAACAAGTACTGAGCCATCGGGTAGTAGTTCCAGGTCAACGGGACGTCCTGTGACGTCGTCATTTTTAGAATTTAACCAACCGGTAGCGAATGGTTTATAGCTGATAGCCTTTTGATTTTCATCCAGTGTCACAAGAGATAGCTGGTAGCCCGACTTTTTAGTCCTGTTCCAGGAGCCGTGTTCTGCGATGAGGATTTGATTTTTATAGCTGGCAGGAAAATTATTTCCTGTATAAAATTCGATACCAAGAGGAGCCACGTGAGCGCCTAGTTTTTGAGTTGGTTTCACAAAATCGTCACAGGGAAATTTTTTACCAAACTCAGGGTCAGGTATATCTCCTTGGTGACAATACGGATATCCGAAATGTAAATTATCTTTTTCAGCTCTATTCAGCTCACAAGCGGGGACATCGTCACCCAGCATATCTCTGCCATTATCTGTGAACCAAAGCTCTTTTGAAGTAGGGTGCCAATTGAATCCCACCGTATTTCTAATACCGGAATGAACTATTTCCAGATTGGTTCCATCAGGATTCATTCTCGTAATAGAATTAAAAATTTTATCTTCTGATTCACAAATATTACAAGGTGCACCAACGGGAACATATAACTTTCCGTCAGGACCGAAAGCGATATATTTCCAACCATGATGTTTTTCCGTGGGGAACTTATCGTAAATGACCTCAGGTTCTCCTGGGTTATCCAGGTTTTCTTCAATATTTTTAAACCGTAAAATCCTGTTTACCTCTGCTACGTATAAATCGCCATTTCTAATGGCCACACCATTAGGCATATTCAGTTTAGAAGCAATCAAGTACTGTTTTTCTGCCTTATAATCGCCGTTTTTGTCAACCAACGCATATACATTTCCTTTATCTCTTGTACCGACAAATAATACACCTGAGGGGGAAAGGGCCATAGACCGGGCATTTACTACATTTTCAGCATAAATTTCGATGTTAAAACCATCGGGAAGTTTTATGGTAGAAACATCAATTTTCCCGCTAAATATTTTTGGCATGGGAGGGTTTATTTTCCCACAATAGAGGAAAAGTAACATCGGCAACACCATCAATGAACTAAAAAGTGGCTTTTTCATTTTTGAATTTTTTAACTACTTTATATAATCTGATAAAACAGGATAGGTTGAAATGAGTTTAGAGGCTTGGTCTTTTGATAGTTTTTCACCGTCCAAAAAGGCAACAATTTCGTAATTCTTATTATTTGACCATTGAGCCAGCTCGAATGAATTAAATAATCCACTATATATATCTATTTTGTTTTTGTCAGGTAAAATCTCAAACAGCAGGTTTTCATGCCCTTTAATATCTTCAATATTTATATTTTGAATATCGGTGTAGGGTATTTCTTTTAAAAGCCATTTAAAGCAAAGGGCATCTTGAGCTATATTTCCATTTTCCCCATCAAAAAGCAAATTTGTATTCAACGCCATATCCATGGGCTTGGCACCGGAGAAACGAAAAGAAATACCTTGATTTCCTTTATCAAATAAGGGAGAACAAATTACGCGATAGCTTATGTTTGGATGTTTGAGGGAACTTTGTGAAAAAAAGCGATGAATATCAACCAAAGTGAACAGGCTATTTTTCACCCCTGTACCAAAATCTAAATCTTTATGAGGATAGGCAGAAATAAATAACTTTAAACCATCATTTTCATTTAAAACAGGAATTAAGGCATTAAAGTAAGGTTTATTACCACTTTCCAAAGGATGTTCAGCGCCATTTAACACTATGGCATTGAATTCAAAATAATCTACTTTTTGATCTTCTTTATAGGCTATACCAGCCGTAAAAGTTTGGGGTTTCATTTCGCTCAACGGAGCAAAAAAGTAGGCAGTGTATAAATCTCTTGCGCCGTATCCACTTTTTCTGTTAGAGGCAAAATAAGCCGTTACGCCATCTCTGGAGGCAGAAAAATGGGTATCATCTGCTGTAGAATTAATGGGCGTTCCCATATTTTCAGGGACCCGGGCTGAATTCAGGGAAATTTTAAAAATATCAAACCCACCAAGACTTATTTCCGGATTATTAGAGGAAAAGTATAAGGTAATTCCATCAGGTGCGAGGAAGGGATAATTTTCATCATATACAGAATTTACATCAGGACCCATATTTTCGGGCTTTGACCATATTCCATTCCGTTTGCTTATTTTAAATAAATCGTACCCCCCTTTACCACCTAAGGTATTTGATGCAAAAATAATGAGGGTATCAGAAATAAAATGAGGTGGTGTCTGAGCAGAAACCCGATCAAAAGTTGGGTAGAACGGATTAATTTTAAATTTCCCTGATTTCCTGATGGTATCTGTAAAAATAGCTCCCTGGAGAAGATTATTTCCTCTAAAATAGTATAAAACCTGTCCAGAGGGGTTAAATCCGATACCAACCTCATGATTAGGCGAATTTAAAATGGGGCTGAATGATTTTGGTTTTTCCCATACCCCATCTTCTTTAGCAGAATAATAAATATCAGTTTGTGGTAATTCTTCTTTTCCCTCGGTTAGATTGGCAGCGGTATAATATATTCGGTTTTGGTAGAGAGGGTTTAAAACAGGGGCAAATTCGTCGCCCCGGGTATTTACCTGAGCGCCTAAATTTTCTACCACAGCTAAAGGATTACGATACTGAATCGCCAGGCCTGTTGCACAGTGTCTAATAATATTTCTAACCTCATTTCTATTGGGATGCGAAGGAGAAATAGCTTTTAGATAACTTTTTAAATAAGAGGAAGCGGTGATAAAGTCCTGATGATGAAAGCGTATTTGGCCTAAAAAAAGAAGCGCTTCTACCTGAAGGCTATTTTTGTTTTTTAGTAAAGAAACAAATTCTATTTCGGCCTCATCCAATTTATTTTTATAATAATAGCTTGCGGCACTAAGGAAAGTAATTTCAGGTGATTCTGTTTTGAAAAACTTTTTTCCTACCTGTAGGTAACTTAAGACTTCGTCATATCTCTTTTGCTGAAACAGTTGATTCGCTTCATTAAATCTTTTGGCATTACCCTGCGCTAACGAGTGGAGAGGGTAAAGATAAAGAAATAACATAATTAGGGCGAAAGACCGGCAAAGACTCATGGGTGTACTATATTGAAAAGGTTAAAAGCCTTGATTTCCATCAAAACTTTCAATATAATCTACAATCCGACGTAAAAAAGAACTTCCCAATGCTCCGTCCACTACTCTGTGGTCATAGGATAAAGATAAAAACATAAGATGTCGAATGGCTATAAGGTCACCGTAAGGCGTTTCAACCACAGCGGGTTTCTTTTTTATGGCGCCAATAGCTAAAATAGCTACCTGAGGCTGATTTATAATAGGCGTACCCATGATACTACCAAAAGTACCTACATTGGTAGTTGTAAAAGTTCCGCCTTGAACTTCGTCAGGTTTCAATTGGTTATTTCTGGCCCGGTCTGCAAAATTATTTACCTTAGTAGTCAGTTCAAGCAAGCTCAAAGTGTCTGCATTTTTAATAACGGGCACAATAAGATTTCCGGAGGGTAAGGCGGTGGCCATGCCAATATTAATATCCTTTTTAATGATAATCTTATCACCTTCAACAGAAATATTAATCAAAGGGAAATCACACAAAGCCTTTGCCACGGCTTGAATAAAAATGGGGGTAAAGGTTATTTTTTGTTGGTATTTTGCTTCGAAAGGTTTTTTAATTTTTTCTCTCCAGAGAACTATTTCGGTAACATCGGCCTCGGCAAATGAAGTTACGTGTGCGGAGGTTCGTTTAGACATAACCATGTGATCGGCAATTAGCCTTCGCATTCTGTCCATCTCAATGATCTCATTTTCGCCTGAAGTTCGGGTAACTATTTTTTCAGGGGCCTTGTTGTCACTCGAACCTACCTTTTTTATGGATTCCAAATAGTCCAACAGATCATTTTTTGTTACTCTCCCTTGCATACCTGTGCCGGTGATAGTGTCTAACTGCTCGAAGGATATATTTTCCTTTAGTGCCATATTTTTCACAAGAGGAGAATAAAAGCGGTTAGATTTGACGGTTGGGGCTATAGATGTAACGGGAGGAGTTGCTTGATAATCAGTAGAATATGTCTCAGTATGGTTTAGGGGAGATTCATTGGTAACTATATCCTGAGAAATAAATGTTTTTTCATCTTCACCCATTTCAGTAGCTATGATAGCTATCGTTTGACCGACAGGCACCACATCATTTTCATTAAAAAGGATGTCGATTAACTTACCTTTTACAGGAGAAGGAACATCGGTATCAACCTTATCTGTAGCTATTTCGACCAGGGTATCATCGATTTCAATTAAATCGCCAATATTTTTGGTCCATCTAAGGATGGTTGCTTCAATTATACTCTCGCCCATTTTAGGCATGACAAGTTCAAAATGCGTCATAAGGATATTTTATCCGTGTTAATTACTGCAAAAATACAAGGTATTTCATTAAAATGATTCTTAATTCAATTTAACAAAAAAAGACGTAAATAATTTAAGGAAACGTAAGCAGCATACTGAATATTTTTTTCTCTGTTTTTACCAGCTTTCACGAGGAAGGTCTGGTGTTTTTCTTTACTACCTAAGGCTACCCAAATGGTGCCAACCGGTTTCTCCACTGTTCCACCGTCCGGACCAGCGACACCTGAAATGGCGACACCTATGTTGGCACCGGTATGAGAAAGTAAACCATGGAGCATTTCAATAACGGTTTCTTCGCTCACTGCACCATATTTTTCTATGGTAACGGGATTAACACCCAATGATTTTTCTTTTATTTCATTAGCATAGGAAACGATAGCCCCTTTAAAGTATTGGGATGAACCAGGCACCAGGGTGATAAGATGACTTAAATAACCGCCGGTGCAACTTTCGGCACAAGCGAGTTGGTAATTATTTTTCTTTAATATTCGTCCAATGACGACAGGCAGTGTGTCTTCATCTTCACCCGCAACGAGCTGCCCCAATATGCTATGTAATTGGTTTGTTTTTTCAATAATTAAGCCCTCCAATAGTTGTTTATTGTCGCCTGAGCAAGAAAGTCGTAACCTGATTTGACTTAAAGCGGGCAAATAAGCGAGTTTTATAAAATGGGGTAGTTCATTTTCAAATGTTTCTAGACGCTGAGAGAGCGTTGTTTCAGGAATACCCGCTATCAGCAGGGTTTTATGAATTATTATTTCGGAAGGGAAGGTATTCTGGAGTTTTGGAATAACCTCATTTTCCATAAGATATTCCATTTCATAAGGTACACCAGGGAGCGAAATAATAACTTTCCCCAAGCCAGTATTTAGCCACATTCCTGGCGCTGTTCCCATTTTATTTGGTAAAACTACCGTGTTTTCAGGTACTTGTGCTTGTGGCACCAGATCCATAGTATTGGGGTCACGACCAATTTTGGTAAAAAAACGAATGAGGAACTGCAGCGTTTCTTCATGTAAAACTAAGGGTACATGTAGAAATTCTGCTAATGCTTTTTTGGTAATATCATCCTTAGTCGGTCCTAGTCCGCCGGTGATGATAACTACATCTACTTCGTTGAGTGAAAGCTGAAGCTGTGATTTGATGTCCTTTAATTCATCGGAAATGGACTTCATCTGACTGACCTTCATTCCAATAAGATTGAGCCTTTGTGCAATCCACGAAGAATTTGTATCTATGATTTGCCCAATCAAAATTTCGTCACCAATAGTAAGTACGTGAACTTTCATGCCTCGATTTTAATAGTAAAAAGGGTAAAATGTTAAAGATAAATTAAATCTCCATGTTGAAAGTACAATGACTGGTAATCAGAAGAAGATTTTACTATTAATTCACCCTTGTCAGAAACGCCAGTGATGGTTCCTTGCAAGGTTTCATTATTTTTTTTAATAAGAAAAGTATGTTCTTTGTTCATTCCTAACAGGCAGGAATGGTATTGAAATTCCAGTAAATCGGGTTGTACATTAATATATGTTAAATATTCTTCCAGTGCGGCAAAAAGATTCTTTTCAATTTCTTTTCGGTTGGTTTCTTTGTAAGTATTTAAAAACAGGGAGGTCGCCGACGGAAGAAAATCGGGAAAAGACGGCTGATTTACATTTAATCCAACGCTAATAATAGTACTTTGAACTTTATGAAAGTTAAGACTGTTTTTTATCAAAATACCAGCGATTTTTTTGTTGGATATATAAACATCGTTTGGCCATTTTAGATAAATGTTTTCAGGCACAGGATATTCAATGAGAATTGATTTTCTTACTGCCAAGCTAACAGCCATGTTCATCAAAAAAAGTTTTGATGGAGCAATGTTATCTGGAAAAAGAATGATGGATAATAAAATATTTTTTCCTTTATCACTAAACCAGGTTTTTTCTTGCTGACCTTTTCCCGCTTCCTGGAAATCGGCTGAAATAACGGTTCCGTGCTGTGGAAAACTGTGGGAAAGCAATTCCATTGCATAAGAGTGAGTAGAAGGTATGCTATTAAAAAAAAGATAGGCATCACCAATATTTTGATTCTTATTAAAATGCAAGTTTTATTATTTTAAAAGTTCTTAACTTGCTTCAAAATTACCAATTTAATTTTTTAAAACATTAATCATTTTGAGTACAACCATTGCAAAGTCTCCAAAGAAATTTCATAAAGAGGTGGAAAACCTCAATAATGAGATTATTGAGAGCATCAAAAATCTTAAAGGAATAGACATAGTAAAAATGGATTTGAGGCATCTCCATGATGCACCCACTGATTTTTTTATTATTTGTGAAGGCACTTCCAATACGCAGGTAAAAGCTATAGCCAGCAATATTAATCGTCATGTAAAAGAAACTTTAGATATCAAACCCAATCATGTTGAGGGGGAAAAATCAAGTTTGTGGATTTGCGTCGATTATTTTAATACTGTCGTGCATGTTTTTCACCCTGACATGAGGAAATATTATGCGTTGGAAGACTTGTGGAGTGACGCAAAAACAGTGGTTTACGAAAATTTGTAGTAAATTTTTTACAATTAAAGCTGCGGATTGCAACGATTATAGTAATTGATTGTTTGAACCCGTGTATATTTTAATTTCAGAATAAAATAGCCTCCTGGCATGGACAGTAACAAAAAGCCGGCAAGCCCGGAAAATGGCGGTAACCGCTTTAATGGTTTTTGGATTTACGGAGTACTCATTCTTACTTTCATAGCTATTAATATGTTCACGATGATTGGTGCTGACAAAAAACAGCTTACCCAAAATCGTTTAGAACAAATGATACGTGATTCTGATATTGAAAAAATTGAAGTGGTCAATAATCAGAAAGCGCTTATTTATATCAAAAAGGGCAGTTTGTCCAAATATAGTGATATAGAAAAGTCCAATCTTTCTGCAGACAGACACCATTATTTTATAGATATCGGAAACGTAGAGGTTTTTAGTTCATCTTTGAAAGAAGTACAAGAAAAGGCTGGGATTCCAAGAGAAAATTGGGTTCACCCTGCTTATGTTACCAAAACAAATTGGATAGGACCTATTTTAAATTGGGTATTACCCGTTTTCATCCTTATTGCTATCTGGCTTTTTATTATGAAAAGAGTTGGCGGTGGTGGTGGCGGTCCCGGTGGACAGATTTTCAATATTGGAAAATCAAAGGCAACGCTTTTTGACCAAAATAGTAAGGTGAATGTTACTTTCGCAGATGTCGCTGGTTTGGATGAAGCTAAGGTCGAAGTAATGGAGGTGGTTGATTTCTTGAAAACGCCTAAAAAATATACGGCACTGGGTGGAAAAATTCCAAAGGGCGTTCTTTTGGTTGGTCCTCCAGGAACAGGAAAAACATTGTTAGCTAAGGCAGTAGCCGGTGAAGCAAGTGTGCCTTTCTTTTCAATTTCAGGATCCGATTTCGTAGAGATGTTTGTTGGTGTTGGAGCATCAAGAGTTAGAGACTTGTTTAAACAAGCCAGAGAAAAAGCACCATGTATCGTTTTTATAGACGAAATAGATGCTATCGGTAGGGCTCGTGGAAAAAATAATATGCAGGGTGGAAATGATGAGCGCGAAAATACATTAAATCAGCTTTTAGTAGAAATGGACGGTTTCTCTACTGATAAAGGGGTCATATTGATGGCTGCTACAAATAGACCTGATATATTAGATAGTGCTTTACTTAGACCCGGTCGTTTTGATAGACAAATTGGCATAGATCGCCCTGATCTAAAAGGAAGAGAAGCCATTTTTAAGGTTCATTTGAAAACTATCATCAAATCAGACGATGTCAAGCCTTTTATCCTTGCTGAGATGACGCCAGGTTTTGCCGGTGCCGATATAGCTAATGTTTGTAATGAGGCAGCACTTATAGCTGCAAGAAGAAACAAAGCGGCCGTCGATTTAGATGATTTTAATTATGCCTTGGATCGTGTAATTGGTGGATTAGAGAAAAAGAATAAATTAATCTCTCCCGAAGAAAAGAAAATTATTGCTTACCATGAGGCGGGTCATGCTATCTGCGGCTGGTATCTCGAGCACGCGGCTCCATTGGTAAAAGTGACTATTGTTCCCCGCGGAATTGGAACCTTAGGCTTTGCGCAGTATTTGCCAAAAGAAGAAAATATAACCAGGACAGAGCAATTGCTCGATAGAATATGTATGACTTTTGGAGGACGCGCAGCAGAGAAGTTGATTTTCAGTAAAATTTCAACAGGTGCCCAGAATGACCTCGATCAGGTTACCAAAATGGCGTACAGTATGATCTCTATTTTTGGGATGAATGAGAAAGTAGGTCAGGTTTCATTTTACGGTATGCAAAATGATTCCTTTCATAAACCTTATTCTGACGAAACAGCTTCTTTGATTGACGACGAAGTAAGACAATTGCTGCAACTACAATATGAAAGGGCTCAAAATTTATTGACAGAGAAAAAAACGGAGTTGGAAATGTTAGCTCAAGAGCTACTTACCAAAGAGGTTTTACATAAATCTGATGTCGAAAAATTAATCGGACCCCGCCCATATCAGGAGGAAGAGAAATACTATCATCCGGAAGAACTAAAGGAGGAAGTAAAAGAAGAGATAAAAGAGGAGACAAAAGAAGAAGTGGCTCCGACGGAAGAAAGTAAGTAAGCGTTACATCCTTTTGTTACTATAGAATTTATAGATAGGATATATTATAACAGAAAGGACAATTAGCAAACTTCCCCAATAAAAGGAGTTTGTTAATTGTTCGTTCTCGTTAAGCAGGAACCAGGCAAATGCAATGCCATAAAGCGGCTCAAGCGTCATACTAAGGCTAACTGTAAATGCACTCAGTTGCTTCATAGCATGAAGGGTCAGAGAATAGGCCAGGCTGGTACACAAAAAAGCTAAAAGAGCTATGTACATCCAATCGTTCGTTCCCTGAGGAATTATTGCTTCTTTAGGGTTGAAAGTTAGCCAAAAGGGAATGGCGATGGTTAGCAAGATGAGCGCGCTACCGAGCTCAAGAAAAGTTAGGGTAATCGCGTCCGAGAGCAAGGTCAATTTTTGATTTAACGAACTAAAAAGGGAGGCCAGGAAGGCGGAAAAAAGGCCAATCAAAAATCCATCTAAAAATTTTGTCGGTAAGGTTTGTACAATGAGTATCATGCCAGGTATAATAAGCAGAGAGAGCATGATTTCTATGAAATTAATCTTTCTCTTCTGTACCAAAGGTTCAAGAAATGCGGTAAATAAAGGCGTTGCGGCCAGAGCTAAAACGCCAACGGATGCATTGGATGCTTTAATGGATCCGTAAAAGGTTAACCAATGAAGACCCACAATACCACCTGTTCCAAAGATATAGAGGATATTTTTTGTAGAGACTTGTTTAAAAACGGATGTTAATTTTGCAAAAAATCCAAGACTGATTACGGTTAAGAGTATTCGCCACCATACGAGAGGCAACGCTGATAGAGATATGACGGCACCTAAAATGGCTGTAAAGCCAAACAGAATAATTGAAAAATGTAATGCCAGATAGGAACGTAAAGGTTCTTTCATGAACAATTTTAGTATTAATGTCATTATAGTATTTTAAACTAAAATAACCTGCTATGTTAAAAATCGGTGATACAGCTCCCTCGTTTACTTTGTTCTCAAGTGAGAAGAATGAAGTATCTCTTTCAGACTTCCAAGGTCAATCGGTAGTCATTTTGTTCTTCCCCCTTGCATTTACTGGTGTTTGTACCACCGAATTGTGTAATACCAGAGATGATATCCAGTCTTACAAAAATTTGAATGCCCAAGTTATTGCTATTTCGGTAGATTCTCTTTTTACTCTGGAAAAATTTAAAGCAGAACAAAATTTGAACTTCCCATTATTGGCTGATTTTAATCGCACAGTTTCTGCAGATTACGGTTGTCTGTATGAAGATTTTGTTTTGGGAATGAAAAAAGTAGCCAAAAGGTCTGCTTTTGTCGTCGATAAAAATGGAATTATTCAGTATGCAGAGGTATTGGAAAGTGCAGGAGATTTACCGAACTTTATCGCCGTTAAAAATACCTTGCAAAATTTGTAATTATATAGCTATATGACGTTTTCTCACGCAGATACGGATGAGCTGATCTTAACCGAAGTGATTGAGGAATTAGACAGCGATAATACAGGTAATGTGGCTAGATTAATTGTGTTTAATGATGAACACAATACGTTTAATTGGGTCATAGATTGTTTTATACAAGTTCTGAATCATTCAGAGGCTCAGGCAGAGCAGTTAGCCCTATTGATTCACCTGAAAGGTAAGGCAACCGTTAAAACGGCACCTAAAAGTGTGCTAAAGCCTTTTAAGGACTCCTTAACGGATAAAGGTTTGTCAGTAATCATTGAGGAAGACAGTGGCAAGTAAATGAAAGACTTTAAAATAAAGCCCCAGAGTAAAGCCCTGGGGCTTTTTAATTGGCTGAAAACTAATTCTTGAATGTATAATCTAACTTGACCTCAATATAAATTTCAAATTTTACAATTCCAAAAAATAATAGGGGAAATAGGGGATCCCCTATTTTTTTTAAAAATAATGGGATATTTTTTTGACCAATTTTCGTTCTATATTTGTAAGACCGAAAAATCTTTATATATGTTCAGAAATGTTTTTATTTCCATTCTTTCACTCTCCCTTTTCATTTCTGACCTTACGAGCCAAGCCATAAATCAGCCATTAGTTCTAGCTTCTGAGCAATTTAATATAGCAGTTAATCCTCAAAATGGAGATTATATCGTTCTTGCAAAAGATAGTTTTTATTTATTTAATTTGTCAGTATCGGGAGGGTGGAGATGTTTTAAGTACAAAAAGAACGACCTGGATACGGTTTTGAAGCAACCTATAGAATTGAATTTCATTCACGATGCAAAACAAGTTCTTTTCTTTGCCGGTGGTGGAGGTCAGGTATATCTTTTTAAAGATTCTTCTATTCTTCGTCAGGATAAATCCTTTCTGCAAAAAAATCAATTTGGTGCGGCAAGCTTTGAGTTTAAAGAAAAAATCATTCTTTACAGCGGGTATGGCTTTTATTCGTATAAACCATATATGACTGAATTTTCCGATAAAACCAATGAATGGTTTTTAAGACCTTATGCTTCTAATCAGTATCTACCTAAAGGTAGGCAGGCGGTCGTTTATCAGATAGATAAACAACGGGGCTATTTTTATATGTCTTCGGGTTATACTTTAAATAAGCCGTATTTTGAAGATGTGGAAAATTTGGATTTAAATGATGTCTGGAGGTTTGACCTGAACACAAATAAATGGAAACAACTTGGGTATATAGACGATGATAGGAGAATTAGAAATCTTCGGTTTCCATTTTTTGCCAAGGGGAATTTCTACGCGATTGAAAAAGGTCCAAATAATGCCATCGTTAAAATAAATATAGCTAATAATTCATTTGAAAAATTTAAAACAGAACATCTGGTTGATCAGTCTTTAGTAGAATATGGGACGGTCTATAATGCTAAGGATGAAAATATTATTATGGTAATAAAAGGTAAGGATTTAAGGGATAAACCTGGTTTTATAGTAAGTATAGTGCCGCTCAAAGAATTAGAAAAGAACTTAATTATATCCAAAAAATATTATTTCACGGTATTTGATAAGTTATGGCCCTTTTTCTTAATGGTTATCGGGCTTGTAGGTTTAGTCTTTTTTAGTAGAGAATTAAAGAAAAAAAGAAATATTCAGCGAACTGAAAAGTTAGTTATTCTTTTTAGACCAACCGAGAATAAGATTATTTTTGACGGGATTAACATTCCTTTTGAAGATGAACAGATTCAGTTTCTAAATTATCTGGTGGAAAATGGGGGTGAAATTTCAAACAATGATTTATTAGACTTTTTAAAAAAAGGCCATGAATCATTAGATACATTGAAGAAAAGGAAACTAAAGTTAATTACAGATATAAACCAAATATTTAAAATTAGCACCGGGTTGGGCAGTCCGTTTTTGCTTGAGCTAAAAGATGATAATGACAGGAGGTATAAAGACTATCTTATTAATCCTGTCTATGTGGTGAGCATTTAAAATACAAAAAGCCAACCTTTTCAGGTTGACTTTTTGCGCCTCAGGTAGGGCTCGAACCTACGACCTACGGATTAACAGTCCGCCGCTCTAACCGGCTGAGCTACTGAGGCAGGTTAGATGCACCTTTAGATATTTTCAAAAGGCGACTGCAAAAATAGAAGGATTATTAAATAAATTGCAATATTTACACAATAAATTTTAAAAAAAATCACAATGAAATTATTAACCGTTGGTACTGTGGCATTTGACGATATTGAAACGCCATTTGGTAGAGCTGAAAAGGCTATTGGAGGGGCCGCAACTTACATTTCTTTGGCCGCTTCATACTTTGCTGAGCAAGTTAGGATCGTTTCTGTAGTGGGTGACGATTTTCCTGAAAGCGTTTTGCAAGACTTAACAAGTCGAAATATTGATTTGGCAGGGCTGGAAGTAAAGAAAGGTGAAAAGTCGTTTTTCTGGGCGGGACGATACCACAATGACATGAACTCACGAGATACCCTTGAAACGCAGCTTAATGTATTAGCCGATTTTAATC
>JBMLQR010000279.1:7379-13875 GCA_049241465.1 Saprospiraceae bacterium | reverse complement strand
AGGAGTGAGCAAGCTACTTTCGGAGATCCAAATCCCAATGGGGGAACGAATGACCGGGTAATCAGATACGCTGATGTTTTGCTTCTTTTTGCTGAAGCATCCTTTCAGTCAGGCGATCAGACCAGCGCCCGAAATGCATTGAATCAAGTAAGAGCAAGAGTTAAATTGCCGGAAATAACTTCTTCAGGAAACACATTGTTAGAGGCTATTTATAATGAAAGAAGGTTGGAACTGGCTTTGGAAGGACATCGGTTTTTTGATTTGGTGAGAACCGGGAGAGCGGTAAGTTTTCTGGGTCCTTTAGGATATAAAGAAAATATTCATAAGGTGTTTCCTATTCCTCAATCTCAAATTCAGGCAAGTAATGGCGCTGTTACCCAAAATCAGGGCTATTAATCTACATAAAAGCTAAAGATTATGAAACCATTTTTTTATATATTATCGAGGGGATTACCCGTTTTTATACTCATCAGCACCCTGTTTTTAAGATGTGAATCTTATCAGGAACCTGATATTCAATTAGGAAAATCACCAGATTTACCTACCCTTTCGGTTGTTCAGTTGAAAACAGATTCTAATCGGGTGGTGGTTAGTGAGAAAAGTGATGTAATCTTTGACAGATTATGGTCGGCAGTAGGAGCCAGTCCCGATAAGACAAAAAAGGGATTAGATACTTTTTATTTTCCTAAAGCCGGTCGGTATAACATATTATGGTCAGGTTCTTTTAAAGGTGGCTCTGGCACTGGGCAGCAAAGTTTTTCCGTGGTTATACCTAAAGATGCCGTTACTCCTTGTACTGGTTTGGCAACCCTTTTAGCCGGTGGGTGTGATCCAACCAGTCGAAAATGCTGGACTTTCAGTAAAAAAGCAGGGGCGGTAGCCGTTGGTCCAACGCCAGGTTCTGCCGAATGGTTTACTTCTCCGCTAAATGGTCTCCAGAATGAGCAGTACGATGATAATTTTTGTTTTGCCTGGGCAGAAAACAAATTTATTTATGATAATAATGGATTAACCGTTGATCCTTGGAATGGATATAAGCCGGTACCTTTTTCTTTGCCAGGAAAACCTCAATGGCAACTTATTCCTATTGGTCCCGCAGGTGTTCCTCGTATTGAACTTCCGGAAGGTGCCTTCATGGGGGTTTGGGATGCCTCAAATGTCTATGATATCGTGAGATTAACGGAAAAAGAGATGATTGTAAGAACTCCGTTTTTAAAAGGAGGTGGTTGGTTTGAATTATATTTTGAAGCTAGATAAACGTTTTAATTTTGAAATACTTAACTTTTTATTCAATTCTGTGTGCTTTTTTTTTGTTTTCAATGTCAAAACCTCCCAAAAAGTACAAACTTGTCTGGTCTGATGAATTTTCAACAGAGGGATTACCAGATGCCAGTAAATGGACTTATGATGTGGGTGATGGTTGTCCCCGAATCTGTGGTTGGGGAAATAACGAGTGGCAATATTACACCGAGGCAGATATCGACAATGCCTCTGTAAAAGATGGAAAATTAACCATTGAGGCCCGACCAGAAAAAATGGGAGGGAAGGAATATACTTCTGCCAGGATGCTTACCCGAAATAAGGCTTCCTGGAAATATGGCTATTTTGAAATGAGAGCAAAAACACCCGTTGGCTTAGGTACCTGGGCTGCTATCTGGCTCTTGCCAGAGAAAAACAACTACGGAGAATGGCCAGGAAGTGGAGAAATTGATTTGTTGGAACACGTAGGGTTTGCTCAGGATTCTATCTTCGGCACCGTTCATACGGAAGCTTTCAATCACATGATTGGTACGCAAAAGGGAGGAGGCGTTGGTAAAATAAAACCATACGAAGACTATCATTTATATGCCATAGACTGGACTCCTGAAAAAATGGATTTTTTATTTGACGGGAAAATTTATTTTACTTTCTATAAAGAGGCATTGGCAAATAGTAAACAATGGCCTTTTGACCAACCTTTTCATGTCATTTTGAACCTTGCCGTTGGGGGTAACCTCGGAGGTAAAATGGGGGTTGATGCAACAGCTTTCCCCGCCCGATTTTCTATAGATTATGTGAGAGTTTATCAAAAAAAGGACTAAATGAAAAACGTAATATACATTTTTAAGTTTTTACCCTTTTTACTTTTGCTTCAAGGGTGTTTTAAGGAGGGAGACATCGCAGAGCTGCCAGATTATAATGCGCCACAGGTTTCTTTCATTACACAAGCACTCTCTATTCCCGAGGGTAATAAAGATACCACCATACAGTTAGGTATTCAACTAAAAGGGGAAAATAGAACCCAGGTGATGGTTAAATATCAGGTTAATGGGTTAACAGCTACACCAGGTTCTGATTATGAGGCGATTACAGAGGGCAAAATATTCATAAAACCGGGAGAACTTACCGTGTTCATTCCTATTAAAATATTTGGCGATGCCGTTAAAGAGACTGACGAAAAACTGGAAATTGTACTCATTCAAGCTTTAAATGCTACCTTAAGTGAACCTACTCGATTGACAATTACTCTGGTTAACGACGATTTTAGTTTGATTGACAAGATAAATATCCCTAAAACTGGATATATCTCACCCGATAGCTATACTGGCTTTACCAAAGTTTGGGAGGAGAGTTTTCAGGGAACTAATCTGAATAGTGCCGTTTGGAACTACGAACTGGGCGATGGTTGTCCGGGAAATTGCAACTGGGGAAATAATGAGTTACAATTTTATCAGGAAAAAAATGCCCAGCTTTCAGACGGATATTTAATCATTGAGGGAAAAAAGGAAACGGTAGGTGGTAAAAATTATACCTCCGCAAGACTGACAACGCAAAGGAAAAAATCGTTCAAATATGGACGTATTGACATTCGAGCCGCTGTTCCTGAAGGAAAGGGTTATTGGCCAGCGCTCTGGATGTTAGGAGATAATATTCCTCAGGTTTCCTGGCCCGCTTGCGGTGAAATAGATATTATGGAAACGAGTGGTGATAAAATCAACAGAGTGGTGGGTACCGCTCATTTTGGTGCCACGGTGGCGCAGCACAGGTTTAGAACTGGCGCTACCTTTTCCACCGGTGAATATGATTTTAATACATCATTCAATGTGTTTTCTATTATCTGGGAAGAAAATAAGATTCAATGGCTGGTTAATAATGTACCATATCATCAATTGACTCCTGCCGATTTGAACGGGCAACCCTATCCCTTTAATCAATCTTTCTTTTTTATTGTCAATCTGGCCATAGGTGGTAATTTTCCCGGCGCACCCGACGCAAGAACCATTTTTCCCCGTTGGTTTGTTGTGGATTATATAAAAGTATTTCAAAAGGGATAAGGGGATTTCTGAAAATAAACAATTAAATAAGGTAAAAAGCATGTATTTACCCATAAAATTTGTTAATTTCAAAGGTCACTTATTTTTTAATCATTAAACTTTATTAAAATGGATGCTTTTATCAAATCAGGAAAGTACTTGTTAGCTATTCCTATGGCTATTTTCGGACTTTTTCATTTCATTAGTGGTCCTGCCATGGCTGGGATGGTTCCAGCAGCTATCCCCGGTGGTGTACTTTGGGTTTATTTGACGGGTATTGCTTTAATTGCAGCAGCGGTCGCAATACTCACGGATAAAATGGCAAAACTAGCCTCCGTATTACTTGCCGTTTTATTATTAGTGTTTGTGTTGGTCATTCATTTAAAGGGTGCCATGGCTGGTGACCAATCTGCAACCGCCAGTCTATTGAAAGATATTGCTATAGCTGGAGGAGCCCTCGTTTTTGCAGGGACAAGAAAGAGTTAACTTTAATGTATTTATAAACTATATTAAATTGAAGGGGAATGAAAATTTTATCGTTCCCTTTTTTAATTTTATAAGCAAAAATAATTACATGAAATACTTTTGGTTTCTGGCTATCCTTTTTTCCTCCGGTTTAAATGCTCAATCATCTAAGTCTGATTGGTTAATTCATTCCGTTCCTCAAAAAGCAACCGTCAAAGAGGAGGATAATACGCTGGTTATCCAAAATGGATTATTGAGAAGATCCTTTTATTTAGGAAAAAATATAGGATGCTTTGATTTCGTGAATCTGACAAATCAACAGCAACTGATAAGGGCCATAAAGCCAGAAGCTCGCTTGATTATTGATCATAAGGAATACCATATTGGCGGCTTAGTGGGTCAAAAGGAAAATGGATATTTTCTACCAGAATGGCTTCCTTCCCTGACCAAAGGGGAAAATGATTTTATGTTTACCAGTTATCAGGTGTCAGATATTAAACCTGGCATTCAATGGAAATCGACTACCTGGACAGGTAAATTCCTGGCAGCAACTGGGAAAGAACTGGTGCTGAAGTTTGAATCTCCTGTTAATGAGTTGAAAGGATTAAAAGTGGAGGTTCATTATGCGCTATATGATGGTATCCCTTTGATAGTAAAATGGTTGACTATTCTCAATGAATCATCCAAAGAGGTGAAATTACACAGGGTGGTAAATGAAGTGCTGGGTTTAGTGGAAGAGGAAAGTGCGGTCGTCGGTTCTCCTGATGAAATGAAAAAACAACATGGTATCTATTTTGAGACCAATTATGCTTTCAATAATGCCATGCGTTATGATATTAGTGATCAGACTACTCATTGGAAAACAGATAGCGTTTACACGTCTCAGGTGAATTATAATTTTCAAACCCCTTGTTTACTTGAAATTTATCCGGAAAAAGCACCGGGAATCAAGCTAAAAAGGGGTGAAGTTTTTACTTCAGTAAAAACCAATGAACTGTTGATGGACAGTTATGACAGACAAAGGAGGGGATTGATGTTGAAAAAAATGTATAGAACCATAGCGCCCTGGACTACCCAGAATCCTATTTTTATGCATTTGGTGAGTAAAACTGATGATGAGGTGGTGCGTTGTATCGATCAATGTGTTCAAACTGGTTATGAAGCCGTAATCTTGAGTTTTGGTAGTCATCTGAAGATGGAGGACACTTCGAATATCAATATTACACGTTGGAAGAAATTAGCAGATTATGCGCATAGTAAGGGTATTTTACTTGGCGGTTATGCCCTGTTCAGCAGTCGTCGGATTAGCGACGAACATGATGTTATTGATCCTAAAACAGGAAAACCTGGCGGTGCCCTTTTTGGGAATGCGCCTTGTTTTGGAAGTACCTGGGGACTGGATTTCAGGGATAAAATCAAGTATTTTTTTGAAAAAACTGGGTTTGATATTTGGGAAAATGACGGACCTTATCCGGGTGACGTATGCGCATCAACTTCTCATCCCGGTCATGAGGGACTAGAGGATTCTCAATGGAGGCAGATGGAAATTCAAAAGGAACTTTATCGGTGGTTGAACGAAAAGGGGGTTTATATCAATGCGCCGGATTGGTATTTTTTAGATGGTACTCATAAGATTGCCATAGGTTACAGGGAGGTTAATTTTTCCCTTTCCCGGGAGCAACAAAGAGTCTTAAACAGGCAAAATATTCACGATGGTACCCTGGAAAAAATGGGCTCAATGAGCTGGGGTTTTGTTCCTTTAACAAAATATCAAGGGGGTGGACCGGAAGCTATTCTTGAACCTTTAAGTGAGCATTTAAAGGATTATGAAAATTTGATGATGCAATATTATGGTGCAGGAGTGCAAGCCTGTTATCGGGGGCCTCGATTATATGACACAGAGGAAACCAGGCAATTGGTTTTAAAAACGGTTGCATGGTATAAAAAATACCGGGATATCCTGAATGCGGATATGATCCATCTGCGAAGAGCCGATGGCAGGGATTGGGATGGCTTGTTACATGCCGATCCATCGGGTAAATACAAAGGCATGCTCATGTTGTACAATCCTACCAAAAAGGACATCACCAGAACTATTTCGGTGCCTCTTTATTATACTGGGTTAACAGAAACGGCTGTGTTTAGGGAAAAGGAGGGAAAACCTATGTCTTTAAAGTTAAATAGAAATTATGAAGCGGACTTATTGGTTACTATTCCAGCTGAAGGCTATACGTGGTTAACGGTGGAGTAACCATTCTTTAATGTATATTTGGTATCATATTAAGTAAATACATGCGAAAATTACCATTTACTTTGTTAATATCATTCGTGATATTACATAGTGTTTATAGTCAGTCAGTTCAATATCAAGGAATTGTATTTGACAGTGAAACCAAGAAGCCCATAGAGTTTGCCTCAGTATCAGTTTTAGGAAAAGATTCTTCTATCGTTGCAGGAACGGTAACAGATGAGAAGGGTAAATTTCAAGTTAAATCTGAACGAGGAAATAGTAGTATTTTACGCTTTCAATTCATGGGTTATGAATCACTTGACTTCAAACCCGGGGAGAAAACAGGGAATCTTCCCGCTATTTATCTTACGGCATCGGTTAGTACCTTAGAGGAGATTATCGTCAATGGGGAACGAAAAACGCAGACCATTCAAATTGATAAACAGATATTTGATACCAAACAATTTCAAAATGCAGCCAACGGAACTGGATTAGATCTTATTTCCAG
>JBMLQR010000279.1:5211-7279 GCA_049241465.1 Saprospiraceae bacterium | reverse complement strand
TACTAAAAGATTCCCTCACTTTCCTTCCTTCTGAAGGCATTAGAAATTATAAAGATTATCAATTTGGTATAAGATCAGGTTTGACTTATACGCCAACCAAAAGGGAGGTTTTAAATGTAAATTGGTATATGGGTGAAAAACAAACAGACCGTACGGCAAATTTGCATTATGAGGAATTTGTGAAAACAAGTAGTAATATTAATCTTTTCGATCCTTCTTTTGGTTCTCCTTTTCGCCGATTTTTCAACCAGAATTTATTCGTTAGAAAGGGAAATTTTCAAACGGTAAATGCTGATTATACCAGAAGTTTTGCTAACAAGGGTAAAATAACTATGTTGGGTGTTTTTGAGTACTCCGTTTTAGGAGGGCCATTAAATAATGTGGATGAAAATGAAGATAATAATCAGATTTCATTGCACGAACGCTCTGAGGAAAGGAGCCCATTAACTGCCATTCGCTGGCAGATGGATTATCAAAAACCATTAGGGGATAACAAAAAACTGGAACTGGGCTATCAATTCAGATCTGTTCACCATTCGGGGGATTTTATTTTTGAAAATCTAAATTTAAAAAGTAAATCGTGGGAATTAAATCCTGAATTTAATGATAAGATGGATTTAAGGCAACAAATTTTCGCATGGTATGCAAATTTGAACGGCGCTTTATCAAAATGGAACTATAATGTTGGACTTAGAGCCGAGTACATGGACAGATTGTTAACTCATCGTCTGGGAAAAGGGCCTTTTGTTTACGAGAAATTGAACTTTTTTCCTTCCATTCAATTTTTGAGATCTTTCGAAAATGCTCAATCTTTAAGGATAGCCTATAACAGGCGTATCGACAGGCCAACGACAAAGTTGATGTCTCCCTTTAAAAATCACAGGCATGCAGAGACTATTGAACTTGGTGATCCCAATTTAAAACCTGAATTAGCAGAGGTTTTTGAGGTTGCTTTTTCAAAGACATGGTCAAAAGTAGAAATTTCAGCTATTGCTTACTTCAATTATACAAAAGATAAGGTTTTTAGAGTCAACGATATATACTCAAGAACAATCTTGTGGAGAACCTATACCAATGCAGGAACTGCTATTAGTTCGGGTCTGGAAACTTCCCTGAATATTAAATTGACGTCTTGGTGGAAGCTTTATGCATCGGGAAATATTTTTCAGTTTTATGTCAGGGGGAATCCAAATGGTATAGAAACTACCCAACAAAGTCTCAACTTTAATGCGAATGGAAATACCTCTCTGGACCTTTCTAAAAATCTTCGTTTTCAATGGGATGCCACTTATATAGGTAGATCCGTTACGCCTCAGGGTGCCGATTCAGACTATTTTCTGTCCAACATGGGCTTGAAATATAATCTGAAGGGAAATAAAGGAAATGTGGGATTACAAGTTCAAAACGTGTTTAATACCAATATCCAAACCATTGTTACCCAGGCTTCCAATTTTTATAGTACTACGGACTACATTAAATATGACCGGATTATCATGCTTAGTGTTGGATTAAGGCTCAATGACGGAGGAAGAAAAAATAAAATCTTAAAAACAGAATACGGGGAGAAAGATTTTTAATTTCCTAATGATTTCAATCATTTATTTTATATTTAAGGGGTTGTTCAAAATATCAATCCTAATATGCTCGTCAATAAGTGTTATATCTTCGGGTCTATCTTATTATCCCTTTGGATTTCTGCTTGCGCGCCGGAGATTCCTAATGAAATTGCTTTAGAGTTAAAGAATTTAAACATTGAACCCGATTATAATTTTCATGTAAAGCCTATTTTATCCGACAAGTGTTTCGCCTGTCATGGTCCCGATAAAATGAAGCAAAAAGCAGGCCTTCGCCTGGATATTGCTAAAAATGCTTACGCGTCATTACCAGAATCGCCTGATAAAGTAGCCATAACGCCAGGAAACCTTAGGAAAAGCGAATTTTTCCATAGAATTATTTCCAATGACCCCGATATACAGATGCCGGAGCCATCCTCCCATCTTACTTTAACGAACAGAGAAAAAGCCATTTTAATTCGTTGGATTGAAAATGGGGCGGAATATAAACCCCA
>JBMLQR010000279.1:3882-5111 GCA_049241465.1 Saprospiraceae bacterium | reverse complement strand
GCCTACGAAAAACAGGTGGATAAACTATTGGCTTCTCCACATTATGGAGAAAAAATGGCGGTTCATTGGTTAGATATTGCCCGGTTCGCCGATTCCCATGGCTACACCGTCGATCGCCTGAGGGAAATGTCTCCTTACAGAGATTGGGTTATTTCCGCTTTCAACAGGAATATGCCCTTCAATCAATTTACCCAGTGGCAATTAGCTGGAGATATATTTCCCAATCCAAGCAAGGAAATGATTATTGCCACGGCTTTTAATAGAAATCATCCCCAAAACATGGAAGGGGGCATCATAGAGGAGGAGTTTCAAATGGAATATGTTGCCGATAGAACGAACACTTTCGGCGAAGCTTTTTTAGGTCTTTCCACCGGTTGTGCCCGATGCCATGACCATAAATATGATCCCATTTCCCAGGAAAATTATTATCAATTTTTTTCCTTCTTTAATAATGTGAAAGAGGCCGGGCAGATTTCCTGGAATAGTGCTACCCCAACACCTACCTTACTTTTGCCCACAGATGAGCAGGAAAAAATGATTGACTTCATTAAGAATAAGATTTATAAGGAAGAAAAAAATATTGAAATATTAAAAAAATCAAATGGCACTTCATTTAATGATTGGTTGTCCTCAAATGACTACAAAAAATTAGGTGAGCAGGTTATACCTCAAAATGGATTGAAGGCAATATTTACTTTTGATCAGGCTGATTTACAAAATAAGATAAACAGGAAGGAGAAGGGAGTGATGAAGAGGGAAGCAGGTATGGATGGGGCAAAACCTACTTTCTCGCAGGGTAAAATGGGTCGTGCTATTCATTTGGATGGCGATGAATATCTCGATTTGGGTAGTATTGGCGTTTTTAGAAAATCGGATCCTTTTTCCGTTGGAATGGATATCTGGTTACCTTCAACATTCAAAGAAGGGGTCATTTTTCATAAAAGTGAAGGGGAAAGATTATATAATTTCAGAGGGTTTCACCTTTATTATAAAGATGGAAAATTTGAAATAAATATGGCACACGCAGCTCCTTCCAATGCCATTACAAAAATATCGAAGGAAAAAATTCCAAAAGAAAAATGGATTCATATTGCGCTCGTTTATGATGGTTCTTCTACCGCCGCCGGATTTGATTTATTTGTAGATGGCCAGAAGTTACAAATGATTACCAGCATGGATCAGCTGACAAAGGAAATATTATTCAGAAGAGAGGTTGAACCCGGTATTCA
>JBMLQR010000279.1:0-3782 GCA_049241465.1 Saprospiraceae bacterium | reverse complement strand
TTTAGAAAATCTTTGGCTGATTCCTTAGAGCAAGTTGAAGAATTGATGGTAATGCAAGAATCGAAAATACCGAAAAAAACGTATTTGTTGCATCGCGGACATTATGAAAATAAGGGAAAAGAGGTTTTTCCAGGTACGCCAGAATCTGTTTTAGCGTTTCCAAATCATTTGCCAAAAAATAGATTAGGGTTGGCAAAATGGTTGTTTTTACCAAATCATCCGCTTACTTCCAGGGTGGCAGTCAATAGGTTTTGGCAATATTTTTTTGGAAATGGTATCGTTAAAACGGCAGAAGATTTTGGCAATCAGGGTGAACTGCCCTCTCATCCTGAATTACTGGATTATTTGGCCATCACCTTTCAACAATCAGGCTGGGATGTAAAAGCAATGGTTAAACTATTGGTCATGTCCGGAACTTATCAACAATCAACACTAACGTCTCCTGCCTTAAGGTCAAAAGATTCTGAAAACAGACTGCTTGCCAGAGGTCCTTCTGAACGCTTAACGGCGGAAATGTTGAGGGATAATGCCTTATTTGCCAGTGATTTATTGAATAGAAAAATTGGAGGAAAAAGTATAAAACCTTATCAGCCAGATAAATTATGGGAAATAAACAGTGCTGGGTATCAACCTGATACGGGCAATCTGGTGTATCGACGAAGTTTATATGTACTCATAAAACGCTCTGTACCAAACCCTACCCTGTCAACTTTCGATGCAGGGTCCAGGAGTTTTTGCATGGTTCGACGGCAAAAAACAAACACCCCTTTGCAAGTTTTGGTTACGTTGAATGATCCTACTTTTGTAGAGGTGTCAAAAGTTATGGCAGAAAAAATGGCTGAATATACTAACGAAAAGAAGGCTATTTCGGATAGTTTCAGAAAGCTGACGGCAAGGAATCCCTCAGAGAAAGAAATGGATTTACTGTTAAAACTAAAAAATAGTCAGGAAATGGCTTTTAGGAATAAACCTGAAAAGGTGAGGGGTTGGCTATCGTCAGGTCAATATGTTTTAAATCCAGTTAAAGATTCTGCCCGCTTAGCTGCCCATGCCGTGGTGGTTAGTACGATTTTAAATACAGACGCAGCGCTGACAAAAAGATAAGGTATGTCTTCTCATCATAATAAACCTTTTTTCATTCATCATCCCGCCTTTGACGATGTAAATAAACAGTTGAATCGTCGTGATTTTTTATTCAAATCAGCGGTCGGATTAGGCGCATTGGCAACAGGAAGCCTTTTGTCAGGATGCCATTCAAAGAATAATCAGGCTGATTTGGAGGTGGCCGATTTTCAGCAAAAGCTGTTGAATACCTTACCTCATTTCATTCCAAAGGCAAAAAGAGTAGTGTATCTGTGCATGAGCGGTGGGCCATCTCAGTTTGAAACATTTGATTACAAACCTGAATTAACCCGTTATTTTGGTCAGAATCTGCCTGAATCGGTCAGGAATGGCCAGAGGCTTACAGGTATGAGTGCTAATCAAAGTGAGTTACCTGTAGCTCCTTCTTCCTTCAAATTTAACAGACATGGTACATCGGGTGCATGGATTAGCGAACTTTTACCCTATACCGCAGAGGTGGCAGATGATTTATGTATCATAAAATCAATGCACTCAGAGGCTATAAATCATGACCCTGCCCTTACTTTTTTCCAAACAGGAAATCAATTGCCGGGAAGACCATCGATAGGCTCCTGGATTAGTTATGGTTTGGGGAGCGAAAATAAAAATTTACCCTCATTTATTGTTTTAGTCTCTAAAGATGCACCGAAAGATCAGCCCTTATATGCCAGGTTGTGGGGAAATGGTTTCTTGCCCAGCGAGCATCAGGGTGTGCAATTCAGATCAGGAAAGGATCCTGTCTTGTTTTTAAATAATCCTGATGGATACGATGGTGCAGATAGGAGGGAAATGCTGGATTATTTGAATAAAATAAATGAACTCCAAAATGAAGCGTTAGGCGATCCGGAAATTAATGCCCGAATAGCACAATATGAAATGGCCTTTAGAATGCAAACTTCCGTGCCAGAAGTGATGGATATTTCCGATGAACCCGATGAAGTTTTTGATCTTTATGGAGATTCTTCAAGAGATCCGGGAACGTATGCTGCTAATTGTATTTTGGCCAGAAAATTATTGGAAAGAGATGTCAAATTTGTTCAGCTATATCATCAGGGATGGGATCACCATGGTTCCCTCCCGGAAAATATGAAATCACAATGTAAGGTAATTGACCAACCAACCGCTGCATTCATCAAAGACCTTAAAAGGAGGGGATTATTAGAAGATACCCTGGTCATTTGGGGCGGTGAATTTGGTAGAACGGTGTATTCTCAGGGAATTTTGACACCTGATAATTATGGCCGCGATCATCATCCAAGATGTTTTAGTATGTGGATGGCCGGAGCTGGCGTTAAAGCGGGTTTTAGCTTTGGGGAAACGGATGATTTTAGCTATAATATCGTGAAGGATCCAGTTCATGTGCATGATTTTCAGGCTACCCTGCTCCATCTGATGGGTATTAATCATGAGGAATTAATCTATAAATTTCAAGGCAGAAGATATCGTTTAACCGATGTACATGGTACCGTTGTGAAGGATATTTTAACCTAACAATTTTTTTAATCAAAAACAAAAAGATTTATGTCATCGAGAAGAAAATTTATTCAACACACCGCTTTAGCCACAGCTGCATTGTCGGTCTCTCCTTTAGCAGGCTTTTCAATTATAAAGAATAAACCTCAGGATGAAGCAGATGTAGTCATCGGGCACGGTGGTTTTACTTACAAAGTTGATAAAGGTTGGGCGAAAATGAGCCCAAATAGTAATCCGCTCATTAATTGTCATGAGATGGTACAGGATAGTAAGGGGCGGTTAATCATGATTGGTGACCATACAAATAATAATATTCTCATTTTTGATAAATCTGGTAATTTACTTGACTTTTGGGGGCATTCTTTTCCCGGAGGTCATGGTTTAACGCTTAGCAAAGAGGGAAGTGAGGACTTTCTCTTTATTGTAGATTGTGGCTATTACCAAGACAAATATGGTAAGGGGCAAAGTCAGGCAGGGCAGGTTATAAAAACAGATTTGACAGGGCGAATTATTTATACCCTTGGTCATCCGAGAACTATTGGTGTCTATAAGGATAATGAGAAGTTCCAACCAACGGAAACGGCGGTTGCACCCAACGGCGATTTATATGTTGCCGATGGTTATGGTTCTGATTATATCATTCAATATAACCAAAAGGGTCAATACATTAGACACTTTGGAGGTAGGAATAATGCCAATCCCGAGCACAATCTAATAAACGCCCATGGGGTTGCGGTGGATAATAGAAATCCGGCAAATCCTACGTTAATATGTACCTCCCGAGAAGAGAATTGTTTTAAGGTGTTCACTTTGGATGGTAAATTTATCAAGCGCATAGATTTGCCGGGTTTATATATTTGCAGACCCGTTATGCAGGGCGAAAATATTTATGCGGGTGTTTGTTGGTCTAAGGATGACGAAGGGAATCGCTTAAATAATTCAGGATTTGTCACCATTTTATCCGCTGACAATAAAGTGGTCTCTAATCCAGGTGGAACAGAACCTATTTACCAAAATGGTATGTTGAAAGCGTCAAAGGCATTAACAAATCGTGTATTCAATCATGGTCATGATGTATGTGTGGACAATGATTTAAACCTTTATGTTTGCCAGTGGAATGCGAATCATACGACGCCAATAAAGTTGACACGCGTTTAAAAAGCAGAAATTTATAGGTTTATTTTAAG
>JBMLQR010000278.1:0-3488 GCA_049241465.1 Saprospiraceae bacterium | reverse complement strand
GTAAAACCCACAGGTCAAAAAGTAAAACGTGCCGCTCCAGGTGGTGAAGGGCTGGTGATGGATTATTTTAACGAGGAATCTGTCCTTCATTATTTAAATTATTTTGACTCTGTCCTCATTAAACATCCTGGAACATTAAATCCCCGTGCTTTTTATCACGATTCTTATGAGGTTTTCGGAGCAGATTGGACAAAAAATTTGTTAAGTGCATTTGAGGAAAGAAAAAATTACTCTTTACTTCCCTATTTAGGGGTATTGAAAGATACTTCACATGTTGATTTTCCTTACGTAATGTGTGATATCAGAGAGGTTTTATCTGATTTGTTGTATGAATCTTTTGGCTCCAAATGGACAGAATGGGTGAAAAATAATAGAGGCCTTTCCAGATTTCAGGCACACGGATCACCTGGTAATTTGCTCGATTTGTATGCATTATCAGATATTCCTGAAACAGAATCTTTCGGATGTAGTGAGTTTGGTATTCCAGGATTAGCATGTGACGAAGATTTTGAAGAAGATCGGTTCGGGCGCCCAAATCCGCTAATGTTAAAAATGGCCTCTTCGGCAGCCAACGTAAATGGGAAATCATTGGTTAGTTCAGAAACAGGCACCTGGTTGGCCAATCATTTTAAAGTGAATTTGAGTCAATTAAAACCACAAATAGATGAATTATTTGTTTCTGGAATTAATCATGTTTTTTATCACGGAACAACGTATTCACCTAAAGAAGTGTCTTATCCGGGTTGGCTTTTTTATGCCTCTTCAAATGTAGGTTTACAATCTCATTTTAAAGATGAATTTCATTTATTGAATAAGTATGTGACGAATGTTCAAATGGCATTGCAGGAAAGCAGTTCAGATTCGGATGTGTTATTGTATTTTCCTATTCACGATCTGTGGAGTACCCATAAAGGTTCTCATTTGCTTCAACTCGATGTACACAAATATGCTAAATGGTTTGGTCAAACGCCTTTTGGACAAACGGCTACCTTGCTTTGGAATAACGGTATTAGTTTTGACTATATTTCTGACAAACAATTGAGAAATTTGAAAGTAGATGATAAAGGACGTTTATATAATGACTATATTTCTGTTGCCGCACTAATCATTCCTGCAACCACTTACATTTCTGAGCTTACTTTTCTTCATCTTCAGTCGCTCTCAAATGCTGGAGCAACTATTTTGTTTGTAGATAAATTACCTGAGAAATTTTCTGGTCTTTCTTCCAGAATAAGAATGTCAGAGGTTAATAGTGGACAGCTAAAAGCAACGGTTAATTTGTTACCGGACCTGGAAAAAATACGCTTCACACAGGAACCATGGAAAAAGCACAGCATAGATTTTATCAGGAAAAAGACCTTGAAGGGCTATGTTTACTTTTTAGTGAATCAGGGGTCAAAAGAGGTCAGGGATAGTATTTCTCCAGGCATTTTTTCTTCAGAATATGAGTGGATGGATCCGCTTTCAGGTCAGCGGGGACGTATATCCTCAAAAGGTAAAATATGGGTAAATCTCTCTCCAGGCAAATCTATGTTATTATATACTTATTTTTCTGGCGAAACGAATGAAAAATGGATTGATAAAATAGAGGGTAAAAGAGTAGAAATTGGAAAAACCTGGGATGTTTCATTCAACGGATTATTCGAAAATACGGTTATCCCATCAATGAAAGTGGATTCACTTCCATCGTGGACAACGTTTGGCTCAAAAGAGCTGGAGTTTTTTTGTGGAAAGGGCGTTTACACGACTACATTTAACTTTAGCAAATTACAGAAACATCATAAATATGTGATGCTAAAGTTCGATCAGGTAAAGGAAACAGCGGCAGTTACCATCAATGGATTTTACTGCGGAACTGCCTGGTCTTTCCCCTTTGAAGTTATGGTTCCGGTTCATATCTTGAAAAAGAAAAACAGGATTGAGATTGTAGTACAAAATAGTGCAGCCAATTTTATGAGGAAAAGGGACACTGAATTACCTGAATGGAAGACTTTTTACGATATCAACATAGTGGATATCCGCTATCAACCTTTCAATGCCAAAAAGTGGAATGTTACTTCTTCAGGGCTGATTGGAAAAGTCTATTTTGTTGTGCCTGACGAAAATAAGGGATTACCTAAACAGAAAGGCATAAAATTATAGGGAAAATCTTTACTTTTGCCTCCGTAAAAAGGAAGGGATATGTATAATAGAACGGAAATAGCATCGCTACTGAAAAATCAACCTATTGGTGAAAAGGTTACCGTCATGGGTTGGGTGCGTGCTTTTAGAAATAATCAATTTATTGCTCTCCATGATGGAAGTGATGCCGGGACTTTACAAATAGTTATTGATCCTGAAAAAATCGCTCCGACAATCACTCGTCGTATAGGTTTTCATGCATGTATTATGGTAACTGGAAGTTTTCAATCCTCTCAAGGGGCGGGACAACAGTTTGAGATTCTTGCAGATTCTGTAGAGATTTTAGGGGACAATGATTTAGAAAAATATCCACTGCAGCCCAAAAGGCAGACGATGGAGTTCTTAAGGCAAAAGGCTCATTTCAGAATGAGAACTCAAACTTTTAGTGCCGTTTTTAGAATCAGACACGCGGTGGCTTTTGCTGTGCACAAGTTTTATAATGACCGTGGTTTTTACTACCTGCACGCACCTATCATAACAGGGAGTGATGCTGAGGGAGCTGGTGAAATGTTTAGAGTCACGATGTTAAGTCCTGATAAACCTCCTTTAAATGAGGAGGGTAAAGTAGATTTTAGTAAGGATTTCTTTGGTAAGGCAACTAATTTAACCGTTTCTGGTCAGTTACAAGGGGAAATCGCAGCGCTCGCTTTGGGTAAAATATATACTTTCGGACCTACTTTTAGAGCTGAAAATTCTAATACACCCAGGCATTTGGCAGAATTTTGGATGATTGAACCAGAAATGGCCTTCTATGATATTATAGACAACATGGATCTGGCGGAGGCTTTTTGTAAGTATCTTATTTCTTATGTGTTGGAACATAATGCCACGGATCTGGCGTTTCTTGACCAACGATTAAAAGAAGAAGAGAAAAGTCTTCCAACTGATAAACGACGTGAATTGGGTCTGCTGGAACAACTGGAATTTGTAGTAAATAACGATTTTGTCAGAATCACTTATGATGAAGCCGTGGCTATTTTGATGCAATCAAAGCCATATAAAAAAGGTCAGTTTGAATTTCCCGTAGAATGGGGCAGGGACTTACAGGCAGAGCATGAGCGCTACTTAGTAGAAAAGGAATTTAAAAAACCAGTGATTGTTCGTAATTATCCTAAAGATATCAAAGCATTCTACATGCGTATGAATGATGATGACAGAACCGTCGCAGCAATGGACGTTCTATTCCCGGGTATTGGTGAAGTGATTGGAGGTTCTCAAAGAGAAGAAAGAGAAAGTGTACTAATTGATCGTATGGAAAAATCGGGTATTCATCCAGAAGAAATGGATTGGTATTTAGATTTAAGACG
>JBMLQR010000277.1:0-2028 GCA_049241465.1 Saprospiraceae bacterium | reverse complement strand
GAATATATTCCTTTTTTGCTTCCTGCAAAGAGGCAGATGTCAATCCATCTGCTTGCAGTCAACAAAGAAAAATTAATATTTACTAAGCTAGAAAATGTAAATTTTACGTAAAATTCTGGTTCTTAGTAAAATACTGGAACCGGAAAACCAGAATAATTAAAGTTTTTAATTGTGATTAGGGCTAAATATGGGTAATCCAGTTGTCAATTCACTTTGGGACTCCTGAACTCATTTGGACTTATCCCCACTTTTTGCTTAAAAAGTCTTGTGAAATGCTGGGGATATTTAAATCCGAGCTGGTATGATATTTCACTAATGGACTTCGTTTTGTCCATTATTTTATCTTTGGCATATTCCAATAATTTCAGATGGATATATTCTATGGCAGACTTTCCCGTTTCCTTTTTTATCAAATCACCAAAATAGTTAGGGGATAGGTTTAACTTCTCAGCAAAAAAAGAAACGGTTGGCAAACCGATTTCCTGTAATTTTTCATGCCTAAGGTATTCATTTAGGTGTTGCTCAAATTGTTCAATGATTCCCTGACTAATAAATTCTCTGGTAATAAATTGTCTGTCATAAAAACGGGTACAATAATTCAAGAGCAATTCAAGATTTGAAAGGATTAACTTTTTGCTGTGCCGGTCTATATTCTGAATGATCTCATTTTCAATATTATCAAAACAAACCATTATTTTTTCTCTTTCCTTGTTTGACAAATGAAGCGCTTCATAAGAAGCATAACTAAAAAAAGTATATTCATGAATATGCTTTCCTAAATTTGTCCCCTTTATTAAGTCGGAATGAAAAATCAAGGCTTTTCCGTAAGGTTGAAGGATTTCTCCTTCCGGTTCTTGTTTAATGATCTGATTTGGACCGATAAACACCATAGTCCCTTCATCATAATCATAATATTGATTTCCATAACGGATATCGCCACATCTTGTTTCTTTTATGACAATGGCATAAAAGCCTAACATGAATTGGCTTCTTAACATTGGAAGTGATTTATTTAAATCAACATAAGCAATGAGAGGGTGAAGTGCCTTATTGTTGAATGCTTCCGCATATTTTTTTATGGTATCATAATGAATCATAGCCCAAATTTGTCTTCAAACATAGCTAATGTAATCAAATGTTTCTGACCGAACTGTAAAAATGGTAAGTAAAACCGTAATATGTATAAAATCCCCCTTGTTGTGATTATGTAATTTTGCCGCAACAAAAGTTGTCATTTTAATGAAATATAATTACCCCATTTTTTTTAGCTTGTTCATGGTAGCTATAGTGGTACAAGGCCTTAGAGGCCAATCTCCAGACAGCACCTCACAAATAGTTTCATTTTCAGGTAGCATCGGCATTACAAACAACGGTTTTTCCATCATCCCTACTTTTTCATTGAACAGCCCGGCAACCATTATGAATTTTTCATGGCGAAAAAACAAGTTTAGTTTTGATCCTGATTTTCGACTTGTTCCTGATGCTCGTAAAGGAGGATTATTGTTTTGGTTTCGTTACAGACTTATTGAGCAAAAAAAGTTTCAATTAAGAATAGGTATTCATCCTGCATTTACCCTGGTAAAAAGGCAGGTCGTGGAAAATGGTACAAGTTTAGAAATAACAGAAATGTTACGTTTTGCTGCTGGAGAATTGGTTTCAACCTATCAAATTAAGCCAAAATGGGGTGTAAGTGCCATGTTTTTACATGGATCCGGTCTTCAGCTACATGGACCTCAAAATACAGATGTACTATTTTTAAGTACTAATTTTAGTGATATTCACCTTGGAAAAGACATCAGATTTCAGTTTATTCCAATGATATTTTTTTTAAGAACAGACGGATTTACAGGAAATTACTTATCTGCAACCAGCATTTTATCGCATAAAAAATCACCATTTTCAATACAATCAACATTGAACAAAACTATTACTTCAAATATACCTGGAAATGAAAATTTCATGTGGAATGTAATGTTTGCCTATAACTTCAAGAAGATCTACCAGTTAATGAGGTAACTCGTTTTGAAA
>JBMLQR010000276.1:6709-12663 GCA_049241465.1 Saprospiraceae bacterium | reverse complement strand
TATTTACGGTTCAGCAATGGCTTCATTTTGCGTTGAAAAGTTTAGTACAGAAAGATTGCTGAACCTTTCAAAAGTTGACATTGACGCGCGGATAGAAAAATTTGTTAAACTGGTAAATTTTGATTCTATTCCAGTGTAAATAATTACTCCTGATTGGCTAACTGTCCGCATGCGGCATCAATATCTTTTCCCCGGCTACGGCGGACAGTTACCATTATTCCTTTTTCACGGATAGTCTTTGCAAAAATATCTATCTTATTTCCACTGGCCTTTTCAAAAGGGGCATCGGGAATAGGATTGTATTCAATAATATTTATTCTTACCGGAAAATTCCGGCATAGTTTAACCAAATTTAAAGCATCGGCAACGGAATCATTAAATCCCTGAAAAGCAATATATTCATAGCTAATTCTATTTCCTGTTTTTTCATAATAATAAGAAATAGCTTCTGAGATAGCCTTTAAGTTGTTTGATTCATTAATGGGCATTATCTGATTTCTTTTTTCGTCATCAGCTGCATGAAGAGAAAGGGCTAAATTTGTTTTTGTCCCATCATCTGCTAATTGCCGGATCATTTTCCCAATGCCCGCTGTACTGATAGTAATTCGTCGGGCTGCCATATTCCAGCCTGTCGGTGAAGTTAGCTTTTCAATACTATCCATAACGGGTTTATAGGCTAATAGAGGTTCGCCCATACCCATATAGACAACGTTGGTCAGTTTTTTATTAAAATGCTCGAGGCATAAGTTATTTATAGCATTGACCTGACTTACAATTTCTCCTGCAGTCAGATTTCTTTCTCTTTTCATTTTTCCCGTTGCACAAAAACTGCAAGTCAGGCTGCAGCCAACCTGGCTGGAAACGCATACGGTAAATCGGTTTTCATCCAATACGGGAATAAGGACGCTCTCTATGTTAAATCCGTCATGTAATCTGAATCTGGCTTTTATTGTCCCGTCTTCACTAATTTGTTGTTTGTCCAACGCAATGTTAAGGAAAATAAAATATTCATTTAGTTTTTCACGAAGAGAAATGGGTAGGTTCGTCATTTCCTCGAAGGACTGAGCGTTATGTTGCCAAAGCCAGGCATATATTTGTTTGGCACGAAAAGATGGCTGCCCCCAGGAGCTTAGTAATTCTGATAAACTGGATAGAGAAGCCTCTCTAATATCTTGTTGTTTCATAGAAAACGAAATATTGTAATGATAGGGGGTGTTTAAATTGGAGAACACTGTTGTTGCAGCCAAATTTTTTCATCATCAGAAATTAAAGGGGATAAACCATTCCAAACCAAACGATGATAATTGTTTAACCATTCTTTTTCATCCTGGTTCAATAGAGATGAATCAATAAGTTGTTGAGAAATGGGAAATAGGGTTAAATCCTCAAAAGAAAGAAAGCCATTTTCAAGATCTTTACAAAGCAGGACGTTTTCAATCCGTATGCCATATTCGCCCTCAATATAAACTCCGGGTTCATTGGTGGTAATCATGCCAGGCTTTAACGGGGTAGTTCCCCTGCTAGTAGTCGGATTTGTTGCAAATCCCTGTGGACCTTCATGGACGGACAGAAAAAACCCTACTCCATGACCAGTACCATGCGCATAATTCAATCCTTGCTTCCATAAGTGTGTCCTGGCTAAAGTATCGAGTTGCATACCCACGGTACCGGAGGGGAATTGGGCAGAGGCTAAAGCAATAAATCCCTTTAACACTAAAGTAAAGTGCTTTTTTATTAGTAATGGCGGGTTGTTTCCTATAAATATGGTTCTGGTGATATCGGTGGTTCCGTCCAGGTATTGCCCACCAGAATCAACCAAAAGTAATCCACCTTTTTTAATGATAGCGGCATTCTCCATAGTAGGATGATAATGAATTATGGCGCCGTTACTTTTGTAGCCAACAATGGCATTAAAACTTTCTCCTTTATAATCGGCCTGTTGTGATCTATAGAAGGCACATTTTTCTGCAAAATCAAATTCAGAGATAGCATTCTCATTTTCTATTTCACTTTCTAACCATCTAAAGGCACGAATCAGGGCTATGCCATCTTTAAGCATTGCCTTTTGAATGTGCGTTATTTCATTTTCCGATTTAACCGCCTTGAGTTCCATAATCCAATTAGGGTGCATCAAACTCCTTTCAGGAGGTATAATCTTGTAAATGGCAGCATTTAACGACTCTGGATGTACGATAAAGGTGACATCACTCCCTAAATGAGCAATGGACTCCATTAGGGTCTCATAAGGTAAAATGGTGATATTTTCCTTTGATAAGGATTCCTTTGTTTTGGGGGATATTTTTTTTTCATTGACAAATAAAAAACAGGTTTCTTTCCCTAATAATAAATACGCGTAGAATAAAGGATTAAACGGAATATCATCCCCTCTTAGATTTAATATCCAGGCAATATCATCTAAAGTGGACTGGACAAGATAATCAGCATCTAATGATATCATTTTAGCTCTTAATAAACCCATTTTACTCTCTCTGCTCATTGACGAAAAATGAATATCATGTTCAAATATTTCTGAAGTAGGTAAAGCAGGTCTGTTTACCCATAGTTTGTCAAAAGGATTATATTGTGGAAGAAGAGTTAAATTATTTTCAGAAAAAAGGGCTGAAATTTGTTCAAGTTGTTGTATTGAGAAAAGGCGGGAATCCAAACCAACCTGTTTACCAGGAGATAATTGTTTAACTAACCAGGGTAAATGTTCTGGTGCATGAGGTACTTTTTGTTTGTGAAGTGTTATGCCTGAGCCGGATAACTCAATGTCGGCTTGTATAAAATATCTGGGGTCCGTCCAAAGTGCGGCATAGTCGGCCAGAATAATCAAGGTACCAGCGGAGCCTGTAAATCCACTTATCCATTCTCTTACGGCCCAATGATCTGCAATATATTCACTTTGATGCGGGTCACCTGAAGGGATAATCACCGCATCTATTTTGTTTTTTTGCATATCAATCCGTAGAGATTGAATCCGGTTCTTTATAACATCACTCATCCTTGATTAATTTTTATCACATAAAATTAATCAAAATAACCTAATGTAATGTTTAACGGAGAGATGTGTCTGTGTTCATATAAGAACACACATATAATAAAAAATAGTTATATTTGCTTAATAAACAAATAATTCGGAACAACAAAGTATGCGGACAGGGTTAAGTCAGAAGCAGTTACAGATTCAAAAGCTTTCACCCCAACAGATTCAACTGATGAAACTGCTGCAGGTTCCTACTGCCTTACTTGAACAAAGAATTAAGGAAGAGATTGAAGAAAACCCGGCGCTTGAAGAGGGGGAAAACATAGTAGAAGCGGATACACAAGACCAAGACCCCGAAGAATCTGTAGAAAGTGACTTAGAGTCGGAGGATGAGCCTGTGATTGACGACGAAATGGAGGTAGTTGACTATATCCAGGAATACCTTGATAATGAAGACGATACTCCAGACTATAAGTTGCAGGGAGATGGGTATAATCCAGAGGAAGAAGAAAAATCTATGCCTGTAGTGCTTGAAAATTCTTTCTACGATTTTTTAGTACAACAAATAGGCTTGTCCACTTTTTCGAATGAAAAGGAAAGGATTATTGCCAGGCAGATTATCGGGAGTATCGACGAAGACGGTTATTTGAGAAGAGATACTTTCGCTTTAGTGGACGATTTAATTTTTTCGTTAAATATTATAGTAACGGAATTTGAGATTGAAGAAGTATTAAAAAAAGTCCAGAGATTTGACCCACCAGGTATTGGTGCCCGTGATTTACAAGAATGTTTACTAATACAATTAGCACTGCGTATTGAACAAACAGGAAAGGAAAGCCAGACAAAAGACGCGTTGATATTGGCGTATAAAATGGTGGATAAATATTTTGATGCATTTTCAAAAAAGCACTATGAGAAGTTATTAAGATCCCTTAATATTTCTGAAAAGCAGTTAAAACAAGCGGTTGAAGAGGTGTTGAAATTAAATCCAAAGCCATCAAGCGGTTATATTGGCGACGCCAAATCGAGTAATAATCAATATATTATTCCAGATTTTATCATTACAAACCGAGATGAGGAGCTTGAAGTTGTCTTACACTCAAGGAATGCCCCGGAATTGAGAATCAGCGATCATTTCAGAGAAATGCTTAGGACTTACGGTGTTGATAAGACTAAAGGATTGAGTGCCCAGTCTGATAAAGAAGCTGTTAAGTTTATACGACAAAAAATTGAATCGGCCAGATGGTTCATAGACGCCATAAGACAGCGTCATGAAACTATGTATAGAACGATGTATGCTATTTTGGAATATCAATATGAGTTTTTTCTAACAGGTGATCAGAAGAAGCTAAAACCTATGATATTACAAGATATTTCAACGGCCACCGGATTAGATGTTTCAACGATTTCCAGGGTAGCCAATAGCAAGTATGTCCAAACAGAATTTGGAACCAAACGATTGAAGGAATTTTTCTCTGAATCTATGCAAATGAGTGACGGAGAGGAGGTTTCTACTATTGAGGTGAAGAAGATATTAGCAGAATTAATTGTTGGAGAGGACAAGAAACTACCTTTATCCGATGATAAACTGACACAGATATTAGGAGAAAAGGGTTACCCAATTGCCCGCAGGACGGTGGCAAAATACAGGGATCAATTGAATATAGCCAAGGCATCATTAAGGAAAGAACTTTAAGGAATTACTTCATTTAAACATTCCATCAAAATAGAGCAAGCCTCGTCAATTTCCTCAAAGGTAATAGTCAAAGGTGGCGCAATCCTTAGAGAGCGATCATTGAACAGAAACCAATCGGTAATCAATCCCTTTTCAATAGCAAGGTGAATCACTTTTCGAACTAATAGAGCATTATCAAGGTCTAAGGCCATGAGTAGGCCGGCATGCCTGATTTCTTTAATGAAGGGGTGTTTTAAGTTAGAGATAAATCTATCTGATTTTGCCTGTACCAAAGAAATGAGGTCACTGTCTATTAAAAATTGAAGGGTAGCGAATGCCGCGGCAGAACTTACCGGATGCCCACCGAAAGTAGTTATATGTCCCAGGACTGGATTTTCAGAAAGCCCTGACATTATTTCCTTGGAGGAAATGAAAGCACCAATAGGCATACCACCTCCTAAACCTTTGGCTAGTAAGAGTATATCAGGAATAACATCATATTGACTAAAAGCAAAAAGACTTCCCGTTCTACCCATACCCGTCTGAATTTCATCAAGAATGAGTAGCGTCCCCGTCGATTTGCAACGATCTGCAACTTGTTTTAAAAAATTTCCATGGGGAAGGCGCACGCCAAATTCAGCTTGTACCGTTTCAAGAATAACGGCCGCTGTTTTGTTTGTAATACGGTCTAAACAAGAAAGACAATTAAAATCGATATGATTAATGTGAGGAAGTAAGGGAAAAAAGGCTTCTGTAAAGGTAGTGGGAAACATAAGGGAAGCTGCACCTTGAGTACTACCGTGGTAGGCAAATTTTGCTGAAATAATTTCAGAACGGCCTGTATATTTTTTCGCAAGTTTCATGGCACCTTCTGTTGCTTCAGAGCCGCTATTCACCAAATAAACGGAGGATAAATTTTCAGGTAATAAAGAAGTTAGCAGGGATACCAGTTTAATCTGCGGACTCAATACAAATTCACCATAAACGAGGGTATGCATGTATAAATCTACCTGGTTTTTAATGGCATTAACCACGGCGGGGTGTCTGTGGCCTAATACACTAACACTTATTCCAGCGATAACATCCAAATATTTTTTATCATCGTTATCATATAGGTAAACACCTTCAGAACGGACAATTTCCAGAGCTAAGGGAGCGGGACTGGTTTGGGCAAGGTGGTTAAGAAAAAGCTGTCGGTTATTCATAATTTAATAAACTTAGGCAAAGTAAATAAAATTTGATTATAAATAAGGATATTTGGATAACACTAAAAAAATGAAGAGGATAGGTTTC
>JBMLQR010000276.1:0-6609 GCA_049241465.1 Saprospiraceae bacterium | reverse complement strand
GCCTATCATTTTTTCCGCCCAACGATTTCCGCTGAAAGGCAGGCCGCTCATTTTAGTAGAAGTGTGGACCTTGAATTGGGTGATTTTCCTCCGGTACTTGATGTAGAGGTTTTGGATGGTGTGTCGAAAAAGGAACTATTAATAGGGGTTCATGCCTGGTTAGTACACACAGAAATGGAATATGGTGTAAAACCAATTATTTACACAAATCAGGATTTTTACAATAAGTATTTACGGAATGCATTTGAAAATTATCCTTTATGGATTGCCAGGTACAGTTTGCGTGAACCAAAATTAAAGGATGACTCGAAATGGGTTTTTTGGCAATATACCAGCGCTGGAAAAATTAAAGGGATCAAGGGCAGAACCGATTTTAATGTATTTCATGGTACTTTAGAAGAGTTAGATCACTTTAGTCTGCAACCCAGAGAAATATTGAGATAAAAAAAATGAAAATAACTTTGGAAAATAAAGAAGGTATTACTATATTTGCATTCGCTAAGAGAAACGGGTGATTAGCTCAGCTGGTTTAGAGCACCTGCCTTACAAGCAGGGGGTCATAGGTTCGAATCCTATATTACCCACCAAAAGCGTCAGTTATATTAACTGGCGCTTTTTTTGTTTTGGAACATTGGTTTAAATGCCATATCTTAGCAAGATGAAAAAGGTAGTATCTATTTCATTTCTTGTCATTTTTTTATTTGCCAATACTGAATTGCATGAAGTATTGAAAGTACCATTACTTCTTGAACATTACATGTTACATAAACAAGAGGATAAAAATCAGTCTTTCTTAACCTTTCTATATAAGCATTACGTATTGGTACAAGATCATTTTCATTTGCAAAATGACCACGATGGTTTGCCGTTAAAAACAAAAGACTGTATAAAATATAATCCTGGCATTGTTTCTTTTCTTGTAATACCTTACGCTAGACTTCAGGAAGCACCCTATCAATTAAAGCAGCGTATATTTTTCAAAAAGGTATTTCTTTCCAATGTAAATCAAGGCAATATTTGGCAACCACCGCAGATTAGCTGATAAATTTCAAGGGATTGTTATTTTATCACTAATGAATGATTATGCTAAACAGAATAATTGCTTTTTCAATTAATAATAAATTAATTGTAGGTCTTTTTTTAATTGCGCTCATCGCTTACGGCAGTTTGCAGTTTACCCTCCTTCCAATAGATGCTGTGCCTGACATAACCGATAATCAGGTTCAGGTTATTACCGTTACACCATCTTTAGGTGCCCCTGATGTTGAACGACTCATAACTTTTCCCATTGAACAGGCGAATAGTAATATTCCTGGTTTGAAAGAAATAAGAAGTTTTTCACGATTTGGTTTATCTCTTATCACTATTGTTTTTGATGATGATATTGATGTTTATTGGGCACGTCAACAAGTAACCGAACGGTTAAAAATGGCGGAAACACAGATTCCTAAGGGGGTGGGCTCTCCAGAACTTGCTCCAGTTACATCGGGTTTAGGGGAAATATATCAGTATGTGATCAAACCAAAACCTGGATTTGAGAAACAATTTGATCCAATTGAATTAAGAACCATACAGGATTGGCTTGTCAGGAGACAATTAATTGGTATAAAGGGTGTTGCAGATGTAAGTAGCTTTGGCGGCCGTGTGAAACAGTATGAAATAGCCATTGATGTAAATAAACTGAACGCACTTCAAATTTCTATTCAGGATATATTTTCCGCTTTAGAAAAAAACAATGAAAATACGGGGGGCGGTTATATTGAAAAATCCTCTACCGTCCTTTATATCAGAGCGGAAGGGCTAATAGGAAGTATAGAGGATATAAATAAGATAGTTGTTAAAAATATTGATAACGGAAATCCTTTGTTAATTAAAGATGTAGCAGAGGTTCGCATCGGAAATGCTACACGTTACGGTGCCATTACGTATAACGATGTGGGTGAAGTGGCTGGTGGTATTGTTATGATGTTGAAGGGTGATAATAGTAGTCGGGTCATAGAAAGTGTAAAAGAGAAAATTCTGCAGATAGAAAAAACATTACCTGAGGGTGTGATGATTGAACCCTTTTTGGATCGGACGAAGATGGTTAATAGCGCCATAAGTACAGTCTCAAAAAATTTATTGGAAGGCGCGCTCATCGTCATTTTTGTCCTGGTGTTATTTCTGGGAAATTTTAGAGCGGGGATTTTGGTTGCCTCTGTGATTCCACTTTCTTTACTTTTTGCAGTCATTATGATGAACTTGTTCGGGGTAAGTGGAAATTTGATGAGTTTAGGCGCATTGGATTTCGGCTTAATTGTGGATGGAGCTGTCATCATTGTTGAAGCGGTCATGCACGGATTGGTGCATAGCAGACGTTTGTCAGGTATCACACGAATAAATCAGGCAGAAATGGATAAGGAAGTTCAGCATTCTGCCAGTAAAATGATGAATAGTGCCATTTTTGGTCAAATTATCATTCTGATTGTTTACTTGCCTATTTTCACGCTGCAAGGGATTGAAGGAAAAATGTTTAAGCCAATGGCCCAAACAGTTGCATTTGCTCTTTTGGGCGCCTTTATTCTGTCATTGACTTACATACCCATGATGAGCACTATCTTTTTGAGTAAAAAAGTATCTCATAAGGAGAATTTTTCAGACAAAATGATGAATGTATTCATTAGCCTGCACCAAAAAACCTTGAAAAAGGTGATTAATTATCCCAGGTTGATTTTATCAGCTACCATCGTACTTTTCCTTTTTGCTGTTTTCATTTTGTCAAGATTAGGGGGAGAATTTATTCCAGAGCTACCCGAAGGAGATTTTGCAGTGGATACCAGAGTGCTAACGGGAAGTAATTTAAACACCTCAACGGAAGCCTGTTTAGCATCGGCACATATTCTTTTATCAAAATTTCCAGAAGTTGAAAAGGTAGTCAGTAAAACAGGTAGTGGAGAAATACCAACAGATCCAATGCCTATGGAAGCTTCTGATATGATGGTCATTTTAAAAGATAAGAAGGAATGGACTTCGGCAGAAACATGGGATGAATTGGCAGAAAAAATGAGTGCAGCTTTACAGGATATTCCTGGTGTTACTTATAGTTTTCAATACCCTGTAGCTATGAGGTTTAATGAATTGATGACGGGTGCCAAACAGGATGTAGTTTGTAAAATATTTGGTGAAAACTTAGATTCTCTCTCTAAATACGCGAAACTTTTAGGGGGTGTTGCTAAAAAAATTGAAGGAGCCAGAGATATTTACGTTGAACCCATTGATGGGCTTCCCCAACTTATTATAAGGTATAAAAGAGAGGCTATTGCTCAATTTGGTTTGAATATTCAGGACATAAATAAGGCAATTAATACTGCTTTTGCGGGCCAAAGCAGTGGATTGATATTTGAGGATGAAAAAAGGTTCGATCTTATTGTCAGGCTTGCCGGAGAACAAAGACAAAATCTGGAGGATGTTCAGAATTTACTCATTTCTGCATCTAATGGAAGTCAAATACCACTGCATCAGGTGGCTAGTGTAACGATTGAAGAAAGTTTGAACCAAATACAGAGGGAAGATGCAAAACGAAGGATTATTGTTGGGTTTAATGTGCAAGGAAAGGATGTTCAAACTATTGTTCAGGATTTGCAAGATCAGGTGGATAAAAAAATTAATCTTCCAACGGGGTATTATATTACTTATGGTGGTTCCTTTGAAAACCTGATTGCTGCAAAACAACGACTTTCCCTCGCGGTGCCCATCGCTTTAGCCCTTATTTTTCTTTTTCTATATTTCGCTTTTGGCTCTCTCAAACAAGGTTTATTGATTTATTCAGCCATTCCGCTATCAGCTATTGGTGGTATTTTATTTCTTGCCTTAAGGGGTATGTCTTTCAGTATTAGTGCCGGAGTAGGGTTCATTGCTTTATTTGGTGTGGCCGTTTTAAATGGTATTGTACTGATTGCTGAATTTAATAGAATTAGAAAAAATGGGGAAGAAGATTTAAAAGAAGTGGTCTTAATGGGAACCAAAACCAGATTAAGACCTGTTTTAATGACCGCATTTGTAGCCTCTCTTGGTTTTTTACCTATGGCATTAAGCCATGGGGCGGGTGCCGAAGTTCAGAGACCTTTAGCTACGGTGGTTATCGGAGGATTATTGATGGCTACTTTACTGACACTCATTGTTTTACCTATTCTTTTTATTTTATTTGAAAAAAGCAACACGATGCGAAAAAACATGAAAATGCCGCTTTCTGTTCTTTTGATATTCCTGTTCGTTGGATTTAAAGCAGGTGCACAAGATACATTGGACCTTCAGGAATCTATTCAGATAGCTCTTAAAAATAATCTTAATTTAAAAAGTGAAAGATTAAGGGAAGAATATCTTGAAAAAATGATTGACACCTATAGAGATATTCCACCAACAGAAATTTTGGGTGAATTTGGGCAAATAAACAGTGCTTACAATGATTCCAGGTTTATCATTTCCCAATCGATCCATTTTCCGACTTTATATAAAAGACAAAAAGCCTTAAACACCGAGTCTTTTAAAGAGCAGGCATTTCAAATTGCTTTAAAGGAAAATGAATTAATCAGACAGGTAAAAGAGGTCTTTTTCCGGCTGGTACATCTAAAAGAAAAGGAAAAAATATTAGTAGGAATAGATACGATATATACTTCTTTTTTAGAAAGGGCGATTTTTCGTTTCGAAAAGGGAGAATCTGATATACTTGAAAAAATATATGCGGAAACATCCGTAAGTAAAATTCAAATGCAGTTGAAATTACTGCGCAGGGATTATGAAATGGAGAAGTTAAGATGGCAGGTCTTGCTGAACCAGGAATCTGAAATAGAACCCAATTATAGTTCTGTGAAATTATCTTTTACGGAAGCTATCCCAATACAGCAAATCCTTGAATCAAATCCACAATTAAAGGTTTTGCAGCAGCAAAAGGAAATCGCCAACGCAACTACGCAGGTAGAGATAGCCAAAAAACTACCGGATTTAACCGTGGCTTTCAGCAATGGCAGTATTCAAGGTATAGGCGCGGACGATATATATTATAAAAAATCAAATCGATTTAATGCCTTGCAGTTAGGTGTGGGTATCCCTATATTTCTGGGAGCACAAAAAGCAAAAATTAATGGTTCTAAAGCAATGGAATTAGTGAGCGAAAATAATTTTCAGGTAGCTGTTCAACAACTTTCAAATGACTATAAAATCCAGCTACAAGAATTCGAGAAAAATAAAGAAACGATTGCTTATTATGAAAACAGCGCTTTACCAAATGCTCAGAAAATGAAGAATGCGGCAAATCTTCAATATTCAACAGGGGAAATCAATTACTTGATCTGGGCTAATTTAATTCAAAATGCCATAGCTATTGAAAGCGAATATGTGGATGCAGTACATGAGATGAACCGGACTATTATTCAACTTAATTATTTGACAGCTAAATAAAAAGACATCATGAAAAAATATCATTATTTATATCTTCTTCCCCTTTTTCTTTTTTCTTGTGAATCTGACAAACAAGTGGAATCAGTACAAACACAGGAATCATTAGAAAACAAAGTGGTTCTAACTTCGGAACAATTAAAAAATACAAATATTGAAACGGGTGTTTTAACGCAAAAGGATATTTCCTCAAAGCTAAAGCTGAATGGTATCATTGATGTACCTCCCCAAAACTTGTTTTCGGTAAGTGTTCCATTAGGGGGATATCTGCAATCCACCCATTTATTGGAAGGTTTGAAAGTTAAAAAGGGAGAAATTATTGCTACCATCGAGGACCAGCAATATATTCAAATTCAGCAAGATTATCTGACGGCTAAAATAAGATATGTTGCCCTCGAAAAGGAGTTTTTACGTCAAAAGGAATTGAATGAAAACAAGGCGGGTAGCGACAAAGTATTTGAAAATGCACAATCAGACTATCTATCCCAAAAGGTTTTGGTCAAATCTTTGGCGGAAAAGTTAAAATTAATTGGCATTAATCCGGAAAAACTAAATGAAAATGGCCTTTCCCGACGAATTAATATTTTGTCACCTATCAATGGCTATGTTTCGAGAGTAAATACGAATATTGGCAAGTATGTTACGCCTGCTGACGTGTTATTTGATTTGGTAAATCCAGCAGATATTCACTTAGCTTTAAGCGTTTTCGAAAAAGATATACACCAGCTATCTATCGGTCAAAAATTGGTTTCTTTTACAAATAGCGACCCTGACAAAAAATATCATGCTAAAATCATATTGATTGGAAAAGATGTTTCTAAAGAAAGAGTAGTTACTATTCATTGTCATTTTGACAAATACGAACCCTATTTAATTCCTGGCATGTATATGAATGCGGAATTGGAAACTAAGGTAAAAACGGGTTATGTGATACCTGATGAGGGCATAGTTCGATTTGAGGGGAAACATTATTTATATGAGGTAACGGCGGACAAGAACTATGAAATGAAGGAAGTTTTAACTCATGGAAATGAGGGTGGACAGACTTTAATTACCTTTCAAGACAATTCCAGCCCTGTTGGAAGAACTTTTGTGACCAAAGGTGCTTATACGCTGCTCATGAAAATGAAAAATATGGAGGAGGAATGATTCAAACGCCGGCAAACTAACATATTT
>JBMLQR010000275.1:0-1449 GCA_049241465.1 Saprospiraceae bacterium | reverse complement strand
GATTTAATCTTGTGTCCAGCCAGTAACATATAGTAATCGAAAGGAGAAGATTTATTTACATCTACTATGGCGATATTATCGAGACGATTCCCCACAATATTAGAAAAAGTCACCCCTAAATAGGTAGGTCTTTCGTGACTTCCCTGTGTTACGGGGTTACCAAACCCAGCCATAACAGACAGTGCCACATCAAAACGACCGATACCTGCAACGGCATTTTCCGCTATAGGATCATTGAGATCGTAATATTTATTTCCATTAGTAATATCGGCAAAGATGGCGGAACTTCTCAAACGTAGTTGTTGAAATTCTGTTGAAAAACCGGCGGACAGAAAAAAATCTTCTTTAATATCAAAAAAGAAAGAGTAATTCACCATAGCCTTTGTTCTGGAGAGAAGGCCTGCATTTTCTGAAAGAACGCCAACGCCCAGTCCAAATTTATCTCCTAAAGGCCCGTTGTAGAGAGCATTTAACGATTTTGGACTATCTGAAATACCGGACCATTGATAACGACCATTTACTTGCAGCTGATGAAAGCCACGTAAACCTGAAGCAGCGGGGTTCACCAACACTGGATTTACGGTATAGTGAGAAAAATTAGCTTCATCTTGAGCGAGCAAAGACCCTGAACAAAAAAGAAGGAACAAAAGGGGGAGAAATAAATTTTTCATGAATCTCGGATTAATATTTTAGCACTTTGGCGATAAATTAGTTTTCCCTTAACAGGGTAATAGAACCTTCCAATGGTTTATCGCCATTAAAGTCCAGAGTAAAATAATATACTCCTTGAGGTAAAAGCTCACCATTTATAGTCGTACCTTTCCAATCATTCCTATAGTCTTTCTGGTCGAGAACGAGTTGTCCCCAACGATTAAAAATACGAAGTTGATTTTGCTGAAACTTTGGGTCAAAGGTTACACAATTAATAATAAATTCCTCGTTTAAGCCATCTCCATCGGGGGTAATCAGTTTGCGGTATTCTAAACAATCAAACCTTTCATCATTTACTTCAACTACAGAGATAGCAGGATTAGGTGCGCAACCCCTTGAATCAGTTAACTGAAGTCCATAAATCCCAGGACAAAGATTCAATAAAAACGAATCTCTTTTTCCAGCAACCTGTGGCCAGGAGTAATAGTATGGAGGAAATCCACCGGTTGCTGAAGCGGTAATCTTTCCATCACAGTTTCTATCATCGAGGGTTGGCGTCGCTTTAAGGGTCACCACAATTGGTGTTGGATCCTTTAAAGTATAGGTTTGGGTATATTTACAATTATTTCTATCCTCAACTTCTATAGAATAGGTACCCTGGGGAATTAAATTCAGAGAAGGACCTCGTACTCCGTTATTCCAAATATACACATACGTTGAACCTGGAACTCCACCGGAAGCAGAAACCACAATAGAACCATTTCTTGCAGCAGGACATCCAATATCAATAACAGAGGC
>JBMLQR010000274.1:0-1821 GCA_049241465.1 Saprospiraceae bacterium | reverse complement strand
ATGCTAAAAGTGAAATATTTCTAATTTCATTTTAAGAAATTGAGCTGATGTTCAGAGGCAAAAGAACGACCAATTTATCGATGAATTGAAAGATGGAATTGTATTAAAATGGTAATAATTTCCCTATTTAAAAGGATTTACGCCCACCCAATTTTCTGCCTTACGTTTAAAAATAAATTCGAGCTTATAAGTTTCCCCAGAACCTTGATAACTGAAGGTATAAGGTATTGCAGTAACAAATTCCCACCCATACTCACTTAACCTGTTTAGAACACCTATGTAAGACTTAAATTTTGATAATTCTTTGCTTAATAAATCGGCTATTATTTGCACGCTCTCTTTCTCCCCCAAATCAACTGTTACACTAATTCCTTTCTTAAATACTTTACCAGTTATACTGACACTTGCAAAAACAGTGTGAGCTGAATCAGGCTGAAATTTTTGCTGTGAAAAACAACTAAATGAACATACTATTGATAAAAAAAATAAAAGAAATTTCATTAGAATTCGATTTAATTTTTAAGATAAAAATTTTGTTTCCAAGCAATTCACCCGACCTTTCTCATCAATTTTTGATTTCAGGCAATTTTTGCAGTATTAATGAGTCAAGACAACCATTCTCCCCCCAAGACATCCAGAACATTCCGAGAAAAGGGTTTTGATGACCTACAAATTAAGAAATCTTGTTATTTTGTAAGACAATAGTTATAGAATATGTTCACAAAGAAGAGATTGTGCCACCAGATAAAGGGTATTTACCGTGTAATCTTCATACTCACCCTCTTAGTTATAATCGGAGGGACATCCTTTGCCCAAACCTGCAAAGATTTACCTGACAATTTTCAATCCTACAATCAGGCAATGAAAGCAATCAAAAGTGCCAGCTTCAAGACAACTGACAGATTATCCTACGGGAAAAGTTCATGGATTGCTAATGCAGTCTATTTTTCCTGTGACGGAAATACTGGGTTTTTTGTTTATTCAACCTTTAAAGGGAAAGAATATATCCATGAAAAAGTGCCGTACCGAGTGTGGATTGAATTTAAAAATGCCAATTCAATCGGTTCATATTACAACCAAAATATCAGGGGGAGATTTAGATTGATTCCTGAATAATAAACATAACCAAAAAGATACAGTTGCATTACCAATCGCATTTGTCGAAATTAAAAAAGCTTCTCAATCATAAGAATGAAGACAACAAAAAAACCAACTCTTAAAATAGTTATTAAGGGAGAATGGTATGATAAAATCATGACCAAAGAAAAGAAAACAGAGTATCGGAAAGTATCTCCATTTTGGACAAGCAGATTGTATGATAAAAACGGCAAAAAAAGAACCTATGATTTAATAGAATTCATTAATGGCTACAACACTAACTCTCGTAGGCTGATAACAGAGTTTATTGGATTTAAAAAGAAGCAGGGTGAATACCATATTCATATTGGCAAGATCAAAAAAAACTTGATGTAAATCACCGTTGAGGATGACACGTTTAATTATTACTCTCGTCCCAATAGTGGATTTCGAAGCACAAAACTGTCAATACACTACAAAATTTGATCCGAGGTATAATATTCTATTTAAAAACCAAAAAACAACCCTGACTGTCAGATAAAGTACTAGCTATTAAATATAATTAGATACCATTAAGCAGCCCAAAAACAGGCTTAATTTGTCATTTGTTTCGGAAATGTTTCGGAATGAAAAAATAAGAAAGGGGCTACATTGATTTACCACCTTGATTTTCGGTATTACCTCGTTTAGATTATCTGGCGATGATCCTCTTCGTATTGGGCTTACCCAAAGCCCCGATTTTGC
>JBMLQR010000273.1:0-7021 GCA_049241465.1 Saprospiraceae bacterium | reverse complement strand
GCATTTAGGGCTGATTTTTCATTTCCACCATTAATATTGATAGAATTTTCAAATAAGCCACCATCGCGGAAGAAAGGTCCGATAATATCATAAGGGCGATAAGGAACTGCCATTGCTTTTCCGTCCTTCATTAACTCAGGGAATACCGCAGGGAAACGAGACGCAGCGAAACCGCCAGAAACGAGTGGATGCGGAACAGTACCTTCTGGGTAACCAGGAACGATAACTTTAGAATAATTTGTTCCGTAAGCAGCATTTAAGCGATCTACATGTTCTGCAAAAGGAGAACCCCAGTTACCGATGAAACCACCGTTATATACTTGGTTTGAACCTTGACCATAAACATCCTGATAATCGGGAATACCTGAAATCTGTTCAGATTGGAAAGAAGAGTTGTAAGTAACCTCTAATCCCTTTCTTGAACCTTTACTTCCAGACTTAGTAGTAATAACGATAACACCGTTAGTTGCTCTCGAGCCATAAAGAGCCGAAGCAGCTGCACCTTTTAATACGGTCATAGACTCAATATTATTAGGATCGATGTCGAAACCACGATTCGAGAACTGCGCACCAGATTGAGCACCCGTTGTTGCGTTCACCGAGTTATCAAAAGGAACCCCATCGACAACAAACAAAGGCTGAGTATTTCCTGTAAGGGAAGAAAAACCTCTGATGTTAATTTTAGTTGAAGTACCTGGTCCACCACCTGAGCCGGTAATAGTAACGCCTGGAATTTTACCTGCTACTGCCCTTAGCGGGTCAGCCTCAGATCTTTGGAGGACATCGCTGGAACTTAAATTAGTAACGGCATAACCCATTGCCTTTTTGTCCCTTTCAATGCCAATAGCCGTAACTAAAACCTCAGATAATTGTTCTGCACCTTCCTCTAAGGTAGCATCCACAACATTTGAAGCGCCCAAGGCCACCTCTTTTGTTTCATACCCTGTGTAAGAAAATACCAATAATGTGGCATTTGCTGGCACAGCTAAGCTGTAAGTACCGTCGAGATCCGTAACTGTACCTGTGCTTAATCCCTTTACGAGGATACTGGCACCGATAAGTGGTTCTCCACCTGAATCAGTCACTTTACCGGTGATTGTTCTTTGCGCAAAAGCTCCTATAGCTGCAAAGAAAACCAACGAAAGTGCTAGTAAGTGTTTTTTCATACTAATCCATTTTTTGTTAATAATAAACAATAGTTAGTGTAAAATTAATTTATTGTTAGTAAGGGACGCAATAAATAAGTAAAATTTTTATAAAATCAAAAAAATAAATACAAAATAAAATAAAAAAGGCGGTGGATTTAGTAAAAATCCACCGCCAGGTATAAAAAACCAAATAGAATTTGGAATTTAGTTTACAACATTTGCTCTGTATAAAAATGGAGAAGAATAGAATGCACCACCCACGATATCACCGCTGGAATTGGCTGCATCAAATACTTTACCATCTTTTAATTTCATTTTAGCACGAATTTCAAAACGATCTCCAGTAGCAATTTGATCTGCAGTTAACTTTAAAGCATCCTGCATTTCTTTACCTGTTACTACTAAAGTGGTACGAGGATAACCTGTACCGGGATCTTTAGCATAATTACTGGCATTAAGCGTTTTTAAAGCCACGTCTGTCCTAGCGTTTGAACCATTCGCAGGCGTATTGTCCAAAAATCTAATAACCATTTCGTAGGTATCAAAATTGGCACCTGCATTAGGCGTTACCGCTTCTAAAACCATTGTCATGTTCGTACCCGCCATATTTGCTTTACTCACCGAAAAGATAGGAATAGGAAAAGGAGTAACCGTTCTCATATAACCACCTTGTTCAAAACTAAATTCATCAAGACGTTCTACCATTTCCGTTTCACAGGAAACCAAGAAGAAGGCAGAAAGCAACATCCCGATTTTTAATAAATTTTTCATATTTATCAATTTTTTTATCCGTGAAAGGATTATTTAATAAAGTTAGCTGGATTATTATCCCAGAATACCTGAACAGCAGCATTAGCCTTTTGCTTTGCATTTTTATTACGCGTTACATAAGATAACGGGTAGTAAAGTGATCTGGCAAACGGACCTGGATTTGGATCCAGCGCTGGCTGTTGACCAGAAGGCTTACCTGTACGACGGTATAGATTATAAGATTCTATACCATTACCATGTAATGCCACCCAATATTCTGTAGCTACAATGTCTAATTTTGCATCTGCAGAAGGAGCAGCATCATACTGAGCTAGAACATAATCAACATATTTGGTTACATCTTCAGACCATTTAATTCCTCTATCCGCTTCAAAAGCAGCAATTTTCGATGCTTCTGAAGTACCTAAAGCAAGAGAACGAACATCAGCAAAGGATTTCTCCAATGCAGATTTCAATAATGCTCTTGCATCACCAGTTGTTTTCAATGTAAGTGCCGATTCAGCCAACATGAAGTCAACAAAAGAGCGCATCATAATTGGGTGAATACCAGCACCACCTGCACCAGCACCTAAAGAAACACCCCTATTTCCATCGTTATCATATAATCCACCGGCAGGGTAAATACCCCAAGCTGTACGTTTTAAACCATCAGGTGGAATACCTTCATTATTTAAATGGTCACGACCCCAGTAACCTGCGTTTGGTGAAGCAACACAGAACACGTCTTTTGTGCCATAGTGATTAGGCTTAACTAATGTGATACAACGTAACTCGTTAATATCTTTAGTATTCGTTGTAGTTTGACGGTAGAAATAATACCTGATTCTTGGATCCTGGAAACCACGGCCGCCATCAAATAATTGAGCCATGTATGAATTTGACTGATAATCACCTCCACCTGTTGGGCTATATTGACCACCATATCGAGGGTGGCGGGTATCAGGATTCACTAAATTTGTTCCAAATTTAAATGTGAAATTTTGTGCAGCAGTTGATATCAATTTATTATCTGCAATTAAAGCATTGATAGCAGAGGTAGAACCTGCTGCATCTATTAGTCTTCTATTCAAATAATATTTCAATTTCATAGTGTTCGCCGCACGAATCCAGCTATCTGTATTACCGCCATAATATAAATCACCTGAAGCACCAGATTTTGATTTGGCGTTAAAATTTTCGATAGCTTTGTTTAGATCAGCCAAAGCTGCTGCATAGACATCGGCAGCTTTATCTACACCAGGATTAAAATTAGCTGGGTCGATGGCTTCTTTGAAAGGAACGTCACCGAAGTAATCCACTAAATTCATAAGAACCATTGCACGAACCACTCTGGAAATACCTGCATGTACAAATAATTCTCCCTTTTCTGCAATAGTTATAGTAGCTGAAACATCAGCAAGTACTCCTGCATAGGAGCTACTCCAACGACCGTCAGAACTACCTGGAGAAACGGCATTATCATAAATAACAGATCCTTGATTTAACATTCTTGTTAAACGCATACCAGGATCACTAAATCCGTTAAAATTTCCTGCATATCCAGCGGTCACTGAATTGAGGAGATAATTGATATCAGCATTACTAACCGTTACCGCATTGGGGTTATCAAGCAAATCTAATTCGCATGAACTAACCACGGTAACCGCCAATATCAAAAACAACATTTTGATTTTATGTATCATTTCTTTGTTTTTTATTAAGACGAAAAAAATGTGGCAATACTGCCAATTAGAAAGTTAGTTTTAAAGTTCCACCTACTCTGCGAGCACTTGGACCTGTTAAAAGCTCAAAGCCTAAACCGTTACCTACACCTAAACCTAGGTTATCAGTATCAAGATTAAGTCCTGCAGGAAGATTTAAAGCTTTATACCAAAGATTATTTCCACTTACTGAAAGAGAAATGCCTTTGAATGGTGTTTTCTCCACTAACTTCTGAGGAATGGAGTAACCTAAAGAAACTTCTTGTAAACGAATGGTTGTTCCGTCATACATACGACCTTCATCACCAAAGAAATATAAATTGTTGAAACCTACGTCAGATGCAGTAACTTGCTTATTATTTGGCGTACCATCAGATTGAAGAACACCAGGGAAAATAAAGGTTTGTGCACGGTCATATACATCTTTGCCCGTATCACTTGTAAGACCTCTTCCCATTAAAGCTCCAGCCGTACTACTGTACAAGGCACCACCATGACGGTAAGAAATCATGAAATCAAGGGTAAATCCTTTATAGTTGAATCCATTGATTAAACTTGTTGTAAACGCGGGATTAGGATCACCTAAAACAACTGCATCTGGCGTACTTACTAAGTAACCACCACCGTCAACCAAAACCTGACCTTGCGCATTTCTGCGGTAGCCAATACCTTTAATCATATTAAATGGCTTACCTACAATAGCATAGTTACCTAAAGCGCCACCAAAACCACTCACCTGAACTTCTTGAAGTGTACCACCAAGATCTAAAACCAACGGTTTATTTCTTGTATAGTTCAATGTCACATTCCACTGGAAATCAGGTGTTGAAATTGGGGTACCTGTTAAAGCAACCTCAACTCCTTCGTTTCTGATTTTACCAATATTGATAGTAGTTGAAGAATAACCAGTTGCAAAATCAAGAGGTGCACTGGTAATCAAATCACGAGTGTCACGACGATAAACCGTAAGATCAAGACCAAGTAAACCTTTTAACAATTTTGTTTCAATACCAAATTCAAATTCTGTATGTAACTCTGGACGTAAATTTGGATTTCCTAAGGAATTATTTACGGCATGACTTTGAACAGCTGCACCTGAAGGCAATAACCATGCACGGGCACTTTGATCAAGAATATTTCTTGTTTGATATGGACGAGGGAAACCTGCAGAAGTTCCTACACCTGCTCTGATTTTCAAGAAATTCAAGAAATCACTGGATAAACCAGGGAAAGCAGAAGTTGGAACGAACGATAAACTGGCAGAAGGGTAAAGAATACGACGGTTTTCCTTTTCAACGGTTGACGTCCAGTCATTTCTTCCCGCAAGATTCAAGAACATGTAGCTATTGTAATCTACAGTTACCTCACCGAAAACACCCATTCTGGTTTCCTCTTGAATTCCGTCAGAAGCAACGTTATCAATGAAGTTAGAGTGACGGAATAAATCCCTTGCCAATTGATTCTGGCTTTGTACAAATACGTTACGATAAGTATCGTTACGCATGTTTCCACCAAGACGAGCAGCAACGCTTAATTTTTTAGAAATAGCTTTATTATAACCTAATATTACCGTGTTATCCCAAATGGTATTTTGGATATCCCAGGTATTATAGTAACCATTTACAAACTGAACGCCACCTTTATTGAATCTGAATTCCTGAGATTCACTGTAAGTATCTAATCCAACTTTATATAACAAAGTCAAATCCTTTGCTAGTTGATAGTTAAAGCTGGTAGCGGAGAAAATACGATTTACTACACCAGAGGTTTCATAGTTCTGTAATACCCAACGAGGATTAGGTATATCATTACCTCCTCTAAAGTAAACAGATGCTTTTGAAGTTGGATCTTCGTAAGGCCATCCCATCAAGTCAACCTGACGAGGTGTGTACATAACGTTTGCCAGAACAGATGGGAAATCATAAGCATTGTTTCCACCACCACCACTCAAAGGAGGAGAATACTGGTCAGTATTAGAATAGCTGAATGAAGTAGTTACCGATAATTTGTTCGATAATTTAGCATTCAAACCTAATCCTAAATTTAACTTCTTTAAACCATTGTTAGGAATATAACCTTGCTCGTCTAAATAACCCGCAGATATATTATAACTCACGTTATCACCACCACCAGAAGCATTTACACTTGTGTTATATATGTTACCCTGACGGAAGAAATCACTAATATTATTAGGAAACACCTCCATTTTGTAAGGAGAAACAGAAGCAACGTAATCAGCTTGACCAGCTCTCAATGCAGCATTAGAAAGGAATGCATAAGGGTGGTTTGTTAACGCAGCATTTGTATTTTGAGAAGGATATAATTTTGCCTCCTCAATGGTTGGTCCCCAGTTACTGAAGAAATAACCAATATTTTGCTGGAAACCTCCAACATAAGTATTCTGATATCTTGGTAAATGAGCTGTATTTGTAAAAACAGACTGAGTTACCTGAAATTCAGCTTTTCTTGCTTTTTTTGAACCACTTTTTGTAGTCACAAGAATTACCCCATTACGACCTTGGTCACCATAAGTTACTGTTGCAGCGAGACCTTTCAATACCGTTACACTCTCGATACTATTTGGATCAAGATCTAAAAAACGACTTGAAGAAGACTGTCCACCTTGAGTGAAGCCACCTCTTTGGTTCGTATTTGAGTTAAAAGGTACTCCATCCACTACGAATAATGGCTGATTAGAGCCTGTAATTGAAGAATATCCTCTAATTACAATGTTTGTACCAGTTCCAGATACACCTGAAGTGGAAGTTACAGAAACACCAGGAATTTTACCCTGAAGCACTCTACCTACGTCCGCTAACGGTCTGTCCTGAATTTCCTTCTTATCAACTCCTGAAACGGCGTAACCCAACGCCTTTTTTTCACGAGTAATACCTTGAGCTGTAACTACAACTTCAGAAAGCTGTTCAGCTCCTTCTGCAAGTATTACATCAACGGTGTTTGACGCACCTAATTCGACATCTTTTGATTCATATCCAGTGTAAGAATACACCAAAACTTTTGAATCAGAAGGTACAGATAAACTGTAACTTCCATCGATATCCGTTACGGTTCCAGAGCTGGTTCCTTTAACCACCACGCTGGCACCGATGAGCGGCTCACCACCTGCATCGGTCACTTTACCACTAATCGTTCTTTGTGCAAAAACACTAATCGCACCAAAGAAAGTTAATGAAAGCACTAGTAAGTGTTTTTTCATACCAATCTTAATTTTGTTAATGTGTAAAAAAATTTACGTAAAAATAATACAAATGTTAAGTTTACCAAACAAATGTAACCCCAAAATAAGCATTACTATTACTTTAAACGGCTAAAAGGCTGAAATGCTGCTTTTGTTTATAAATTAACCTTTATTTAAGGTGGCGATGATGGTTTTATTACCTA
>JBMLQR010000272.1:33600-36327 GCA_049241465.1 Saprospiraceae bacterium | reverse complement strand
CTAATGTATGAAAAAGGGGATATTTCTTCTACTGGCTTTTTCCTTGTTTATGGATGCAGCGGTCGCTCAAAAAAAACCGCTAATTGTTTTTGTTGCCGGTGATCACGAATATGGAGGGGAGCAAACTCTGCCCTTATTGGCTGCGGAACTTGAGAAAACATATCATTTTCAAACGAAGGTTCTTACCTCATTTCCCAATCAAAATGGTGAAAAAAATATCCCCGGACTGGAAGCACTTAAAGACGCAGATCTTGCCGTTTTTTATCTGCGTTGGAGGCAATTGGTTCCTGAGCAACTGGCGCTTATCGAAGAATATCTAAAAACAGGTAAGCCGGTCATGGGTTTCCGTACCACTACGCATGCTTTTAATTTTCCTAAAAACCACCCTTCTGAAAAATGGAATGCTTTCGGTGAGTTTGCTTTGAATGCTCCTCCAGGATGGGGTGGAAAAGCAGCTCATACCCACTATGGCCACGAGAGCTCTACAGATGTTTCTGTCATTGAAAAAGCAAAAAATCATCCTATTTTGACCGGTGTTGAGCCCAATTTTCATGTCAGATCATGGCTTTACAGGGTCTTACCTGACTATCCGACAAAAGGTTCTGAATGGTTACTCATGGGAAAAGCGGTAAATCCTGAAAGGGCAGCCATCGAAAATCCTGTCGCCTGGGTAGGTACCAATTCGTTCGGAGCAAAAATTTTTACTACCACGATGGGGCATCCTGAAGATTTTTCCGTCGAATCTTTTCAACGTTTATTAGTTAATGCCATCCATTGGGAATTGGGATTGAAAATACCCAAAAAATGGAAAGGTAATCTCAATATCAATGTGCCGTACAGAGGTATGGTCAACGATTGATGTTCTCATTCTAAAATATTTATGCTAAATCAGTACAAGATGTTTAACCCAAATAAGTCTTTTTATTCATTTATATTCATCGTTCTCTTGTTCGTCTCTTTGATTAACTTTTTTGAGGATGATACCATAGAAATTTCAAATGGTGCCCATATTTCTCTGATCGGAGGTAACCTGGGTTCCAGAATGATGAATTATGGTCATTTTGAAACGGAAATGTATGTCCGTTATCCAGAAAAATCATTGATTATCCGCAATATGTGTGACGGAGGTGATACGCCTGGTTTTAGGCCTCATGCCTCAAGAAATCTTCCCTGGGCTTTTCCGGGTGCAGAAAAATTTCAATCTGAATTTGCTAAAAAATCCGATAGTGAGGGACATTTTGACAGCCCGGATAAGTGGCTGACCAACCTAAAAACGGATATCATTATTGCCTTTTTTGGCTTTAGTGAATCTTTTGATGGTAGGGAAAATTTGGAAAATTATAAGAATGAATTGGATGCATTTATAAAGCATACCCTTAGTCAAAAATATAATGGGGTCTCCGCTCCTCAGTTGGTTATCGTTTCTCCAACAGCTTATCAGGATGTAACTCACCTGATGGATGTACCAAAAGGTGATAGTCAAAATGAGAATATCTGGTTATATACCCAGGCTATGAAAGAGGTAGCAGATAAGAACAATGTAAGTTTTGTAGATGCCTTTACACCATCAAAAAAATGGTATGCGGAAACGGATAAACCTTTGACTATCGATGGGATGCAACTTAATGGTGATGGATATAAAAAATTGGCTGTCTATTTGTCAGACGAAATTTTTGGTTCAGCAACTAAAAAAGCGGAAGCAAACAGAGCATTAATCCATGATATGGTGATGGAAAAAAATTGGCTTTGGCATAATGATTATAAGATACCAAATGGGGTACATGTTTATGGCAGAAGGTATGATCCTTTTGGGCCTGATAATTATCCTGCTGAATTGGAGAAAATCAGACAAATGCTTACCATCAGGGATAAGGCCATTTGGCTGGCTGCCCAAAAAGGTGAGAAAACCAATTTACAGGAAGCAGATAAAAATACCCGCAGTCTCCCTGAGATTAAAACCAATTTTAATCCGGAACAGAATGGCAGTTTAAAATATCTCTATGGTGAAGATGCCTTAGCTAAATTAAAAGTTCCGGAAGGGTATAAAATTGAACTATTTGCTTCGGAGGTTGAATTCAAGGATCTTGCAAATCCGGTGCAAATGTCTTTTGATAATAAAGGACGACTTTGGGTGGCTACCATGCCTAGTTATCCACATTATAAACCAGGAGATTCAAAACCTAACGATAAATTAATCATCCTCGAGGATACCAATAACGACGGGAAGGCCGATAAACAAACGGTATTTGTAGATGGTTTGCACCTTCCACTCGGGTTTGAATTTGCTCCTGAAGGGGTTTATGTTTCCCAGGGTACCAACCTAAAATTATTCACCGATACCAATGGAGATGACAAGGCGGACAAAGAAGAAATTTTAATGAGTGGTTTCGATGACCATGATACTCACCATAATAGTAGTGCTTTTTGTGCCGATCCTTCCGGCGCCATTTATTCCGGGGAAGGTGTCTTTTTACATACCAATGTCGAAACGGCTTACGGAACGGTAAGGGCTACCAATGGTGGTTTTTACAGATACAGTCCGCAACGGCACAAATTGGACAGGATAGCTCAATTATCTATACCGAATCCCTGGGGTATTGCTTTCGATGAATGGGGACAGCCCTTTTTTGCAGAAACTTCCGGGCCTGATGTCCGCTGGATGACTCCGGGCACCGTTTTGCCCCGTTATGGTGAAGCGACCAACAAGGGAAAGCAGCTCATTGAAAA